>JAKSBG010000249.1 GCA_022361255.1 Verrucomicrobiales bacterium
CATTTCGATACCTCGAGCCTTTGCCGCCGCCGTCATTCTCGAGTCGGGCTTTTTCCCGACGTGCCAGCCCGCTGTCCCCGCCGAATCGATTTCGAATTGATCCGCAACTCCCTCTTCCTCGACGAGATGGCGCATCACGTTTTCGCCGGAAGGAGAGCGGCAGATGTTTCCAAGGCAGACAAAAAGAAGGCGGGTGGACATAGGCAAAAGGAGCATTGGCGCATTGTGAATGTCAACCTGCTTGCTCATTTTCCGGAACGATCGCAGTACCCGTCAGAAAGGAATCACCCCGTTGAAACAGCTTGAGATTTTCGCAGGTCACCCGCGCAATCTCAGAAAGTGCTTCCCTGGTCAAAAAAGCCTGATGAGACGTGACGATCACATTGGGGAAGGTGAGTAGCCTTGCCAGTTGATCGTCCTGCAGAACTTCGTAGGAAAGGTCCTCGAAGAAAACACCCTCTTCCTCCTCATAGACATCGAGGGCGACACCACCGACCCGCCGGTCTTTCAGGGCCTGTATCAGCGCCCGCGTTTTGATGAGCTTTCCCCGGCTTGTGTTCACCAGGAGAACGCCCGGTTTCATTTTACCCAATGCCTCTTCACTGATGATATGGTGGGTCTCCGCAGTAAGTGGGAGGTGCAGTGATATCAGGTCTGCGAGGGGAAGGATTTCCTCCAGCGAAGTATATTTCACATCGTGAGACCGGGCCCATTCTTCATCGGGGTAGGCATCGTAGGCGAACACTTCCATTCCGAAGCCCCGCAAAATCCCGGCGGTGATTCTGCCGATTTTTCCCGTCCCCAGAACGGCGGCTTTCTTCCCGTATAGATCTCTGCCGACAAGCCCGTTCAGCGAGAAATTCAGTTCGCGTACGCGATTGTAAGCCTGATGAATTCTCCGGTTCAGAGTTTGTATGAGAGCGACGGCATGTTCCGCAACCGAGTGGGGGGAATAGGCAGGGACACGGGAAAGACGAAACCCAAGCTCCGTTGCCGCGGATACATCAATGTTGTTGTATCCCGCACAGCGCATCGCGATCATTCCGGGTGCGTGCTCAGAAAGCTTGTCCAGGCATTTCCGGTCCAGTTTGTCGTTCACGAACGCGCAAACAGCATCGAAATCCGTCGCCGTTTTTGCGCTGTGATGATCAAGACGAAAGGGGAAGTATTGAATGTTTATGTCTCTCTTCTCTGCCTCGATTGCAAAAAATTCCTTATCGTATGGCTTGGCATCGTAGAATGCGATCTTCATCATCGGGATTGCGTAGGTCGCAGCGTCATTTTGCGCATGCGACAATTTAGAAACACAGAATCTGTGCCATTCCTATGTCTGACTCGAACTTTTTTACTGACCGCCGTAAATTTATTTCATCCAGCCTCGGCTCAGCGGCCTGGTTGGGGGCCTCGGCGGCACCCTTCGTCCGCGCCCGGTCAAAATCGGGCAAGAAATACAAAACAGCCCTCATTGGTTCCGGATGGTGGGGAATGAACATCCTCCGTGTTGCGATTGAGGATGGCAGCTGCGATGTCGTGGCGCTCTGTGATGTCGATGCTGACGAACTTGAGGTTTCTGCCGATGAAGTGGATGGACTCACCGGGAAATTCCCCAATATGTACAGCGACTATCGCGAGATGCTGGAAAAGGAGGAGATCGAAATCGCGATTATCTCCACTCCGGATCATTGGCATGCGCTCCAGTCGATTGCCTGTGTCGAGGCGGGGGCACACGTCTTCGTGGAAAAACCGACCGGCCACACCATCGGTGAAAGCCGGGCGATGGTCGAGGCTGCGAAAGCGGCGGACCGCGTCGTCCAGGTCGGCATGCATCGCAGGATCGGACCGCATCATGTTAGCGGTATGAAATTTCTCAAAGAGGGCAACGTTGGCGACATCGGTATGATTCGTGCCTTTGCTCACGGAGGCGGGGGAGCGGAAGCTCCGACGCCGAATCAGGAGGTGCCGAAAAATCTCGACTGGGATTTATACTGTGGGCCGGCTCCGTTGCGTCCGTTCAACAAGCGTATTCACCCGGGCGGATTTCGCAATTTTCTCGATTTCGCCAATGGCACTCTCGGTGACTGGGGGGTGCACTGGCTCGACCAGATTCTCTGGTGGTCGGAGGAAAAGTATCCGAAGAAAATCTACTCCACCGGAGGTCGCCCGATCAAAGGCGAGCCGGTTCTGAACGACAAAGAACAAACGACCGATGCTCCCGATCATCAGGTCGCGACCTACGAGTTTGAGAATTTCACGGCGGTGTGGGAGCACCGTCGATTCGCCGGAAACGATGCCGAAAAATCGCGGGTCGGTTGTTATTTCTACGGAACCAAAGGGACCTTCCACATGGGCTGGCGCGACGGATGGACTTTTTATCCGACCAAAGGCGAGCAGGTTCACGAAGATCCGAAATTTGATAACGAAAAAGACGGACACAACGTGCCGCCGCTCTGGCGCGACTTCATCGAGTGCATTGAAGACCGCAGTCGCCGCCCTGTTGCTGACGCGGAGATCGGACATCTCGCAACAAACCTCAGTCTGCTCGGCATGATCAGCTGGAAGGTCGGTCGCAGCATCGAGTGGGATGGGGAGAAAGAAATGATCCCCGGTGATAAAGAAGCCGCCGCGCTGCTGACGCGGGACTACCGCGCACCGTGGGAGTATCCCTCGGCGTGAGAAAAAATCTTACTCCTACTCTTCATCTTACTCTTACGCCCCAACAAACGCTCACGCTCCAGAACCTCCTTATCTTTATCCTTTTCCTTTTCTCCCTTAGACACGTCGGAGAAAAAGAAAAGGATTAGGAAAAAGAATAAGAGTCTACAAATTCACCCATGAAACCATTTCTAACCGCCCTCCTTTTCCTCTTCAGCCTCCCCGCCATCGCGGATGATCGGCCGCCCAACTTCATTCTCATTCTCGTCGACGATATGGGTTGGATGGATCTTTCCTGTCAGGGCAGCGACTACTACCGGACGCCGAATATTGACCGTCTCGCTTCCGAAGGAATGCGCTTCACAGACGGCTACGCCGCCTGTGCCGTCTGCTCACCGACTCGCGCCGCCGTGCAGACCGGACGGCACCCGCATCGACTCGGCGTGACGGACTGGATTCGTTCGCGTTTCCAGCGGGGAGGTATCGGAACTCCGGACAAAAATCCGACCGAATACGTCGGAGGGGCGAATCGCAAGCTCCTTTGCCCCCCGAACCCCTACTGGATGGAGCATGAGGAAATCACAATCGCGGAAGCACTTCGGGAAAAATCCTACCGGAGCGCCTACATCGGAAAATGGCACCTCGGGGATCCGGAGTGGTATCCCGAGCACCAGGGCTTCGATGAAAACCGGGGCGGTTGCGACTACGGTCAGCCGCCTTCTTTCTTTGACCCTTACAATCAGCCAAAGGGAAAACACGAAACTCTACGCGAGGGCATCTACAAACTGCCCGGCCGAAAGCCCGGCGAATATCTAACTCACCGTGAGGCCGACGAAGCAGTTGCTCTGATCGAAAAATGGAAAGACGAACCGTTTTTTATCCAGATGTCACACTACGCCGTGCATACCCCGATCCAGGCAATTGATGAAATTGCGGAGAAATACCGGGGCGTGGATGGCAAAGAGGATATCAATGCGAAATATGCGGCAATGGTTGAATCCATCGACGACTCGACCCGCATGTTGCTCGACGCGCTGGAGAAACACGGAATCGATGACAACACTGTGATCCTTTTCACGAGCGACAACGGCGGCCTCGACCGCGACGGAAAGCCAACGGAAAACGCGCCGCTGCGAAGTGGAAAAGGATACGCCTACGAGGGTGGAATCCGCGTTCCTTTTCTCGTTCGCTGGCCGGGAAAAATTCCTGCGGGAGCGGTCAGCAATGCTCCGGTCACCTCCGTGGATATTTTCCCCACCTTTCTCGAAATGGCAGAGGTTGAGGTACAGAAAGGGCATCATATCGATGGCGTGTCACTCGTTCCCCACTTGAAATCAGGCGGGGAAAAACGCATCGAACGCGAGGACCTCATCTGGCACTTCCCTCATTACCGACACGACCCCGGACCGTATTCGATTTTGAGAAAAGGCGACTGGAAACTTATCAAATGGTGGGAAGGTGGCCACGAACTGTATGACCTGAAAAACGACATTTCCGAGGAAAACGATCTCGCTCCGGATTCGCCGGAAACGGTGAAAAATCTCGACGGTCACCTGATCCAGCTTCTCGAGAAAAGCGACGCAAAATTTCCCCGTCCGAATCCGGATTACCGGGCCAATTAGGCCCGGTGCAACCCTGTTGGGAAGAAGAGGTGACCCTGTCAGGTCCCTGACTCAACCCTGTTGCATCGCGAAGAAGGGCGTCAAAAGGGGATCGCAATTCCCGCCGGATTGGATACGGTTGAGCGTATGATTTTAAAACGCCCCCTTTTGATCCTTGCTTCGCTCGTTCTGGCTGGAAGTCTGCAAGCGAAGGAACTGCCGAACATTCTCTGGGTTTCCTCCGAAGACAACGGGCCTCACCTGGGGTGCTACGGCGACGAGTATGCTGTGACTCCGAACCTGGACGCGCTTTCGAAACGGAGCCTCCGGTTTACCCGCGCCAGTTCGAACGCCCCGGTTTGTGCGCCTGCCCGCACGACGATTATTTCAGGAGTCTTTCCGCCGGCCACCGGAGCGGAGCACATGCGTTCTTTTCTGCCTCTTCCCGACTCGATGAAGCTGTTTCCGGCCTACCTTCGCGAACTCGGCTACTACTGTACGAACAACAGCAAAGAGGACTACAACCTCGCGAAAGGCGAAGATGTCTGGGATGAAAGCGGAAGAAAGGGGCATTGGAAAAACCGTCCGGAAGGGAAGCCGTTTTTCTCCGTTTTCAATTACACGATTTCTCACGAATCGAAGATCCGGAACGAAATTAAGGAGGAGAATCGAATTCACGATCCGGCCCGGGCGAGAGTTCCCGCCTATCACCCGGATACCCCGGAGGTGCGGAAAGACTGGGCGCAATACTATGACCGCATTACGATGATGGATGCAGAGGTTGGCGCTGCTCTGAAAGAACTTGAGGAAGCGGGGCTCGCCGAAGATACGATTGTTCTTTACTGGGGGGATCATGGTTCCGGGATGCCGCGTAACAAGCGCTGGCCCTACAACTCGGGACTTCATGTGCCGATGATGATTCACATTCCGGAAAAATGGGATCACCTTGCGCCAAAAGGCTACCAAGCCGGGGCAACCAGCGACCGGATGGTGGGCTTCATCGATCTCGCTCCGACCATGTTGAGCCTGGTTGGCATCGAGCCGAAAGAGTGGATGGACGGACGCGCCTTTGCCGGAGAGTTTCAGGAAGACGGCGGCGAATACAGCTACGGCTTCCGCGGCCGGATGGATGAGCGCTATGACCTCGTGCGAACCGTTCTCGGCAAACGCTACGTTTACATTCGGCAGTATATGCCGCATCGCATTTACGGGCAGTATATCGACTACATGTTCCAGACCCCGACGACCCGGGTGTGGCATGACATGTTCCACGCTGGAAAGCTGAACGAGGCGCAGTCGCATTTCTGGAAAACAAAACCTACGGAGGAGCTCTACGATCTGGAGACGGATCCTGATGAAGTGAATAATCTCGCCGGTTCAGAGGATCATCAGGACGTGCTCGAGAAAATGCGCGCGGCTCATGTAGCGTGGGAAAAAGAAATTCGTGACATCGGATTTTTGCCGGAGGCGGAAATTCATAAACGCAGTGCCGGTTCGACTCCGTATGAGGTGGGGCACGATCCGGAGAAATACGATTTCGACACGGTTTTTGCGGCAGCACAGCTTGCGTCATCGCAAAAGCCGGAGGATTTGCCTGCGATCGTGAAATTGCTTGCTGATGACAATCTGGCGGTCCGTTACTGGGGCGCGACAGGACTTCTCATTCAGGAAAAAGCCGGAGTGGACGCCGGGCGGGAAGCGTTGGAAAAAGCGCTTTCTGATGACTGTGCCAGCGTTGCCATTGTCGCTGCAGAGGCGCTGGCCCGATTTGGTCCGGATTCGGGCAAGGCGAAGGCTGTAAAAGTGATCCTGAGTCATGCGAATCAGGCCGAAGGGAACGTCTTCGAAGCGATTCTCGCGAATAACGCGCTGGATTACGTCGATGATTTGGCAAAGCCGCATGTGGAGGCAATCAAGGCCCTGCCGAAGACACCCGGCAAGCCTCAGCCGAGAACTGACGGGTATGTGAAGAGTCTGTTGAAGAAGATTTTGATGGATCTGGAAGGGTGAATCTGTGCTGGTTGCATTGCCGGGTGGCCACCGTCTTGCGACGGCGGCTACAGTAGAGTGTTGTGCTGGAGGTGTAGCCGCGCTCGCAAGAGCGTGGGGCGGAGGGGTCCTGTTGAAGAGGCCACCGTCTTGCGACGGCGGCTACGGTGGTGCGTTGGGATGGGGCGATTCCAAATAAGGCTCGCTTTTGGAGTCGTCGGATTACAGCACCCTCCCTAAGCTCTTAACATGGACTTTTTGTGGGAAATGCAGCAATCCTCGCGCATATCAGATGCGTCATCGAAGGCACACAAGGCGGAAAGCAGAGCGAAGGGGCTCGAATTTGAGGTGACTCAAATGCGGCGCCAGATTGACCGCCTTTCACTCGCCTGCCAGTCCATGTGGGAGCTCGTTCGGGAGGAGGCTCACCTTACAGAACGAGATCTTGAGAGAAAAATTCTCGAAGTGGATGGTCGAGACGGCCGGATTGACGGGAAGATTTCCTCCAGAGTGATTGTCTGCGACAACTGCGGCAGGAACTCCCATTCCAGACGCGATGTGTGCATTATGTGCGGCGCGGAATTGAATCGCGCTCACAAATTTTCGGTTTGAAAGAGAAGGGGGAGGTGGAAGCTGCCTCCCCTGAGCGGTCGCAGACTATTCTTCTCTTTTCGGAAGCGTGGAAAGATACTTCTTCCGGAGTTCTTCAATATGCTTCTGCTGTTCGGCGAGTGCCGCTTCCTGGCGCTTGCGCTCCGCCTCAGCCTCCGCAAGAAGGCGGGCTGCCTCCTGTTCCGCTTTCGTGCGCTGGGCAATCACTTTCGGGGTCTCCCGGGCAACCTTGTCTGCTTTCACGACGGTATCTTTAGTCTTGTCTGCTTCGGTGTAGGTAGAGGCGAGAAGTGATTCAATCTCGGCAAGGCGCTTGCGAAGAGATTCGACTTCCTGATCGATTTCGTCCCTCGATTTGTGGGCGAGAGTGCGGGCTGCGACGGTTTCGATTTTCGCTTCCGTTTCCACCTCCTCCGGCATCAGCCCGGTATCGTCGAAGGGATCGGCGCCAAGGTCGGAATCAACGGATGCTACGAGCGGTGCATCGGTTTCAGCGGTAGCAGCGCCCGGCTGGGATTCCACCGCCTCTTCCTTCAGTTCGGCAACCGCGCGGCTGGCAACGAGCTGCAGAGCTTTCTCAAGAACGGAGACGGATTTCTCTTCCAGTTTTTTGTTTCCATCGGCAACGGTTTTCTGTGCCGCGGCGAGAGTCTTTTCCGCTTCGGTCCGTGCCTTCGTGGCTTCGGCGACAACAGTCTTTTTCTCGCCTTCCTCCTCTTTCATATCCTCCAGCTCTTCGGTCATGTCGTCGAGCTCTTCGGATTCCTGCTTCGCGGTGAGGTTGATGGCGGCAGCCTGCCACTTCTTGACGAGGAACTTGCTGTTCTCCAGTTCGGCTTTTGCCACTTCGATGGACTTTTTCGTATCCGCTTCTTTCTTCACGATGGCGGCGACCTTTGCGGCAGCGGCCTCTTTCTGTTTCGCGGCTCCGGCGAGAGTCGCTTCCGCCTTCTTCAGCTCAGCTTGTGAGGCAGCGAGTTGCTTCTTCGCGGTATCGAGTTCAGTGCGCTTGGCGGCAAGTCCTTCGTTAGCTGCTTTTTCCTCTCCCTGTGCCTTCGTGAGAGCGGTTTTCACTTCGTTCACCTTTGCTGTTGCCGCGGCAAGAGCTTTGCCGGCGGTATCGAGTTTTGCTTTCGCGTCATTGCGGGCTGTTTCATTCTGCTGAAAAGCAGTGGTTTTCGCCGCGAGATCCGTTTTGGCTTTGGCAATGCGGGCGTTCCCCGCTGCGAGGGCATCACGAAGCGGCTTGTAGGCTGCTTCCGCTTTGGCGAACGCGTCGTTCTTCGCTTTTTGATCGGCAGTGAGTTTTGCGATTTCCGCGTCGACTGCCTTTACTTTGGCATCGGCCTGCGCAACTGCGGTTGCCGCGTTTTTGGCGGCAGCGTCTGTACTTGCAACTTTGGCTTTTGCGTTGTTCACCGCAGTAGCGGCGTTGCGCTCTGCTTCCGCAGCGGTCCGCTGAGCGTCGACGAGATTCATCGGAGGCGTTTTCCCGTCTTTGGAAGCTTCAACGAGAGCAGCATCAGCTTTCTCACGGGCAACGGTCGCATTTTTGAGCTGGTTCGCAGCATTTGTCAGAGCTGTTTGCGCGGGAGCCACCTGTGCGCTTGCTGCTGCAGCATTTTTGCGAGCCTGATCCAGTGCCGCAACAAGCGGGGCACGTGCGGCACTTTTGCCGGCAAGGGCAGTGTCTGCGGCCTTCTTTGCTTTTTCCGCTGCGGTGCGGGCGGCGGCGAGTTGGTCATGCTGTTTTTTCTGATTCGCATCAAGAGCCGGTTTGGCAGCTTCCGCTCTGGCCGCATTGAGTGCTGACAGCGCAGCCTGGAGAGCCGCTTCTTTTGCCTTGTGATCATTAGTGGCTGCATTGACTGCATCCTGTGCCGATTTTACAGCGGCATTGGCGACGTTCAGTGCATCAGTTTGCTTCTTCGTGGCAGCCTGCTTGGCCACGAGCGCTTTTTGAGCGGCATCGAACTGAGGTGTGAGTGCTTTGATTTTCGCATCGTGAGACGCTGCGGCTTTTTTGTGAGTGTCCCGTGCTTTGGTTGCCGCCGCTACATTTTTGTCAACTGCGGCGAGCGCGTTTCTGGCATCGGTGAGCTCTTTGGAAACAGCCGCTACGCCCTGTTCCAGTTTGGGAAGGGTTCCGGTCAGTTCGCTGATGCGCTTTTCGGAGTAGGCGAGTTGTTCTTCAATGGTTGGTGGATTGGGTTTGATTTCAGCGAGTTCAGCGCCCGATTCCGCATCCCACACCTTGATTCTGCCGTGCCAGTCGCCGGTGAAGACTCGTTTGCTGTCCTGGCTGAAGGCAACGCTCATGACAATATCGTCAGATGCTGCGATGGACTTGAGTTGCTTTCCGTCTGCCTGCCAGATCTTTACGGTCTTGTCACGACCAACGGAAGCCAGCTTCCCGTCCGGGGCGAAGGTCACCGCGAGTGCGCCGCCACCATGGGCATTCCATTTCTTCACCTGCTTGCCTTCATTCATCTCCCACAGGATGATCTGGCCGTCTTCACTGCAGGAGGCGAGAACATTACCGTCGGACCGCCAGTCGATCGATGTGACGGCCTTGGTGTGCCCTTTCAGCGTGTAGAATTCATAGCCGGTGGCAGCCTCCCATACATAAAGCCCTCCGCTCCGTCCTCCGGTGGCGAAAAGAATTCCGTCGGGGGAATACTGTGCCGTCAGCATCCAGTCCGGGTGTTTCTTGATAGAATTGATCTGCTCTCCGGAAACCGTGTCCCAGAGTTTGATGAGGCGCTTTGGTCCTCCGAGGATGGCGTTCTTCAAATCAGGCGAAACGTCCGCACCCAGAACAATATCGTATTCTTTTCCCACCTCGAGAATGCGTTCGCCGGTCTTGATATCCCAGGCGACGACATTTCCGGACTTACCGGCACGACCACCTCCGCAGGAAAGGTAGGCTCCGTTCGGTGAGAAATTTAAGGTTTGAGGGAATCCTTCGGGGTAGGGGAGGACTCCGAGAAGGTCGAAGTCGTCTGAGTGGTACAGCAAAACCTGCTTTTGTCCGGCGACTGCCACAATCGGCGCCCAGGGGCTGTGCGCAAGAGCGGGGACCGCGTTGGGGCGCTCGGTGAGGACTTCCGGCTCCAGGATGAGGTGTTCCGGCATAGCAGGAGGACCTTCGGGTTTTCCTGTCGCGGAAATGGAATTGAAATCGATTTTCGGCTTGTCCGATTTTCTCGCTTTGGAATTTTTTGTTTCAAGAAGACCGCCGGCGATCCAGTCGGAGAGAAGTTTGAGTTCCTTCTCTGTCATCTTGGTGCCTTTGGGAGGCATGACAGGTTCCTCGGTGTGAGCGGCAAGCGTGAAGAGTCGGGAAGAACCGGGATCCTCCGAAATCACCACTTCGCCGCCGGAGCCGCCTGTGAGTGTGGCAGAAAACGTGGCGAGATTCAGTCCGCCTTTGGCCTCGTCCGGATTATGGCAGTTGTTACAGCGGTTTTCCAGAATGGGAAGGATGTCGTCCACAAAGGTGACTTTCGCCTTTTCCTGCGCAAAACTTCCTGAGAACAGCAGGCTCAGCAGGCATACTCCGGATCGGAAAGGGGGGATGCGTTTTTTCATAGCGGGTGGCAGGGTTTGGATCAACTGAACTTGAATAATCCGTAAAATATACGACTTTTTGGGGGTAAGTCGCATGGAAATAACTGGCGAGTTTGCGCATTCTCTGCTTCCC
>JAKSBG010000371.1 GCA_022361255.1 Verrucomicrobiales bacterium
CAACAGGATTTCCCTGCACTGCGGAACTGAAACGAACGGGCCGGTGAAAAGGAACACTGACGACGGTGTCGGATCCGCTCGTGCAGGTAGTCGTCGTGTGACCGGCAATACGTGACACGACTTCGGCCTCGATGGAGACGATCGGTCCGGATAGCAGCAACGCCAGAAATGCGGCAGTGAATCTGGTAGCTGGCGAGGACATAAATTTAAGCGGGATAATACGAAACTCCGGATACTTGTGGCAAGGATTGAAATGGGGTGTTGTTATCGGTTGCTGTCGACCGAAAAGCCTGGGCGGGAGGGGGTTGGGGCATGCTCCTGCAAGCGAGGCTGTCAGCGGTGGCCGTGGGCCAGGAGCAGGCGTGTCGCCTCCTTAAGTAAATCTCCAGGGCGGTTGAACGGTGCGTGTCCGATATCCTGCCACAGAATTTTTCCCCGTGGAGAAATCAGGATCGTGCCGTGCATAGGGCCGTTTTCCAGTTCATCGAATACGCGGTAGTCACGAAAGGTTTTCAGGCCGGGATCGGCGAGAACAGGGAATGGAAAATGTTCCCGAAAACCGGGAGCTATTTCTTCCTCTGTGCCGAGCATCCGGGCAAGGAGATCGGGGGAATCGAGGGTGATGGCTACGATCTGAATTCCGGCATTTTCGAAGGATTCGTAGCAGGGCTGAAAGGTGTTGAACTGCTCGAGGCAATAGGCGCAACCGGTCCCAAGGAAAAAATTGAGCAGAACAGGTTGGTTGGAGAATTGTTTCAGTGTTATGAAATCGCCCCGACGATCAGGAAGCTCGAAGTCCGGTGCAGGTGGGGGTTGCCAGGAATCCGGCCCGAACCGTCCCGGCTTCAATTGTTGATTCGCTGAGGGGATCGCCCATTTTTCCGGAAGGCGCAGATTTTTCGCTACAGGGCTGAGTTTTTTCCACACCGGCAGGCCGGCATCTGCGTGACTGCCGTGAGCCCGGAATTCACGGTTGAAGAAAAATAATGCCTCCCGTTTCCGGCCGGCTTCCATGGCGTAGTGGCTGTAATATGCTGTGGGCAGCCAGCTTCGGGATGCATTTTTTCTTTCTGCTTCGACGATTTGAAATGCGGCGCCCGTGTGCCCTGCGAGATGGAGAAAGTGTGCTTTGACGAGGGCAGGCAAATCGGCGGTATCAAGTGTGGAAGGAGTAACGTTCCGCGAGCCGAAAAGCGAACGAATCGCCTGCGTGGTTCGAATAAATCCCGCAATTGCTTTTTCTTCACTGTTGGAAATTCCGGCAATGAGGACTTGCCGCTGGAACCGGAGCATTTCGGCGACGAAGTCGTCAGCACGGTCTCGATTCCCGAGGGCAATTTGAGCGAGCGCTTTCCACTGCAGTTGCTGCACTTTGTCGCGTGGGCTGCCTGCGGCGAGCAGAAGGGGATGAGTTTCGAGGTCGTTGGCGAGGCGGTCCCACTGACCGGAAACCATGAGCGGCTCAACTCGCAGATGTTCCAGCCCACGGCTCGCATCGGCATTTTTCCGGGGCAGTGCGACGGCTGCGTCCGCTTCGGCAAGAGCTTCATTGATTCTTCCGGATGCGGTGAGGAGGTTTACGAGGGTCGCGTGATTCCCGGTGAGATTTTCTGATTCCCACGGCATCAGATTTCGATGCGCGAGATTGCCGTGGTCGGTCTGAATCGCTTCTTTCGCGAAAACGGCGGCTTCATTCGAGTGACCGGCTGCGTAAAACGCTTCGGCGGTGTAGCGCCGGATCTCGGCCGCTTTCGGTGAAAGGGCACTCATGTTCCTGGCCTCATCGAGAATGTGCCCGGGTCTCCGGTCGAGCCAGAGAAAGACCCGGTAGTGTCGTGACGGGTGATCAGGCGCGAATTCGGCAAACTCCAGTGCGAGTTTATCCACGGCAAGATGTGAGGAAACGGGAAGGTTGGCGATGTAGTGATCGAGGGTAAGCCGGCGAAGGAGGAAAGCTCGAATTTCATTGTTTTCGGGAAATTCGAAAAGCAATTCTTCCAGCGCGAAAATTCGTTTCGCACTGCGAGCCGGGAGGTTGCGGTTTTCGCCCTCCCGATAGAACTCGGTAAGCAGAGCGGTCCACTTCTGTTCGAGGGCGGGACGGTTGCGATCGCACCGGTCATGTGCTGCCCGGGCGTAGAGCCGTGCGACACCGGGGCGTCGTTCGTTGGCTTGAGCAAGGCCCCAGTATCCCATGGGGCAATCCGGGTCGAGATGGACAACGGTTCGAAAGGCCTCTTCCGCTTCGCGGTAAGCGAGGGCGTGGAGCAGGGCGATGCCCTGACGGAAAAACAGCTGAGCTTTCTTCGATTCGGTCGAAATGGGGAAGTCGATTGCCTCTGCTCCGATTCCCTCAAGGGGACGGGCGAGATATTTTGGGCCGGAAAGAAAGGCTTCCTGTAGAGTTTTCGGTTGGTTGGGATCGACTTCCTCGAGCAGTGGGGCAAGACATCTGAGGGAGTAGCTGCGATACTGCGCTGTGGCGGAGATCGCGACACAGAGAGCGGCGGCGAGAAATCCGGACCGGAGACAGGGAATGAGCCGGATGTCGCTACGGTTCGGCATTTAGTTGATCATCTTCGGTTTGCTCTTTTCCGGTAAGGGGATTGCCGTCCCGATTCGTCCATGCAATGTCGTCGGAAGTGTTGAGTGTTTTGTCAGGTCCGGCGGAGAAGATCTCCATTTCTGTTCCGGAAAGAGGATGAAAAAAATAGGGGGTGCCCCAGCGATCAAGCAATTGTCCAGTCGAATCGAGCGATGGATGGTCGGACGGAAAGACAACGAGCTTCTCCGGATTGTTTCCAAGGAGGGCCTGCATGACCATGCGATTGTCAGCAGCGACGGGATTTCGCTCAAACGACAAACGATAGAAGAAGAGAAGTTGGTTGAGGTGTTCAAGGTCTTCTTCCGGAGCCAAATTCTCGGAGTGCAGCCCTCTCGCAATTTCGACTGCTTCCATTACCATGTTGCGACCGTCTTCATCCTGCTGGATTCGTTGATCGTTTCTGATTCCGGTATCGTATGGATTGCGCCCGACGATGGAGATTTCCGGATTGTCCGCCGGCTGAGGGGGGCCCGGTCGGGAAACGTGATTTTTTTTCTGCACCTTCAAACCGGTCGGTTTTGTCGTCGAATCTGACTCAGGCACTTCGCGTATGCCGGGCACAAAGAAAACCGCCGCAAGTCCCGTAAGGATCAAGATGGCAAAAATGGAGATTTTTTTCATGTCCCGGCTGAAATCAGGTCAGCCCGATGAAATCGAGGTTTGTGGCGGGATCAAAGGGGCTGGAAAAGCCGTTTGCCAGATTCGGGAAAATTGATTCGAGATCGGCGGTGGAGACTCCAAACCATTTTGCAAGGCGGGAATAGTACTGGTCAGTGGATATCTGCGGAATCCAACGACCACGATTGTTGTTACCCGGGATATCGTTGGCTCCTTGAATCGCGAGCTCGGGAAATTTCCCGTAGATTTTTGACCCGCCGGTATTGGCTTCGGCAACAGCACCGCCGGCGATGAAGACGTGAGTGCCCCAGGCGTGATCGGTTCCAGAAGTGTTGGGCGTCCACGTCCGGTTAAAATCGGATGCCTGGAACATCGTGACCATGTTGTAGTCGAATGCAGAATCATATTGCGCGAGTGCCTTCATCGCCTCGTTGAAGCAGGCAACGATTGCGTCGACATCAGAGAGCAGACCGGGAAGAAGTGCGTTGATGTCGGCATGATTGTCGAAACCACCTTTGTTCATAAAGAAGACCTGGCGGGTATTGCCGAGACAGTCGCGCCCGGCGATGAGCTTGCAGGTGATGAGCATTTCCTGAACGTCCGCCGGCAGATCTGTTGCATTGGTGAAATTGCTGCCGATACGACTGTTGTAGGTATCGAGAAAAACCGTTTCAAGATAGTTGTCGGTAGGGAAGGGACCGTCGGCAGCAGAATCAGCGATGTTGGTTGCGGCTCCGATGAGGGCCTCATTTTCCCGGGCGCTTTTCAACACGTCGGAATAGCCCTGTTCGATAATGTGTTCGTGCTCGTAGTTAATGACCGACTCGAATGCTCTGAGGCGGCGTCCCGCAGAATTGTTTGTGTAGGCTCCATTTTGCACGGCGCTGGAGTAGTTGCTACCGTATCCGAAAAGTGAAATAGCACCGGTCCGGCTAACCGCATATTGCGGGATGGTTCCTCCGGGAGATACGAGGAGGTCGGTGCTGCCCGCAGCCGTAATGAGCATGGAGGCGACACTGTCTTTGTTGATACCCTGTCCGGCAGGTGCCGGGTCGGAATAGGGCGCACTGCGAAACAGACTCGCAACGCGACCGGCCCAACCTGACACGAAGGGATTCTGGGGGATCGAGGAAAACCACTCATTTACCTGGTCGGAGTGGGAGAAAAGCTGGATTGGTTTGATCGTCGCGTTGTAGTCGTTCAGGCTGACGTTCTCCGGAATGGGGACGGCAAGGGTGCCGCAGTTTGCGACCATGGCGAGTTCACCGTCATTGAACATCTGAGCCATGGCCTGGCAGGACGGGTGCAGTGCATACTGTTGATTACCGGCGGACGGGGCGTTGAGTTCCGTTCCTGCGTTGGAAATGTCCTCTTCGGAGACGGCGACGAAACGCCGGTCTGCTTCGTAGTTGGGTCGACCGGGATGGCTGCCAATGGGAATGAGAAGATTATTGGTGTCGCAGCCTCCCCCGAGAAAAAAGCAAACAAGAGCTTTGTATTCGCCCATGTTCATTCCCGTGGAAGCAGCTGAAGCGTTCTGAATGAGGTTTAAATTGGTCAGGGTGGAGGCGAGACCGGTGACGCCGAATCCGGCACTTCCGGTGCGGGTAAGAAACTTGCGCCGGCTCCATTTGGGGCTGTGGATGTGGAAAGGTTTCATCTCGAAAGATTCGTGGATTTACGGCTCACTTCTTCACCTGGTATTCCGGACTGATGGTCATGAGATACAGGGCCGTCCGGAATTTATTCATGCGGTTTATTTCACTGGATGTTCCGTCGCCAAAAGTGTCAGTCAGGGTATGAATAATCCATTCCCGGGGATTGCGTCCATCGAGATCGTTGGTGAAGTCGCCGTCACCGTGATGAGGGTCGCGCGGGCTGAACCCGTCGCGCGAGAGATCTTCGTCGTCCGACTCATCAAAGGGGTATTTGTCTTTGAATTGCCCTGCCATTAAACGTTGGTCCAGAAAGTCGACAAGAGCTTCGTCCTCTAGGGACTCTCCAGTGCGGCCACCAGAGCCCGTAATGTTATTCCCGGAGAAAGGAGGCAGCGAATAAATCTCGTCGGCCCATCTCTGAAAGTCGATGCGGATCCGGTGATGGGAGTCCCAGTCACCCGTGGTGGTGGTGCCTCCCGTGAAGGCCTCACGCTGATTCCGAAAGCTTCCGCCAAGTTGATTGAAAGACTGACCGTCATTGCGGTTGTTCCGTGAGGTGTCCCACGCCCACGTGATGATCCAGAAGAAATTGATGTTGTTAATAACGTCCGTTTCTGTGGCGAGCTGAAGTTCGGGGGATACCAACGCGGCGGATTTCACAAGCCCCTTTGAAAAGTCGGGAAGGTAGTAGTTGAACACCGTCTCCTGCGCAAAAGGTGACATGGAAAGCTGGGTGTCGGTCAGGTTGTAGAAGTAGTGGCAGTTGAAACGGAAGTTGTTCGCCTGGTTTGCGGGGTAACCGTAATCGGTCAGGAAGATTTTGTGATAAGGCCCTTGTCCGGTATAGCTGCCCGGGTCGTAGCCGCCATCAACTTCCGGCCAGCTTCCGTTGAACGGAGGCCCGGTGTTGTCCGGCGAAATCGGTAGCAGACTGGTAGCCTCGAAGGTTCGCAGCAACTGCATGTAGGCCTCGAGGGGAGGCTTCTTCATGCCGTAGCTTTCGGTGATGAGATCCGGATTGCGGACTTCCGGGTCGAGGAGGATGGCCTTGCAGACATCACGCATGCAACCCTCGCTGTCTTTGAAGGCTTTCGAAACCCGGTAAAGGTACGCCGATGACGGGTTACTCGTCGTCATCCGCTGGATGAGGCGGCGGCTGATAAACGGGGGAGTGGAGGCATGGCTCGCGTTGGCGTTTCCGGCATTTCCGGTGAAGTCGGGAGCGGCATTTCCGTCTACCTTGCCTGCAAACCAGTTGAGCGCGTCTTCAATATCGGCGATGCCCATTTGAATGATGCTGTTGTTGCTCGATGCGGGCGGATTGCCGGTGTTGGAAAGTATACCGGTATTGTCGATGACTCTTCCGCCGGCGATTGTTTTTACACCGAGGTCATGATAGATCGTTGAACCCGATTTGCCGAACATGCGCATGGGGTAGTTGAATTGGTGACCGTAGTAGTTTTCCCCTTCACCGGTTGTAAACCCTCCGGCGTAGAGGATTCCGTCATCACCATCGTTCGGGTCGCTGTCCCCGTTTGTATTGTCCGTGTCGAAAACATTGCCCCCGTCAGCGCTGTCGATACCGAACTGGTAGGGACCTTCACGATGGCCGATGTTGTTGTATAGTCTTGTATTGCTTCTCGTATCAGAGACGTAGCGACTGAAACTTTGCCCGGTGAGGACCCGTGCGAATTCCTGGATGTCATCGTTAGTGTAGGTGGCCGATGATCCCGGTGGTACATTCGGATTGTTCCCCGTTTGCAGCTGCAAAGAACCGTCGGGCCAGAGGTTGAACAGGCCGATCGAGAAAAGCTGCATATCCTCGCGGGCGAGGTTCTCGTCAGGATAGACGTCAATAATCCCGTCGCCGTTGCTGTCGTAGGCGGCACGGTTTTTGAGACTGGAAAGCCATTTGCCCATGACCGGACTCCAGTTGATGTAGCCGAAGAGGTCACGGAAGTAGGTTTCTTCGTTGTTGTCGATCTGGTTGTTTCCATTGCGGTCGCTCGGGAGGCAATAGAAGTTCAACATGTCCTGGTAGTTGGCTGCCGAAAGGTTCTTCGCGCGGATCGTGTTCAAGGTTTCCGCAACGACGAGAATCTGTTGTACGGAATATCCGAACTTCTGGCGCAACTGATCTTTTCCATTTACCATCAGCGCCCAGTGGCCACGGCGGCGATTGTTCTGGTTTGGCTGTCCGAGGTTTCGCACCACTCGAGCACCTTCGCTTGCTCCCACATCGTTGTTCCAATTGATCCAGTCGCGATCTGTCGGGTAGCGATTCACGGGATACCACTGATTGGCCCAGAAATGCGGGTGCGTATTTGGCATGCCCGGCGCGGGCCCGTTGGTTAATGATCGATCAATGTAGGGCCAGACAGTGGGGATCGGTTCGACATCGACTCCGGGATTGTTGCTGTCCCAGTCGTTCCATTCGGAAGGGTCCCACATCCCACGCAGGTTCCACTCCATGTTGTCAGCGGCGAGCGTGTAATCGACGAGGTAGGTCTGCTGCAGACGGCACTGCTCGTCGATCCACTTGTCGAATTCTTCGATTCGGCTGTAGTTGGCATTCGATTGCCGCTCCGTTTCAATCGCCGTTTTGATTGCCTGCACGTCTTCCCAGGCTGCGCCGAAGGTTGCCTGATTGAGAAAGCGTGTGATCTCATTCTCCAGTTCCGCTCCGCTAAGCAACGGAACAGGATCGGGATCAGCAGGAGGATCAGGTTCATTAACCGAGCCGGTTGCTAGCTCCAGCATTGCCATGACTTCGCCTGCGGCATTGTTGTCGGTATGGAGGTTGACATAGATTTGCGTTTCCCCGTTTTGATTGAAAAGGGAATCAATGATCACCTGGCGGGAAGGGGGGCCGCCATTAGTCGGTAGAACGGGGTTTTGGCGCGTTAAATCCCAGTCGTAGGTCAGGTAGTGGCCGAGGAGAGCGTCTGACTCTGCTTCGTTGAGAATGTCATGAATGGGCGGCCCTCCAACCTGATTGCCTCCGCTGAGAAGAACTTTGTGAAAATGGGTATCGTTCTGAGGAGAAGAAAGGTTTGCGAAGTTGTCGTTTCTCATGACAAACGTGCGCTTGTCTCCTTTGAGATAGCCCGTGACCGTTCCGCTGGCCCGGCCCGTGCCGGGAGCCGCGTTGAAATCTTCCTGGTATGCTCCAATGAAGAGAAGGTTCACATTCCCGGGCATATCAACTATTTCCCCCTTTGCCACTGCTTGGCCGGAGGAAATATCGTAGTCTGCGTGGGAGTCGAGAGTTACGCTGACCGTTTCCGGATATTCGTGTGTATGATCTCTCGCTACCGTCACTTTGATTTCCACTTCAGCAGATCCCGCAGGAATTTGCACAACGCCGTCGGCTGGGCCGCCTTCCTCGGTTGCGGTAAAGTCAACGCCGTTTGTCGCATCGACTTCTTCCGCCAGGGTTCCCCCTCCGAGAGTGTAGAAAACAGTAACCGGATAAAGGCCGTCCGTCCGTTCTATGGAAATACGGATTTTGTCCGGTGAATTGCCGTTCTGATGATCGAGGTTGCCAACATCGACAATTCGTCCGGGGAGCAGTGGCGGGTTTTCCCATTCGATAGCTTCATCATCGATTGCCGTTATCGAGACGACTTCTTTTTGCACTGTCGGATCAAAACTCAGCAAGTCTGTTAGTTTGCTCACATCATCGACCCCGTCATGGCCCGAGCTTGCGCTGGAAAAGGGACTGAAACCGTACCCAAGAAGCAGGTTTTCTGTTGCGTCATCAATTCCGTCCCCGTCAGAATCAAGCATTTCGGCGTCACTGGAATCATAGGTAGCTACACGAACGAAGCGGTCTCCATCACCACCAAATAATGCGGTGCCATTTGAACTGCTAAAAGTTTCGGCAGGGCGAAGGGATTGCCCCGGAACAACTTCAATACTCCCGGATGATGGGGTTTCCCACCCAACCGCAATGTGGTCGGCGCCTCCCCGGTCAGCATGATAAATTTCGAAGTAATAGGCCGTCCCCGCTGTCAGCGAAAAGACCGAAGACTTCTGCGTGTCCGGTTTGCCCATTCCCGCGAGGTGATCCCACTCTTCCTCAGAAATGTCTGCGACCCCGGTTTCGCTATCGATTTCGGCGGCAAGCGTGGGGGTCGGGGCGGGTCCTGTGGAATTGAAGTGAAACTCACAAACACCTCGTCCTGCAAGGTAAAAGGTATAGTCTCCTGTTTCTTGTGGGACGATGTAACCGCGGAAACGGGCACCGAAAACATCACCGTAGTTTGACGGTCCTTTGAGGGATGATCGCCATTCACTCCCCGCAGGGGGGCTGCCTCCATCGAAAAAGGCCTTGAGATCACTTGTGCCCTCCGGAGGCGCGAACAACCATACGTCGCGCGTGACGGCACCCGTCACCACCGGATTTGCACCGTTCGAGAAATCGACGCTGAGGACACCACCGGAACCCCGTATATCCATGTCGATTCCTGCTGATTCCTCAACGCTTATCCAATTGACGAGGTCTGTACTCAGTTCGAGGCGGTATCGTTTTCCGGTTACGGAGGTGAAGGAGACGGTCTTGTTATCCAGAATAGACTGTGGATCCAGTATTCGAAGATGATCCGATTCATCGTTGGGATCCGTTCCGGCGCCGGCCTCTGCACCGTTGGTTTCCCCATCGCCATCGCTGTCCCCGCCTGCATCCTGGCCTTTCTCACCGAAGTGGAAGATTTCCCAAACGTCGGAAATCCCGTTGCCATCTGTATCGAGATCAACTTGCCCGAAAGCAGTCGTAGCTACAGTGAGGAGAAAGGTCGAAAACAGAATTGTGCCGAACGGAACTGACGTATGATCAGGGAGTTTCATGGGGGCGGGAAAACGAAAGGTGGCACGAAACGAACTCGGCGATCATGCCGAAAATTCCGAGCAAAGACAAAACAAAAAACGGAGTTTTACCGCCCCGAATATTTCGCTACCTCTCTTATTGTCCCGGGCATGTGAGGGCCTGCCCATTGCTCGAATCGTCCAGCGAATCGAGAAAGGGAACTGCCTGCCTTGCCCAATCATCCGGAGGAGAGTAGTGAGCCGCTCCCTCTTCGCCGAAACAGCTTTGCAGCATTTCGGTATTGATGATGCCGGGATTGAAGGCTACGGCGGCGACACCGTGAGGTAACTCGGCAGCAAGGGCCTGAGTCAGTCCTTCAATTGCCCATTTGGTCGCACAGTAGGGAGCAACTTCGGGAGAGGTCGTGCGGCCCCATCCGCTTGAGAAATTCACGATGATCCCCCGGCCTGCTTCGATCATCGACGGTATGTAGTGGCGAATTACGTTGGCAGTGCCATCGATATTCACTCTCGTCAGGGTCGAAAACTCTTCGTTGGAAATTTCCCAGAGCGGCGCGCTTCGATTGATGAGTGCTGCGCAATTGATGAGCAGGTCCGGCGCACCAAACTCAGAAATGGTTGATTCCGCCCAGGCCTTCACCGCTGTATCATCGGCGACGTCGACAGGGGAGAAAGAATGTGATTGGCCGAGCTCTTCCTGCAGTTCGGTCAGGGAGTCAGCGCTCCTCGCGCAGCCAATGACACGATGTCCGTGTTCTGCAAAACCGGTAGCCATGGCTCTGCCGAGGCCGCGGGAGACTCCGGTGATGACGGTCGTTTTTTTCCTCATTTTTTCAATCTCCTGTCCTTGCGATTTTTACCCGGGCGAAAGAATGATGATGAAAAACCGTTTTTCCCCTTCGTATCACTTTCGCTTCCGGGGAGTTTTCCTGCGGGGAGCAGCTTTCTTTTGTGCGACTTTCCTGGCGGCCGTTTTCCTGGCAGGAGCCTTCTGCGTCGCTGCTTTTTTTGCAGGCGCTTTTTTTGCTGCCGCTTTTTTCGCAGGAGTTTTCTTCTTCGGCGGGTCGGGTTCGGCTACCGGTTTGTCTGCGGCGGCTCCTGCAATTTCCTCCTGTTCCGCTTTGGGGATTCGCGATACGCGATCGACAGGGTGTTTTGTCAGGATGTTTCCTTTGGCTCCCCGCCCTTTGATATCGATTTCACCGAAGTTGCAATCGATTTGAAAGTTCCGCAGGCGCAGGTCGGAGCGAAGATGCACGCGAACGATGATATTCGCTTCCTCTTCGGTATCGTGCTCGCTGAGCCACAGCACGCGGGTGCCGGCAGTTCCCTTCGTGAGGTCGTAGAGCTTCTCCCTCGTTACTCCGCTGACCTGGAAGCGCTTTACCATGGCGCGTCCACCGCGACCGTCTTTGTAAATCATGTTGTAGGTCTTCGGCTCGTCGCGTTTGAAGACGCTGCAAATCAGGTTGTCTTTTCCGATGAAAACCTTGTCGGCGATCTTGACGACGCGCATCGTGCCATCGCGGGAGAATGCGATGATATCGTCGAGGCGGGAACACTTTTCCACCGCTTCGTCGCGTTTCATACTCCATCCTGCCATTCCCTCTTTGCGATTCACGTAGAGGGTATCGTTGGCAACGACAACCTGCTTGGCTTCGACTTTGTCAAAGCTGCTGAGTTCGGTGCGCCGTTCGCGGTCTTTGCCATAACGCTCCTTGATGCTCTCGTAGTATTTGATCGTGAACTTCGTCAGGTTGCGAAGGTTTCGCTTCGTTTCCGCGATCTGGTCTTCCAGTCCCTTGAGGTATTCGTCAGCTTTGAATGAATCGTATTTCGAGATACGTTTGATTTTGATTTCAGTGAGCCGGACGATGTCATCGTGGGTCACTTCACGGCGAAGCAGTTTCAGGAAAGGCTTCAATCCGATCCAGATTTCTTCAATGACGGCTTCCCAGGTTTCGCATTCCTCGATGCGACGATAGATCCGGTTTTCGATGAAGATTTTTTCGAGGCTGGAGAAATGCCATTTCTCCTCCAGCCCGCCGAGCCGGATTTCCTGCTCCTGTTTGAGAAGGGCCCGCGTCTGTTTTGCGCTGTGACGAAGAATCTCCGAGACGCCGAGAAACCTCGGTTTGTTGTCCTGAATGACACAGGCATTCGGTGAGATACTGACCTCGCAATCGGTGAACGCATAGAGAGCCTGCAGCATCTGATCCGTGTCGACTCCGGCGGGAAGGTAGACATGAATTTCGACATTCTCAGCCGTACAATCCTCAAGACGGGAAACGCGGACTTTTCCTTTCTCGTTCGCTTTGAGAATAGAATCGCAAAGGCTCGATGCGGTTGTGCCGAAAGGAATCTCCCGGATGACGAGGTGACGTGCTTTAGCCCGCTCGATTTTTGCGCGAACCCGGATGCGGCCTCCCCGAAGTCCGTCGTTGTACTCGGACACGTCGGCGATGCCTCCCTGAAAGAAGTCGGGAAAAATTTCGAACTCCTCCTTTTTGAGGACCGCGATACACGCATCGATCAGCTCGTTGAAATTATGGGGAAGAATTTTGCAGGCGAGTCCGACCGCAATCCCCTCGGCACCGTGCGCGAGGACGAGCGGAAACTTCGCGGGGAGTGTGACCGGCTCTTTGTTTCTCCCGTCATAGCTCGCGGCCCAGGTCGTGGTCTTCGGATTGAAGAGAACTTCGTTCGCGAATTTGGAGAGTCGGGTTTCGATGTAGCGGGGCGCAGCAGCCGAGTCTCCGGTGAGGATGTTTCCCCAGTTTCCCTGAGTGTCGACCACGAGCTCTTTCTGTCCCATGTTGACGAGGGCGTCGCCGATCGCCTGGTCACCGTGCGGGTGATACTGCATCGTGTGACCGATAATATTGGCCACCTTGTTGAAGCGCCCGTCATCTTTCTCTTTGAGAGAGTGAAGAATGTGTCGTTGCACGGGCTTCAGGCCGTCATTGATGTGCGGAACCGCCCGTTCGAGAATGACGTAGCTCGCGTAGTCGAGAAACCAGTCCGAATACATGCCCTTCAAGGGCTGCTGGGTGGGGATCGGTTCTGTGTGTTCTGGTTCTGGCATAAAACTCCTTTTCTTTTCGGCAACAAATCTTGATCGAGATCAAGACTGGTTGCTCACGCAGCATCCTCCTCTTCCACCAGATCCGCTTCGATCCGCAAATTCCGAATGATAAACTCCTGCCTTTGCGGTGTGTTTTTCCCCATGTAGAAGGTCAGCAAATCGGTGATCATTTTCGGCTTTGGCGGCATCGCCACGGGGGAAAGCCTGACATTGTCACCAATGAAGAACTTGAATTCGTCGGGCGAGATTTCTCCCAGACCCTTGAACCGGGTGATCTCCGGATTGCTGATCTCATTGATCGCAGCGACCCGCTCTTCGTCGCTGTAGCAATAACGCGTTTCTTTTTTGTTTCGCACCCGGAATAAGGGGGTCTCCAGAATATAGAGGTGCCCTTCGCGGATGAGGTCAGGAAAGAACTGAAGAAAGAAGGTCATTGCGAGAAGGCGAATGTGCATCCCGTCGACGTCCGCATCCGTCGCGAGGACGACCTTGTTGTAGCGCAGACCATCGATTCCGTCTTCGATTCCGAGAGCGGCCTGTAGCAGATTGAACTCCTCGTTCTGATACACCACTTTCTGGGACATCCCGTAGGAGTTGAGTGGTTTTCCGCGGAGGGAGAAGACCGCCTGCGTATCGACATTGCGGGCCTTCGTGATTGATCCACTCGCAGAGTCCCCCTCGGTGATGAACAGGGTCGATTCGTCGGCGAGCTTGTGCTTTGAGTTCAGGTGAGCGCGGCAGTCACGGAGTTTTTTGTTGTGAACCTTCGTCTGCTTGGCGCGCTCGCGGGCGAGTTTCTTTATGCCCTTCATCTCTTTGCGCTCATGTTCGGAGCGCTGGATTTTTTCGACCATCGCGTCGGCGGTCTCCTTGCGTCGATGGAGGACGTTGTCGAGCTGCTGACCGATGTAGTTGCCGACAAAGGTGCGGACTGTCTCCCCGTCGGGAGCCATGTGGGTGGAACCGAGTTTTGTCTTTGTCTGAGATTCAAAAACCGGGTCTTCCACTTTTACGCTGACTGCAGCGACGATTCCGGATCGAACGTCCGGCGCATCATATTGCTTTTTAAAATGAGTCCGGATCGTGGAAACGATTGCCTCACGGAAAGCTGCGAGATGAGTTCCGCCCATCGTCGTGTGCTGGCCGTTGACAAAGCTGTAGTATTCTTCGCCACTCTGTTCGGTGTGGGTGAAGGCGACCTCGATATCTTTGTCGACGAGATGGATGATCGGGTAGATCGGCTTCTCGCCGCCGTCGAGATTTTCCTCCAGCAAATCGAGCAGGCCGTTCTTGGATTTGAATTTTTTCCCGTTGAGCGTCAGAGTCAGGCCTGTGTTCAGGTAGGCGTAATTCCGGAGCATGGTTTCTACATACTCCATGTCCCATTTATAGGTGCCGAAGATCTCCCGGTCCGGTTCGAAGCAGACCATCGTACCGCTCGGCTCGGATGACTTGGCTGCCTTTTTCATCTCATCAGTGATGAGGCCCTGGCCGAATGTGATACCCTTGGTTTGCTTGTCACGGAAAGCGGCGATCTCGAAAAATTCCGAGAGAAAGTTCACTGCCTTGATGCCAACCCCGTTGAGGCCGACAGATTTTTTGAAAGCTTCGCTGTCGTATTTCGCACCCGTATTGATTACCGAAGCGCAGTCTTTCAATTTCCCGAGTGGAATACCGCGACCGAAGTCCCGCACCCTGACAAAACGCTCATCAATCTCGATGTCGATCTGCTTTCCATTCCCCATTACGAATTCGTCGATGCAGTTGTCGATCGTTTCCTTGAGGAGAATGTAAATCCCATCGTCCGGTGATGAACCGTCTCCCAGTTTTCCGATATACATTCCGGGACGAAGACGAATGTGTTCACGTGGTTCGAGCGAGCGAATATGCTCTTCAGTGTAGTCGGAGGCCATGGCAGGGGCGGGGTTGAGGGAGTTTCCAGTATTTAGGAAAACTGAAGTAATTTCAACCCCGTAGTTGGCTGATTCTTCCTATTCCACCTGATCGGGAGGAGGCTTCCTGTCCGGTTTCGGTATCCGTATGTCACGTTTGCGCAACTGGGGGAAAATATCTCTGTGAGAAGGCACTCCTCAAAACTTGGATTTATCCTCATTTATTTCTGCCTGGCATTCGGAATGGCGCAGGAACAGGCCTCGGGCATTATTGGAGGCGTGGATGCGGGCGAGTCCGATTTTCCCTGGATTTCCGCACTGATTAAGAAGGGGAATTTCAGTGCTCCTGCTGTGATCGGGGGAGGCGTTTTGATTGCAGATCAGTGGGTGCTGACGGCCGCTCACAGCGTTGCAGCAGAGACTCCCGATTCGGTCGAATTGTGGTTTCGGGTGAAAGATCTCAGCAATACCGATGAACTGATACAGCGGAATGTCCTCGCGATATACGAGCATCCGGATTTTGAGAATTCCGGAGGAATTTCAACCAATGACCTCGCTCTCCTGCTTCTGGATCGCCCTCTCACTGAAATTACACCCGTTCCTTTGATTGAATCGGGAGAACCGCTTTTCCCGGATGATCCGGTTTCCACGGCGGGGTGGGGCACGATTTCTGCCGGGGTGACAGAGCCGCATCCGGTCCTGCAAAAATGCGATCTCGAACTGGTGACCCGAATGTCTGCGAACCCCTTTTTCGGAAATGCACTAACCGTTGCCCATCTTCCCGCACGCGATTCGAATGCTGTGGCGACGCCGTGTTTCGGGGACAGCGGAGGACCTCTCGTGAAAGTGATTGAAGGAACAGAGACGCTTGTGGGCCTGGTCAGCTTCGGGTCATCAGATTGTTCCGATGCGTCTGTTCCGGCGGTGTTCGTAAATGTGCATCAGTTTCTCGATTGGATCGATGACTACCTGGAACTCACCTCGGAAGCTTCCGGCATCAAGGTAACCGGAAAAGGAAAGGAAATCTCAAACGGGGATCTGTCTCCGCGAAGGAGGGACAACACCTACTTTGGAAAATTCCGGGTGAAAAAGCGGAAGGTATCCCGAACTTTTTATGTTCAAAATGCCGGAGCAGGTCTGCTCACCGTTCGAGCCGTGACCGCATCGGGATCCAGGTTCCGGGTGAAGAAAGCACCGGTTGCGTTGATCAATGAGTCTGCCCGCTCAAGTTGCAAAATTCAATTCCGGTCTCCCCGCCGAAAATCACGCAAGCGGTCCACCGTGCGTCTCTACACCAATGATCCGGTCAATCCGGTGTATCGATTCCGGGTGAAGGCAAAGATTCGCTAGTCCAGCGGGATACTCTGCCGGTCAAACAGGGTAACCTCGATGACTCAACCCTGTTGCATCCGGAGGCGAACTCTGTTGCGTCAAGGCAGGGTTCGGCTATTCCCCGAGTAGCTGCTCGAAAAGAAAGGAATTTGCCTCGCGATACTGTTCTGACTTGTGAACGCCCGGAATGATGAGGTGACATTCGACGCCCATTTCATCGCATTTTTCTTTCATCTTCACCCCATAAACGGGGTGGTGAATGCCGTGTCCGGCGTTTTTGGAGGGAACCGACATATCGCTTCCGTAGATCATGAGGAGAGGGGGATCGCCTTTACTGACGTGGTTGTAGGCGGAAAACTCCTTGTAGTGAGCTTCGTGCTTTTCGTAGTTGGCGAGTGCGGCTTCGGCATCGGGCTCGCCGACAGCGTTGGCGATCATGAGGTGATCGAGCACTTTCTCGCCAAGCCAGGGAACAATCTGTTTGGGGTCGATTGAGGTCTGTCCTCCGCGAACGGCGGCGGCTGTGACGCGGGTTGATTCGCGAAGTACGGGATCATCATTATCGGGATCGGCGAGGTCATCATGCATCAGGATCCACATGGATGTGCAAGCACCGGCGCTGCCTCCCGTGAGCGCAATTTTATCAGGATTGATGTTCCATTCTTTCGCTTTTGTGCGGATGAACTGAATGGCGCGTGCGGCGTCGTGGACGGGGGCGGGAAGAGGATTGTCGGGTGTGAGCCGGTATTCAACGGATGCACAGGAGATTCCCTTTTCGAGAAAAGGTTCCATTTGCCCGGGCTTTACTTTTTTCGTTCCGCCGCGCCATCCTCCGCCGTGGATGTAAACGTGGAGAGGGCGGGGGCCTTCACCCTTCGCTTTCCAGAAGTCGAGCACGTTTTCGGGGTGCGGTCCGTAGGGAACATTGGAGTGAGTCGGTGCCGGGGCTTTTGGCCTGGCTGGTTTGCGGTCGTCAGCGTGAGACAGTCCTATGGAGATCAAAAAAACAGTGACGGGAAGTGCGTAGGATTTCATTTCTTCGAGAATGGACGGGAGGGTAGGAATCTGTCAATGGCGGTCGCAGCGTGATCAGGCGGCGGACCATTCTCTGATTCTGTCGCGTATCCAGGCGATTTCCTCGAAGAGCGTTGTCCGCTCCCGGTGTCCGTGCTCAATGCACCAGGGCCCGCGAAATCCGGCGCGCTTTCCGATGCGAAAACAACGTTCGAGATCGTAGGCGGTATGCTCGCGATCCGGCCCGAGAGTTTTGACCTTAAAATCGCAGGTGGCGGCAAGAGGAAAAGTGGCCTTTAGCCCGGCATAGCGCACTTCGTCTGAACTCCAGTTTCCGGTATCGGGCGAGGCGGGCAGGTTTCGGTCGATCTGTTTGATCAGTTTGGTGACGCTGTCAGGAGAATCCTGCATCCATCCGAAATTCTCCACCAGCATCGTGAGCCCGTTTTCGGAAGCGATATCTGCGAGTTGTTGCATCGATTCGATGAAGCCGGTGAAGTCTGCCGGTCGATCCTTTTCCGGAAGTGGGCGAATCCACCTCATCCCGAGTCGGGCGGCGGTCTGGATCGATTTCGCGTAGGTCCTGATGCCGGCGGCACGAACGGATGCATCGGGGCTGCCGAGCTCGATTCCGGGCTGGTTCATTTTCAGATTTGTGAGAATGCATCCGGCCTCTCCGGCTGCTTTCCTGAACTGATCCAGCTCTTTTTCGTCTGCTCCGGAAAGGTTGGTCGTGGCGAGATCGAGAATCCGCAGATCCAGTTCCTCACGAACAATCGAAGGCAGATCAGTGAGTGAGAAACCATCGGGGTCTCGAGGCCTCATGTGAGCGCCCAGAGTGGCGCAGGTGATACCGACTTCATCAGGGGCAAAGTCGCTCTTTGGGCTCCCGAAGCTGACAGCTGCCGGTGCCGCCACTGCCGTTGCGATTTGAAGAAATTCCCGACGGGAAGTCAAAGGCATGGCAGAAGAAAGTCAAAACTGCGGCAATCGTTCGATGGCACGGTCTTCGACTGATGGATCAACGTAGGCAGTGGAATATTTGTCATTCCCGGAAAACGAAACGAGGCCTTTTTCGTGGGTGACGCGGACGGCATATCCCCGATATCGAACTCTGCTCTTTTTTCGTTCCTCTTTTGAAAGCCCGTCATAGTCGTCCGCCGGTTTTTTGTAGGATTTTTCCGGTTTGCTGAATACGTCAAATTCGATGGACTGGTTTTGACGAAGCTTGAGAGTTTTTTCCGTTTTTGACATGACGTAGTGGTCACGTTTTTTCCACGTGTATCCAATCTGCCAGAACTCCACCTTTACCTCGGTCGGGTGAGAGGAATGGTTCAAGATTTCGCATTTTGCTCTCCATCGGTACTTGGTGGCGTGGGTTGGGGTTGCTTCAGATTTCGCATTGATTCGGATGCTGGGCAGCTTTTGTGCTGCGTCCCCGGCTTCCTCCATTGCCTTCTCCCACAAATAGATCTCTTCATCAGCGCTCCTGCCGAATCGGTTCATTTTGTGGTTTTCCCAATTGGTTTGCTCAGCCAGATTTGTCTTTTCAGCGATCATTCGTTCGAACTGCTCGAGGGTCGCTTTTTCCCTCGCGTCGAGTGGTTCCGGACCGCTTCTGCGGACAGCGGTTAGGACCAGTCGTACATTGGCGAGTTGATTGGAGGCTGGAGCAAAAACCTCTCCGGGTATTATGAGTTCGTAAGCCATTCTGTCTCCGGCTCCCCGGCCTTTCGAAATTTCAGAAGTGTATTTCCCGTCCTTATCAAAAAGACCCCGCGCGTTTGCTTCTCTCCAGTTTGAAATCAGTGCATTGGTGAGAAGCATCTTTTCGTAGTCTGCCATGTCCTTTCGGAAGGTCAGAGCTTTTGAAATGAGACTTTCAGGTGCCGGGCCGCTGGTGCGATAGGATTTCTCAAGGATTTCGAGGGATGCGGTCATCCGTTTTCCCAGGGTGGCTAATTCCTTTTTGTTAAACGTCCGTGCGGGAGGGGCAGGCGCGAGTTGATTCGCCAGGGCCTGGGCCTTTTTATCGATACGCGAGGCGGAGAGTCCGGTTTCGATCCCTGTGGATGTCAGGCAGAGCAGTGTGAGGACAAACAACTGTTTCGTGAGTGCCGTGGAGAAATTTTCCATGAAGTCGGGGGGACTTTTCCGTGGTTTGTATGAAAGAAGGATATCTCGCGGCAAGCTCGATGTTACAGGCTTCTCACCGACTGTTCCGCGTGTAAAGTTCTTGCAGAGAGTCGCACGCAGGGTTTCCAATGGGGAATGATTCGCCTGCTCCTGTTTGCTTTTTCCTGTATCTCCTTCGCTACCGCTGCGAATGAGAAACCCAATCTACTCTTTCTTTTCCTGGATGATCTGGGATGGAAGGACACCGGCTATATGGGGTCGGATTTCTATGAGACACCAAATCTGGACCGGCTCGCCGGAGAAGGAATGATTTTCACGAACGCTTATGCGGCTGCTGCGAATTGCGCTCCGGCCCGTGCCTGTTTGTTGAGTGGCCAATACACGCCAAGGCATCAGATATTCAATGTCGGAACGGGACCGCGGGGAAAAGCTGCCCACCGCCGATTGGAGCATATACCCGGCGTGGATACACTTGATCCGGGAATCACGACATGGGCGGAATGCATCCAGAGTGCCGGATACAAAACGGCGACGATGGGAAAATGGCATCTCAGCAATGATCCTTTGCCATACGGATTTGACATCAATGTGGCGGGAACTCATTCGGGCAGTCCGCCGAAAGGATACTATCCTCCGCATCCTAAGGTGCCGGGATTGGGTGAGGTAAGCGAGGATGAATACCTGACAGATACGATTGTGGCCCATGCAGATTCATTTTTGCGCGATCAGGTTGACGCCCCCTGGATGTTGTATCTGACTCTCTTTGCGGTGCACACTCCGCTGGATGCCAATCGCGAAATCCTGCCGAAATACAAAAGCAAAAATCCGGGAGATCTTCACGACCATGTTGCCATGGCGACCATGATCGAGACGGTGGATCGTGGTGTGGGACGACTGATAAAAACTCTCGAAGCGACCGGAACGCTGGACCGGACGATCATCGTGTTTTTTTCCGACAACGGTGGTTACGGGCCAGCTACGGATATGGCACCGTTGAAGGGATACAAAGGTACCTACTACGAAGGGGGGATTCGCGTCCCCATGTTCGTACGCTGGCCTGAAGTCGTTGCGGCGGGCCGGACGTGCGACATCCCGGTTTCCGGAGTGGATCTCTTCCCGACATTCTGTGAGATGCTGGGAGTTGATTTGCCGAAGGAGCAGCCCCTTGACGGCGTGAGTCTCGTTCCTTTGCTGCGGGGACAGGAGCACAAATGGCGTGAGCGTTCCCTCTTCTGGCATTTTCCGGCGTATTTGCAGAGCTATGGAGGGCCGACGAGTGATGAACAGCGGGATCCGCTGTTCCGGTCACGCCCCTGTTCCGTAATCAGGAAAGGAAAGTGGAAGTTGCACGAGTACTTCGAGAGAGGGGAGTTGGAGCTGTATGATCTCGATAGTGATATTGGCGAGGAGCATAACCTCGTTGACGAGAAGGAAGCTGTTGCAGCTACTTTAAAGAGGGAACTTGATGCCTGGAGAAAGAAAATCGGTGCTCCTGTCCCCATCCTGAAAAATCCAGATTATGATCCGGTGGCGGAGAGGCGGGCGATTGAGAAGGCAGGGATTCGAAGATAGTGTGTGGCCACAGGAGCTGAGTTATTTCGAGTTTTTCAGTTCCGCTTTGAGTCCTTCAAGCTCAGCGTTTAGCTTCCGAAAGCGTTTGGTCAGAGTGCGTCCCCTGATTGTGTGACGGCCGGTCCCTGATCTCTCCTCAATTACTTCTTGCAGCTCAGCTTCTTTATCGGCGATCCTGGCTTCCAGAAACCGGGCAAAACCGGTAGTTTGCGAGGAAGCATTTTTTCCTGTAGCCGGGGTATAGATTGGATAACGCAGAAGAAAATCCCGGTCTTCACTCGAAAGTTTGCTCATCGGGATTTGAAATTGCTTGTTATCGCTCAATCGAATCAGGGAAACGGTCGCCGTGTCTCTACCGATAACCCTGGCTTCAATCGTGCGTCCCTGAACATCAGTAAGGGTTCTTGTGAAGGGGAAGGAACTCGGTGCCTGTATGTCAACGATACGGTTTTCCCCGGGAGTCTCGCCAGGCTTTTCGCATCCGGTAAAAAGCACGACGATCGAACTTAGAATGGAGAGGAATATGCGTTGTAACAAACTGCAGTTTCTCATGAACTGAAGTTTGCGTGTGCTGGTTTCAGCGGCAAGGGAAATTTCCGGACCACACCGCACCCTGAAAGTGAGTGTTGCGGGTAACTGCGTTAGTAGCCAAAGCTCAAGCAACAGTTTGGTCCCGGAATGCCTATTCTGTATTACGACGATGGGCGGCTGATCCTCCGCCACAGAGGATCAAGATGCCGCATGATGATTTGAGCGGCCCGATTGGATTCCGGCGTCTCTACAAACTTCGAATAGACATTGTCCGTCGCATAAAGCATGGCGAGTTCGCGGTCCTTCATTTGAATGATATCGATTCGCCCTTCCGTGACTGCAGGGCTGAAGCCGAAGCTGGAAAACAGGTTCGCCTCGAACGGAAGACTCTGGTGCGAAAAGGCGGCAATTTTTTCGTCCTGACTTGAAGCGAGGGATTGTTGCAAAAGGTTGTTCCAGAAGAAGACATTTTGCGGCGATTCGAATCCAATTACGATGGGTTTTCCATGTACGTTCCAGCGAAGACACGCAGATCGACTCCCGGGAAACCGTTCCTCTTTTTGGGCGAGCCCCGGGTGGAGTGAACCCATGTTTTGGATGAAACGTTCCAGTCGTTCTAAATCGAGTTGAAGGGCGGGTCCGGCAAGCAGCCTTTTCTCTTCTTCCTGTAGGAATGCAGCGATGTCGGGTGGAGCGGTCTCCGCGTTCAAGGGGGAGATAGGTGCCGTGACGGGCGATACCGGTGCCGTTTCCGGTTTCGGTTTCGGGGGTTCCTTCGAATACGGAGCCTTCTGTTTTACATTCAGATTTCCCGCCTGGAATGAATCAGAAGGCGCCAGAGGCCGGTTCTTCGAGGCCGGGGGAGGCGAAGACGCTTGATTTGGATTGCTGTCCGGTTTGCTGATAGGTTGGGTCTCACTCACTACCGTTTTCCCTGTGCCCCGAATGTCGGCGATAATGGAATCGATTCCCGCGAGTTGGTCAGCAGGTGGAGGGAGGGGAGTTGAGTCCGTTCCAAGAGGAGAGACATTCGGAATGGAATTTTGAAAAAACGGATTTTCCTGTGCCGTCGGAATAGGACGCGTCGGAGCAATAGGAGAAACCGGTGGCTCAGTCTGTTCAACGGAGGGAAATGTCGATTCGGATTCGTTTGCAGGATCAAAACGCTCTTCCGGAACATTTCTTCCGGGAGGAGCCGGGCGTTCATCCTGAAGAGCGCTGAAAAAGGCAACTTTGTCCGTTAGCTCAGAAAGCGGTTTTTCTGCGATGTCGTCGACGACATCCTGCTCCTCCACTTTGAAGAAAGCTTCCGCGTCTGACTCCCAGAGTTCGCGGGCCTGTCGGATCACGCCGCGGGGAAACAACCTTGTCTCCGAGTCGATCCAGAGATGGTCTGTTTCCAGTTTATCGATGAAACGGCTGATGCCGGTTTCCCCCATCCCGCAGCTTTCCAGTCTCGTCCGGACGAGCTCGGAGGCGGACTCGGGGTCGATCGGTCGCAGCCGTTCGGTATCGCCCGTGATTCGATCAATCCACGCCGAAGGGAGGCGGTCCTCGAAAACGGACTGCCAGACGTCCTCATTCATAGAGACGAGAGTGATCGACCCCGGAACGGACTCGCGGATTCCCGTGAGGATCCCCGCGATTTCCATTCCCGCCGTCTCCGAACGGAAGAACCCGTCAAGACCGTCGGCGACGATGAGGACCGGTCGATAGAAAGTGGCGATTCGCAACCACTGGAGCAGCCTTTCCCGGGCCTCACCATTCGATAAACCGCGCAGGGGATCCAAAGCACCGTCACCACGCAGATTGAAATCGATAATGAGCCTCGTCCAGAAACCGAGTTCGTTTCGGGAGAGACCGAGCTGGCGAAGAAATTCGGGAGAAGTTTCCCGGCTGAGATCGCTGGCGCGCTTGTCGATCCAGGCCAGCATTTTCGGAGAGGTTTCTGAGGAGAAAATTTCGACAAACTCGGAACGCAGCCGTGCTTCGTCGGCAGGACAGTCTTTCGGATTCAGGTTCCCTCCGGCGATGTGACTCAGAACAACCTGAGCGAGAAGAAAACGCCCCGTTTCTTCGAACTGGGAATTGGCACCCGACCGTGTCCCGGTCTCCTGGCAGAATTGACGGAGAATGGAGGAAAGTCCGACCGGCCAGGCGACCGGTCTCGATGGATCCAGCGGCAGAGTCAAAGTGGTAGCGGCAGACCGCAAATGCTGCCGCAACCGTGCTGCGAGATGCGATTTTCCGAATCCGGCCCGAGGCGCCGTGACGAGAATGGTCTTTCCGAGTTGAACGTGGGTCCTTTGCTCCTGAGGATGTATCACAAGAGACTCGACTTCCTGGACAATACGGGAGAAGGTCTGATAGTGAATGCGGGCCACACCGGGTAGATTCTCCAGTTGGTCGACGAAAATGTCTTCGGAGAACGGATTGGACGGAAGGCCGCCTCCAGTGCAGGATAGAGATTGGTCACGCATGAGGTTAATCGCGGTAATTACTGAAATTATCAGATAAAAAACTCATAATTGCAAGAATTAATAACTTTGATAAACAGGGTTAGGTTTTTGAGTGAACCCTGTGGGACTCCTCACACAACAGGGTTGGGGTGGGGAACCCGCGAATTCGTTGCGATTTGTGCTTGTGGAACTGGTTGGGTTTGGTAAGAAAGCCAACTTTCTACGCGGAATATAAATTTCGCTGGAAAGTTGGAACTCGTTTTCAGGTATGAAATGACTGATTGCCTGCGGAGTGCCTTTGCAGTGTCTGCTTTTTGAGCGGAGCCACTGGTAAAGGGACCCCGCATTTTCTTTCCCTTTTCCTGAAACCGGATCCAGTGATTGAAAAACCTACGAACGAATACTATATGAATATTAAACAAGACGGGATAACCGATAATGCAGGTCGTCTACTCTGGGCAGGATTTACTGCCATTTTGGCAGCCGGTGTCGGGTTCGGAGTCCGCGGTGGTATCCTCGCAAACTGGGCATCAGAGTTTGGCTTTACCGGGGCTCAACTGGGTTCGATTGGGGCTGCCGGCCTCCTCGGCTTTTGTCCCGGCATCATTCTGGGCGGTCTGGTCGTCGATAAACTGGGATACGGAAAGCTGGTCTTTGCTGCGTTTCTTTTCCACGTCCTCTCAGCTTTTGTGACATTCGGAGCGATGGGGGATCAGCCCCAGGAAGTGGCGTTCCAGTTTCTCTTCTGGGGAACCTTTACGTTTGCTGTCGCGAATGGTGTCCTTGAGGCGGTTTCCAATCCGCTCGTTGCCACACTCTTCCCGACCAAGCGGACTCACTACTTGAACATTCTCCACGCCAGCTGGCCGTTGGGGCTGGTTTTCGGCGGACTGATTGGTTGGACGATGGGAGGATTTGACTGGAAGATCCAGTTGGCTCTTTTCCTTGTACCCACACTCATTTACGGAATCATGTTTATGGGACAGAAGATGCCGAAGTCTGAGGCGTCTGAGAAAGGTCTCAGTTTTGGCGAAATGCTCAAAGATGTGGGTATCCTTGGCGGTCTGGTCGTATGTTTGCTTATCGGAATGTTCGTCAACTTTGCCGGTGGAATTTTCACCCCCGACTTTCCGAGCTGGATTGGCTGGGTTGTCTGCTTTGCCCTCCTTGTCGGAATTTCTTTCCTGACCAAATTTTCCTTCGGAGCGTTTCTTCTGTTTGTGCTTTTCATCACTCACGCACTGGTTGGAGCGGTCGAATTGGGAACGGATGGCTGGATTCAAAACATCACAGGTAACATTCTTACAGCTGAACAGGGCAAAATCCTCTTTGTCTTTACTTCACTGATCATGTTCGGACTTCGATTCTGCGCTGACTTTATCGAAAACAAGTTGGGACTCTCCCCGATCGGCTTGCTGTTCGTCTGCTCTATTCTGGCAATCGCCGGTCTCTTCCTTGCAAGTAACATCAGTAGCTTCGGCCTCGCGTTTCTTGCCCTGGCGGTCTACGCCCTCGGGAAAACCTTCTTCTGGCCCACAATGTTGGCAGTGGTAGGGGACCGCTTCCCGAAATCGGGAGCCGTCGCGATGTCGCTTATGGGTGGTATCGGGATGCTTTCAGCAGGATTGATTGGATCTGTTGGGCTCGGATTTGCCAAAGACAAGTTCTCTACGGAAGCTCTGGAGGCTGCAGACCCGAGCATCTACGCTCAGTACAAAGCCGTCAGTGAAGACGGTTCTGACGTTCGGAGTAAATTCCTCGTTCTAGAATCCGGGGCTCTCGACGGCAAAAAGATGGGAGCGATTAAGGAGAAGCTGGAAAAAGGTGAGGAGCTTACCGCTGAGGAAGCTGCCGCTCAGGCCGCGAGTATTGAGGGTGACCGCAAGACTCTTCGTGCGGATGCGTTTATTCCTGCTTTGATGGCGGTTATCTACCTGCTTCTCTTCCTCTACTTCAAAGCGAAAGGTGGATATCGTCCGCTTCGGATCGACGAAGTCTAGGACTGCTATCACTAAAGCAACTTTGCGGAAGGCACTCTCTCACCGGGAGTGCCTTCTTTGCATCCGCCTCCTTGCGCCGGGATCGATTCGATTTCGGGATTGATTAATTCTCTCCGGCAGGCAAAATCCGCCCTTATCCCCCAAAAAACTTTATGAGTGAATCCCCTGACAAATCTTCAGACAACAAGAAGCTCTTTTGGGCTTGTTTTATCGCCCTGGTCGCAACGTCTTTCGTTTTCGGTGTGCGTTCCACCCTGATCGGCAGCCTCGGTAAAGAGTTCGAGTTGTCGCAAACGGAAATCGGCCAGATTCTGGGAGTCGGCCTTTGGCCGTTCGCGTTCAGCATCATACTATTCAGCCTGATCATTGATAAAATCGGCTACAAGACATCAGCAATTTTCGCCGTTGTCTGCCACCTTGTTTCGATTATCTGGACCTTGCAGGCAGACAGCTACTCGGATCTTTACTGGAGTACCTTCATCGTGGCGATCGGTAACGGAACGGTAGAAGCATTTATCAACCCGGTCGTGGCAACCATCTTCAATAAGGAAAAATCGAAGTGGCTCAATATTCTGCACGCAGGGTGGCCTCTCGGTCTGGCTCTGGGAGCGATGTTCACCATTCTTCTCGGACTGATAGATGTCAGTTGGAGAATTCAATTCGCGATGTGCCTGGTCCCGGTGATTATCTACGGCATTCTTGTGATTCCGAGGCATTTTCCGGAACAGGAACGTGTGGCAGCCGGCGTGACCTACAGAGAGATGCTCAGAGAAGTCGGAGCGGTAGGCTTTTTCATCATGGGATGGTTGGTCTCGGTGGGCGTCAGTCAGATGCTTGGTCTAAATCCTGCCTGGTTTGTTCACATTGGCATTGCTGCGATAGTGGCGGTCGTTGCGGGGATTTACACGGCCTCGGCAGGAAACTGGATGTTTCTATTGATTCTCATTACGATGGGACCCCTTGCGACAACGGAACTGGGAACGGATACCTGGATGCAGCAGCTGCTTGAGGGTGATTTGGGAGCACAGCTCGCTGGCTGGGTGTTTATCATGATCTCGATTATCATGACGGTCCTTCGCTTTTACGCTGGTCCGATCGTTCATAAGTTTTCGTCTATAGGTTTGCTGGTTATCAGTGCTGCTCTTGCGATTGCCGGTTTGCTGTGCCTTTGGAAAGCGGCGGGAATGGTTCTCATCGCGGCAGCAATTCTCTACGCTTTCGGGAAGACCTTTCTGTGGTCGACTACGCTCGGGCTGGTTTCGGAACAGTTTCCCAAAGGTGGCGCCCTCACATTGAACGGAGTTTCGGCTGTGGGTGTGCTGGGAATGGGAATCCTCGGAGCTCCGCTTATGGGCTATTTTCTCGACAAGGGAATTGATTCGGAGTTGCAGGTTCAAGCACCCGGTATCCACCAGAAGGTTTCTGGAGAGGAAAAGCAGACAATGTTCGGACTATCTCCGAGCATCGACAGCAAGGCTGTTGAGACTTTGGATGAGAAAGAAACAGCAACGTATCAGGGTGTCGTGAACCAGAACAAAAAGCGGGCTTTTTTCCGTCAAGCGGCACTGCCATCTTTTCTCCTTGTTTGCTACCTCATTCTCTTCTTCTACTTCAAATCGAAGGGAGGATATAAGCCTGTCGAAATCGGCGGTGGCCATTGATAAATTTTGATCCTGACTCATCGAAAGGGCGGTCTTCGGACCGCCCTTTTTGTGTCTGGCCTTTGAAGGACGCGAAGCTATTTTTCTTCCGAAACAGCGGGTTTCGAGGCATACTGTATGTATGAAACCGGTCTCAATCCTCCTCGCGGCCGCATTCTGGGTGACGGGTGCCCCGTTCCTTGTTGCCCAGAGCACAATCAAAAAGGAAATCGATGTCGGTCTGGCTGACCTGGAAACGGTTCGCCCGATTCTGCAGTCTGCACTCACTCCAAGCGGGAAATTCGTTCTGCTTCCCGCGAAAAATGCGGTCCTTGTGATCGATACGCCGCAGGGGATTCTCGCTGCCGAGCAGGCCATTTCCGGAGCTGCGCTGCCCCGGGCGGATGTCGCGCTCGACTTTCAGTTCGTGACCGGATTGCCGCGGAAAAAGTCGATCACCGTTGCGCAGGAGGTGCCGTTCCCAACGGAATACAATGCCCCCACCATCATCGTGCAACCGGGTGGGGGATACACGGTAATCCCGGCGACACCGACAAAATTTCAGAAGCGAAACATCGGAGTCACCAGCGAAACGACGAGCACTGTGAATCCCGACGGATCGATCACCTTGGATATCGATTACGAAAGCTCGGAGTTTGAGGGGGTTGTGAATTACGGATCGGCGATTCTCCCTGCCGGAGGAATTGGCACGGTTCCAGTGAACGGGAATGTGGCGGACCCGATGTTTTTCAACCCGTTCATCGACGCGGGATCGATCAGCTTTCCCATCATCTCAACCACTCGCATCACGACATCAATTGTGATCCGGCCGCGCGTGAATCTCGGTGCTGTTGAGCTGGATGTCGTTCCGCGTCTGGAAATTCATCCGGAAGAGGTGCCCGATTCGGAGCGGGATCCAGAGTCCGTCGACCTCAGGCAGTTTCGCACCACGATCCCCGTTCCCCGAAATGAAACCGGACGGTTTTACGGGTTCAAAGGAGCCAACGATGAATTCGCGAATCACTTTTTTGGAGCTGAGAACCCAGACAAAGGGCGATCCGCCATCATGGTGAAGGCGACACTGAAGAAGCCGGAAGAGAAAGAGGAATCCAAACCGCTCGATCCGGAAATTGCTGAGCCGTAGTCGGGTTTGAACGGGTGACAACAGTTTTTGCAGAATTCCTGATCAGCCTTCGCCTTTTTTCTCCGGCATAATTGAACAGGCTCCTTTGCAGCCGAATATTTTGCTGAAGAAATGACGGTTGCGCGAGACGAAGGCGTAAACTTTCTCCGCGATCCAGATGACGCCGGGGATCCAGAGAAAAAGGCCGACGGGTATCAGGAGAGGGATGCGCATTCCCAGGAACCGGATGGCCCGTGCTCCGCGATGAATTTCTTCTTCGGGAGTGATGCAGTGGATTGCTTCCAGTAGGTCTTCGCGGGTGATGTCAGGCGCGATTTCTTTGGTCCGTTCATCCTTGAGAGGAACCATTTCAACGCAGTTGAACCAGTCGAGCCAGGAGAGAGTCCGGCTCTGGAAGGTGCACATCGGGCAGTCGCTGTCGAAAAGGAGGATGTGTTTGTCGCGTTTCATTCTGACTGGTCCTTCTGTTCCCGTCGCGATTCCATGATCGCCCTCGCTTCTGCCGCATAGGAGATGAATTCGTCCGGAGTTTGTCCGTCATCGTCTTCGACAACAAGGTCCCATCGGTCGTTGCAGCCGGAGCATCGATAGGCCACGATGTCTCCGACTTCCCAGCCTTCTTCCGGGGGATACGTAAGTCGATGAGCGGATTGACCGCAGTCGACACAGACGATTTCTTCGGGAATATCCATTCTATCACTGACTTTCGCACATCGAACCATGTCCGGCAACGACCAGCCTGTTATCATCCTTGTCCAACCACAGATGGGCGAAAACATCGGGATGTGTGCCCGCGCCATGTTGAATTGCGGGCTGACGTGTTTGCGGCTTGTTTCCCCCCGAGACGGCTGGCCGCAGGAATCTGCGAAGGCAACTGCCGCGGATGCTGACGTAGTGATCGAGAACGCCGAAGTCTATGCGACGCTGGACGAGGCAGTCGCGGATTGTCATCAAGTTTTTGCGACGACTGCGCGGGAGCGGGCCGGGGGAACGAAAGTGGTTCCGGTAAGGGAAGCGGCTGAGGCTGTGAAACGTTCCGGAAGCAGGGTCGCGCTTCTTTTCGGACCCGAGGCATCGGGGCTTGATCGCGAGGCCGTGTCGCGCGCAAACCTTCTCGTCCGGTTTCCCACCAATCCTGATTTCCCGTCTCTGAATCTCGCTCAGGCGGTTTTGCTCTTTGGTTGGGAGTGGAGAAACCTTGCGTTGGAAATACCGGAGCTTTCCGGCGAAGTTCCGGCTCCGTGCGGAGAGGTAGCTCACTTTATCGAGCGCCTCGAACGGGAACTGGATGCCTCGGGATTTTTCAATTCTGAAGAAATGAAGCCCCACAGCGTGAGACAAATTCGCAGCATTTTCCATCGCGCTTCACCGACCGGACAGGAGGTGAAGCTCCTGCATGGGATGGTCAGCGCGTTCAGGCGGGAGCGGGATTCCTCCGAAACGTGAGAAGGGCGACTTCCGGCGGGCAGAGAAAACGGGCCGGAATCGAAAGCGTGCCAATGCCGCGAGTCACAAAAAGAGAGCTTTGCTCTTTCCGGTAGAGTCCGTAAGGGAAAAGCTTTCCGTAGCGGGGCAGCAGGAGGGGGCCTTTCACGGGGGCGCAGACCTGGCCGCCGTGAGTGTGGCCCGAGACCTGGAGCACCATATGCGGGTTCCGGTATAGGTTGAAGGTATCAGGCTCATGCCAGCCGGCGATGACCGGTTTCGCATCCGGCGCTCTGGAAAAAGTTCCCGGCAGGTCGGGAGCACCTCCCCAGATGCTGTCGAGTCCGGCTACCGTGACCTCGGGAAATTGCACCACTTCGTTTGTCAGCAATCGAATTCCCGCATTGGTAAAATGACTCCTGAGCGAACTGCCGACATGCCACCGATCGTGATTGCCATACACAGCGAATGTCCCGAGTCTGGGGCGCAGGTTCTTCAACTCGTCGCACAGGGGGCGGAGTGCGCGAGCATCTTCGGAGACGAAATCGCCGACCAGCATGACGAGGTCAACACCTTCCCTGTTGATTGTTTTCACCGCGCGTCGAATCAATTCGTCGTCTCCGAAGTCGTCGTGATGAAAGTCTCCCATCACAGCGACACGAAAGCCATCGAGTCCGGCGAACCGGTCTTGTAGAGGAATATCCTGCTTCGTAACGGAGACGATTTTCTTTTCAATCAGGCTGCCGTAACCGAAGGCAGCAACCGGCGTTCCGTAAAACGCGAGACGGGTGAGAATTTTTCTGCGGCTCAATATCATGCGGTAACTTCGTCCGGTTCTGTGAAAGGCTGATGAAAATCCGATGCAATTTCTGTGAAATGGAAAAACGTGGTTTGTCAGTCGGGAAAAACTCCCTACGATGAAGGCATGGATAAAACGAGCGACCCCTTTGCTGAACAACGCGGGAAATGCCCGGTCCTTCCCTGCGACTTTCAGGGTGAAACTGTGCCGATGATTTTGCGCCACGCGGATTTGCGGGAAGCATGCAAAGACTGGGAAACCTTCAGTTCCGATGCCCCCTTTCGCGTACCGATTCCATCGGAGGAGGATTTGCGCCGTATGCGCCAACTCCCGATCGAGGTCGATCCTCCGGAGCACACCGAATATCGCAAAATTGTGGAGCCGTTCTTCAAGCGTCCCAAGGATCCGGAAATGATCGCCAAAGTTGAGGCTTTAATCGATGAATTTATCAATGACGCAAAATCCCGTGATTCGATCGAAATCGTCCGCGAGTTCGCTCTGCCGATTCAATCACGAGCTTTGACCTATCTGCTCGATATGCCCGAGGAGGAGGCTGATATCTGGACCGGTTGGGGCATCCATGTTTTCAAGGACGGAGAGGACGAGGAGGATTGTGAACAAAAAGGGAATGTTCTCGAAGAATATCTCGATGCGGCTTTCGACCGTGCGGAGGAAAATCCCGGAGAGGACTTTTTCAGCGCCCTGAGCAAAGCAGAATATCAGGGCCGCAAATTGACCCGGGATGAAATGATGGGTTTCGGGAACCTGACCTTTGCAGGCGGCCGCGATACGGTGATCTATTCGATTTGCGGAGTGATCGCCTATCTGGCGAAACATCCCGAAGCGTTCGAATATCTCCGCGAGAATCCAAAGCACATCGTAGCAGCGAGCGAGGAGTTTTTCCGTGTCGTTACTCCGTTGACCCACATCGGGCGAACGTGCCCGGTGACGACGGATGTTCACGGTTTTGAGGTGAAACCGAAAGGACGGGTTTCGCTCTGTTGGTCATCTGCCAACAATGACGAAACCGTGTTTGAGAATCCCCGCGAAATCCAGCTCGACCGGAAGCCGAACCCCCATGTTGCCTTCGGATTCGGGAAGCATCTTTGCCTCGGGGCTGCTCACGCGCGGTTGATCATTCGAACTCTGTTGCAGAAGCTATGTGACCACGAGGTGGTCATGAAGATCGAAGAGGAAGTCGAGCATGTCGAGCACGAGGCCGAATACTCACGGGTGAACGGTTATGAGGTGTTGAGGGTGACGGTCTCCTGATCAAAGAGGTGCCAGCTCAATCTTTCGAAAAGCAACGATGCATCCCTTGCCATGATCCTGCAGGGCGATGAATCCTTTTTTCCGGCTCATTTCGGTATCTTTGTCAGTTAGAGTGGCGAAAACGACGCCGTTAATCTTCTGCACGAGAGTGTTGCCTTTCGCGATGATCTCCATCGTGTTCCATTCTTTCTCGCTGTAGCGGGATTGAATGGCCGCCGGATTGCCGGAGGAAGTGTTTTTTCGGGTCCCTTTCTCAGCGATCACAGCTGCGTCCCCGGCCGTCGTCATGAGGTGCCGGGCCTCTTTTTTCGGGTGATCCCGTGGAAGAAGAGAGTGGTGCCAAAGTCCCATCTTATCCTGTTGGGCAATTTCCACCTGGTAGCCGAAAATCTGCCAGTCTCCCAGATCATCACTTCGAACCTGCACACCGGAGTTTCCCTTCTCCCAGCGAAATTCCAGTCGCAGCACGAAGTCATCCGGTTCGCCTCCGCGCCAGATCAGCCAATTTTTTTCTTCGGATTTTCCAGTGCACCAGATCTCCCCATCGCGCACTTCCCAGGCCCCGGGTTTTCCATCCCAGTCGTCCAGATTCTCGCCGTTGAAGATCGGCGTGAATGACGGCTTCGAATCGGCATGGAGGAGCGGACCGAAGAGAGTGGGCAGGACGACCAGAGCTGTGAAGAAAAAAGGTTTCATGATATCGAGACAACGTAAACGGGAGGAAGGTGCGCAGAAAGTTGCTGCCAGCTTTCTCCGGAATTTTCACTGATCCAGACTGAACCAGTTGTCGAGCCCATGGCCAGCATTTTGCCTTCCGTATCCACGGAGAGAGCGTGGCGGTAGACGAGGTCGTAGGCCGGTTCATCAGGTAGGCCCCGGTCGAGGGTTTCGAAGGTCTTCCCACCATCGCTGGTTCTCGTCGCGACAAAATTCCCGCCAACCGGGTAGCGGTGTTCATCTTTCTTCGCCGGAACGAACCAGGCTGTGTCCGGATCATGCGGATGGACTGCGACAGCAAAACCGAAACTGGAAGGGGCCACGTTTGCAATTTCGTGCCAGGTCCTTCCTCTGTTGTCGGACCGGTAGATGCCGGAGTGATGCTGCACCCAGAATCGCTCCGGTGAGCTCTGACATTGAACCATGCAATGGGGATCCTGTCCCTCGGGATCCGCCCCGCCCTGGTCTTCGGGAAGAAAATCGTATTTCATTCCATGAGCCGTTTGTGCCCAGTTGTCCCCTCCGTCCTCCGTTTGCCAGACACCTCCGCATGAAATCGCGACAGCTATGTGTGCCGGATTGTCAGGGGCTACGCATATCGAGTGAATGCCGGGGAAATCGTATCCGCCACCCTGCCATTTCTCCCTCTCACTACGGACCCAGAGCGGGCGATTCAGTTGCCAGCTTTCACCGCGGTCGTCGGAGCGAAAGAGGCCTCCGGGAATCGTTCCGCACCAGATCGTTCCCGGTTCGTCCGGGCCTCCCGGTGCGAGACTCCAGATTTTCTTCAACGACCACGGGATTTCGATTTTCCTCCAGGGATCGACAATCGTTGGAGCGTCCTTTGGTTTTTCGGGATAAACGGGAGGATTCAGTTCAGTCCAGTTTGCGCCGGCATCATCTGAGCGGTGGACCTTTGTTCCAAAGTGTTCGTGTTCGGCGGCCACATAGAGAGTGTTGTCCCGGCGGTCGTTCAGTAACATCGGGACGGGTATGCCGGGAAAGGAAGGGGGATCCAGTTCCCATTTTCCGCTTGTTCGGGTAAAGGTGAAAAGTCCCTTTCTCGTGCCGATGTGAATGATACTGCTCATGGTGCCGTGTCTCTGTCAGCCTCCGGAAAGAGCCTGCATTAAAAAAATTTCATCAATATCTGAAACGGGGTCGGACAGCTCGTTTCGATCTTTCACAGGCTCACCATTCACGATTACTGCGATGTGTTTCCTGACAGAACCATCGTCGTCAAAAAGGTAGCTTCGCAGTTTCGGGTGACGGGCGAAGACCTCTTCAAGCGCATCGCGGACGGAGTCTGCTTCAACGTGATTTGTGCTTACATCAACGTGGCTGAGTATGTTCGGTGAGAAAGCTATACCGGGCATGGTTCTGTTCGAGTGTTTTACCGAATTCCCGTCGAAGTGCCAAGATTCTTGTGAGGAGCTCGGGACTTGCGGTCTTTGCGTGGAATCCTTTATCTTCGGAGAATGTCAGTCGAAGAGAAAACGCCGGGGCCGTTTCGTTGGTTTCTGGGAAAGCTGGTAAAAGCTCCTTCCGCCTGGCTGGGTCTGGCGACGGCAGCCTTCGTGGGATACTCTGCCATGAATGCCGTCAATCCTGTTCCTACGGGCGGAGCGATTGCCCTGGGTATGATGACGGGACTTGCGGTTGCGGCCTTGTCCTTTCTCGTCATGGCAGGGATTTCTGCAAGTCATCACAAAGCCGTGGAAGAGAAGACTTCGGGAAGTAGCAGACCGTCAGAGATTGCTTTGCTCGACGAATTGAGTCGTGCCGGTTTATCAGATGATGCGGAGCTGCTGGGCAAGATGCTCAATGAGCGAAATGCCATCATTCGGCGCTCCGATAAAGGCCCGGAGAATCCCGATTGGGCACACACGCGGAAGTTGGTTGAAGAGATTGTCGAGCAGTCCGTGGCGAGGGTGGAGGAATTGCAGGACGTGGCGCGTCGCATCGCTGACCCTCTGCTCTCGGTGCCGGAGGGAGGAGAAAAGGAAGCTCAGAAAATTCGGGATCAATGGCTGACCGCGTATCGCGCAATTGTCGATGCAGGATCGCGCCTACGAAAAGGAAACTCGCTCAACGAAGTGGATTTCCTGAGCGAAGCCGGCCGGGCCGAAGGGGAACGTTCCCTCGCTGAGTTGACGGTTCAGTTACAGGAGGAAACTCACATCGCCGAACGGGTTCACGATCGAATTGTTTCGGGAGCAGGAGAGAAACCGGAGGTACCAAAGAGTCGAATCGTTTTGGACGAAGAGGAAGCGGAGAAAGAGAATCGCGAAAAGGAGCTTGAGTAGGCTGGTAACCAGAGTCGAAAGTCCTGCGATGAAAAAACGTTTCCTTTGTCTGCTGTTTTTCGCATTTTTCCTCGCGCCCGCAAACCCGCTTCGTGCTGCAGATCAGGCGAATGTCTTGTGGATCTATCTCGAGGACGTCAGCGGATGGTTCAGTTGCTATGGCGATGAGATGATTGAAACTCCGAATATCGACGCGCTGGCGGAAGCGGGCACGAAGTTTACCCGCTTCTACACTCCGGCCGGCGTATGCTCGGCGACCCGGTCATCGATCGTGACCGGCTACATGCAGACTACCATCGGCGCACACAACCACCGGAGTTGCCGCGCCGAGTTTCGCGGCAAGTCGATGGGGGACTACGACAAAAATGTGCTGCCGGAATGGGCCACTCCGCTGCCGGTCCGTTTTCGCGAAGCCGGCTTCTGGACGTTTAATGAAGGTGGGAAAGACGACTACAATTTCGAGTGGAGCGTGGAGGACTTCTACGATTTTGAACGAAGCAAAGGTGGCTGGGGACCGGGGTCCTTTTTGAAAGGGGATTGCCTGAAGGAAAAGCCGGAGGGGAAACCTTTCTTTGGTCAGATTCAACTGGGTGGTGGCAAGCTGGGAAACCGGGTCGGGAAAAGCGTGGACCGGTCTGCAGTTCCTGTTCCTCCCTACTATCCGGACGTAGCTGAGGTACGCGAAGAGATTGCTCATCACTACGATTGCCTTTTGAAAACCGATGAGCAGGTCGGCCAGATCATTGCAAAGCTGAAAGAGGATGGAATCTACGAAAATACTTACATCTTTCTCTTTTCCGATCACGGCATGAAGCTGCACCGGCACAAGCAAATGCTCTACGAGGGTGGAATCCACATGCCGCTGATCGTGGTAGGTCCTGAGATCGAGGCGGGTGCAGTTCGGGATGATCTGGTCAGCGGGATCGACATTTCCGCAGCGTCACTGGCAGCCTCCGGAATCGGGGTGCCTGAAAGGATGGAGGGGCTCGATTTTCTCGCGGAGGATTACCAACCGCGAAAGTATCTCGTGGCAGCGCGTGACCGTTGTGACTACACCATTGAAAAGATTCGCGCTGTGGTGACGCCACGCTTCAAGTACCTTCGCAACTACCTGACGGACCGTCCCTATATGCAGCCGACTTACAAGGACGGTTGGGATGTGACCAAAAAATTCCGGGAAATGATGGCAAACGGGGAGATGAACGAGACTCAACTGATCTTTTTCGGCGAGGAGCGAGTGCCGGAGGAATTCTACGATTTGGAAAATGATCCTCACGAGATCTACAACCTTGCGGAGGACCCTCATTTTGCAGAACAGCTCGAACAGCATCGCAGGTATCTTCAGGAGTGGATCAACGAAACGGGCGACAAGGGGCAGCAGCCCGAATCGGACAAAGGTCTGATTGCGACACTGAAGCGTTGGGGAGACAAGTGCGTGAATCCCGAGTACGACCGCGTAAGGAAGAAAATGAAGGAGAATGACTGAGATGGAAGGTAAGTCTCCCATCATCCGGTATCAGGAAGCATCGAAAGGGGCCGTTCTCTTTGTTGCTGCTTTCTCCGGATTGCTTGGCCTGATGGCTCTTCTCTCGTTTTTTCAGAGAATCTCGCACGCCGGACCGGATGAATATTTCCTACTGGTTTTCGGCTGCGCCCTGATTGCTTTCACCGTTCTGTTTCTCCGCTTTATGTTTCTTCCCAGTCTCGTTCTCGATGATCGCTCCATGATGGTCCGTCGTTTCTTCGGGAGGAAATTCTTCCGATTCGAGGATGTCGACGCGATCAATTCCTATACGCTATGGATCCGGAAACGGAATGGGCTGGGTCAGGTGATTCGAAGCATGCCACCTCTGGAGGCGAAGCGGATCGAAGTAAAAACGAGAGATCGCAAGACGCTGGTAGTGACTCTTCCCGGTTTCGGACAGAACGAAGATCTACTGAGAGAACTCAGTGAGAGGAGTGGAATCAAGATCGGAGAATTGCCCGAGCAAACGAAGTAGCCCCATTCTATGCCAGCATGTCCTTCAACACGTGGCCGTGTACGTCGGTGAGGCGGCGGTCGATTCCGTTGTTGCGGACGGTAAGCTTCTCGTGATCGATTCCGAGCTGGTGGAGGATGGTCGCGTGAACGTCGTAGACATGGGTGGGGCGGTTGCGGTCGAGCGGTTTGAAACCCCATTCGTCTGACTGCCCGTAAGTTCCTCCCTTGATGCCGCCTCCGCAGAGCCAGTTC
>JAKSBG010000374.1 GCA_022361255.1 Verrucomicrobiales bacterium
ACAAAAACTCCGGCCCACACAGAGATGGAGTTACAAAACATTGGAAGTGTATCTGAAAGAGGATGGGAGCAATACCGCAAAAGTCACCCTGCGGGCATTTTGGGAAGCTCTCGCCACTGATGGCGTAGCTGCTCAAATTGAGCTTCCGACCCGTTAAGCGATCGTATCTGGAACCGAAATCGCTGGCGATGTTGGTACAGACGCTGTCTCTCCTGGGCCAACTCTTCAGCTGGAATCGAGCTCAGCACCTCTACTGCTTCGGTCTCAGATAACGGATTGTCTAGGAGTTCCCAAGCCCCAAGGCGATGTAGGGTCCGCCTCGTTTGCCCCTTCTGTCCCGTGGTCCGTAGCAACCGACGTTGGGTGTCACGAAAGTGCGTTTCGACGCCATTGTTGGTGCGAGTTAATCCCTCGACCTCATAACAATGGAATAAGCCGGGCCAATAGCTTTGGCTCACGGTATCGAGATGCTGAACAAACTCGTGGAGCAGCGGTGAGAGGTGCCGCTGGGCATACAGGTCATCGAGATAGCCGTGCAGATGACCGGTGACCTGCTGAGCACTGAGATCGGGCTGACCGGGTGGGGCGAGTATATCGGCAATATCTCGGAGCCAAATCGCTCCCTGTTGGAGTTCGGCGTAAGTGGCGTCAAAGGGTGCCAGAGCCGCCTTGATTCCTTGATAGAGTTGGACCAGGCGCCAATCGAGGCGATGGGTTAACAAGTCGAAGCTCAACGCGGCGACGCGTTGCAAACGCTCATAGGTTTCCAAACCGGCCAGGCGAAACGGCGGTCGTCCCTTCAGAGTCAGCAGATAGCGGGTGTGGCTCAATACATGGTTAACGATGTTGGCCGCTTTGGCGGCATCGCCTCCATCGCGCAGCGGCACTTCTGAGGCTGCCCCGACCGGCGAGGGCGGGTCGACGCCGGGCTCAGGAACGACACCGGTGACGGTTAAGACCCCGGTTGGGGCAGCCCCCGCCATGGCCTCTCGGCGGATCAACGGGCCAACTTGCGCTTGAACCGTTTGTCGCATCTCGCTTTTGAAGGTCGAATCCGCATCCGCCAAAGGCGAAGCTAAATTGCGTAGATAATGAGCCTGACAGAATTGATGCGGTCGTTTGGGAAAGACACTGGCCACTGCCGGCACTAAGCCCGTTTGCTTGTCACTGAGAATCGCCAAAATCGGCCAATCGAGTTGGCCAATCGGGGCCAAAAACGTCTCAAAGGCGACTTGGCTTTGCTGTGCCAGCCAGCCGCTTCGCAGCGTCAGACCCGTTAGCAGTTCCCGCACAAACCACAGTTGTGGCTCACCCGACTCAGGCTCCAGCCCGTCCAGGGCGATGAGGAGACCGCCTTGTTGCTGGGCCACTTGGCCCAGGCGCTGGCGTTGGTGGCGCTGATGGCAAGCCAACAAGGGTAAATACATCTGTTGATAGAGGTAGCGCACGTGGGAGGGGGAGATACGTACGTGAGAGCTGAGGTCGGCATGAATCTGCTCATAGGTGGCGCGATACGTCTTGCGCAACCAGCCAATACGGGCCAAGACATCATAGCCATAGGTCGAGTTGGGCATGGCGATCTGTTGACCGTGGGCCGACAACAGGTGCATGTTAAAACCGGGGCATGTCGGCTGCGGGCAGTGGGCTGGTCGGCTGGCAATGGAGAGCACCTGATCCAGAGTTTGCACGGTTTTATCCCAAGCCAGATAATTCCAGCCGATCAGGAGGTCGCCGCAGCTCGGGCAGCTCAGCAACTCGGAGTGGTAGATGTGGCGGCATTGGGCATATAATGCCTTGGGGGTTCGCATGGGTATCTCCTGGAAAAGAGAGTATTTTTGACCCATGATAACCCCTTATTTCATGCACAGGGTGGTTTTAGCGGTATTGCGACTGTGGTATTGTTGTCGGGTCTGCTTGAGCAAGGACTGGTAGGCGGCATCTTGAATGAGCGCATGCTTGAATAAATAAGTTGCCTGGGGAAGAACACCCCGTTGATACACCAATTCCGCTTGGATTAATTGATCGAGTTCACGCCGCAGGACCGCGTGCTCGTGCAGTGCTACGGCTTCGGCGAGGGGAGTGAGCAGCTCGACCGGACGGCCACTACTTGGCGGCAGACCTACACCGTGGCCGTGCTGGTGGCCGCCCGGCTCAACGACAAGCGCAACCGCAA
>JAKSBG010000096.1 GCA_022361255.1 Verrucomicrobiales bacterium
GAGGGACCGAAAAAAGATCCCCGTTTGCTTTCCCCGCATCCTGCTTTACCCTTCCGCACGACAGGGATGAACCGCATTTTCATCATTTCGATTACCAGCAACGCAATTACCATTATTGGCTGAACCGCCAGGTGATTGCGAATCGGTCTTTTTATTCTCCCAGTCTGAGCAAACCGAATCGGGATCACCTCCTACCGGAGAGTCGATGTCTGAATCCTGATTTTTCCTCTGCAATTCTTCATTCAACAGGGTTGAGCCACGCACCTAACCCTGTAAGGTCCTCGACCTGACCCTGTTGGGCTCCGTCGAGCCTTTCTTCGCCCCCTTTTTTACCATGAGCAACCATCCCGAAGTGAAACTCTATGATACGACCCTGCGAGACGGCACGCAGGGCGAAGGCGTCAATTTCAGCTCACTCGACAAAATTCGAATTGCGGAGGAACTGGACGAATTCGGGATGCACTACATTGAAGGAGGCTGGCCCGGGTCCAACCCGAAAGATGTTTCCTTTTTCGAGCGGGCTGCCGACCTCGACTGGAAACATGCGAAAATCGCCGCTTTCGGAAGCACGCGCCGGAAGGACACTCCGGTCGAAGATGATCCCCAGGTAAAGCTTCTGCTCGATGCGAAAACACCGGCAATCACCTTTTTTGGTAAGAGCTGGCGCCTCCACGTCACCGAGATTCTGACTACGACCGAGGAGGAAAATCAGGCCATGATCCGCGACACGACGCGCTATCTGAAGGAAAACGGACGCGAGGTCATCTACGATGCTGAGCATTTCTTCGACGGCTACAAGGACTCCGCAGAGCACGCTCTTGCGACACTGCAGGCAGCGAAAGACGGCGGCGCGGACTGGGTTGTTCTTTGTGACACCAACGGAGGAACAATGCCGGATGAAGTCGCAGAAATCACGGAAGTCGTGATGCGCGAGATCGGGATTCCCGTCGGCATCCACACGCACGACGATACCGGTGTGGCAGTCGCCAACGCCCTCGCTTCGGTCCGGTCGGGAGCCACACAGGTGCAGGGCACGATCAATGGCTACGGCGAACGCGTTGGAAATTGCAACCTGACCACGGTGATTCCGAATTTGCAGCTCAAGATGGATCGCCCGGTTGTGGAGGATATCGGGAAACTCACCGGTCTCGCCCATTTCGTCGATGACCTGGCCAACTGCGCGCACAACATTCGTGCACCCTATGTCGGTGCGACCGCATTTGCTCACAAAGGCGGCATGCATGTGAATGCGGTGCAAAAGGTGGCCCACAGCTTCGAGCACGTCGAACCGGGCACGGTGGGTAACAGGCAGCGCATTCTCGTGTCGGAACTTTCGGGACAGTCGAACGTTCTCATGAAGGCAGAGGAACTCGGCCTGAATGTCGAAAAAGGAAGCGACGAAGCGAAGGCCATTCTGCAAAACCTCAAAGAAATGGAGGAGCAGGGATACGAATTCGAAGCGGCCGAGGCGTCTTTCGAGCTTCTCATCCGGAAACACCTGAAAACGTACGAGCCGTTTTTTGATCTCCACGAGTATCACTGCACCTTCCGCCGCGATGGTGAACGCGATTACGACACCTGCTCGGCGACGGTGAAGCTAACGGTAAACGGAGTCGAAGAATACCGGGTTGCAGAAGGAGACGGGCCGGTCAACGCGCTCGACGGGGCACTTCGCAAGGCGCTGCGCGATCATCACCCGGATATCGACGACATGGAGTTGGAAGACTACAAGGTCCGCATCATCGACAGCCACCAGGGAACGGCGGCAAAAACCCGCGTCCTCATTCTGAGTTCTGATGGCAAAAACGAATGGGGAACGGTCGGAGTGAGCTACAACATTATCCAGGCGAGCTGGCGGGCGCTCGTTGATTCGGTGGAATATTTTCTGACGAGCCGGAAGTAGCGGATTTCGCGAATCTTCCGAACCGGGGGGGCGGGGAATCACGCGGGCCTCCTTTGTGATGCCTGCTTCCTATTCCGCACTCCGCCTGCCGACCAGTCGCGTTCCCCCGGCCGCGCTCGCCGCCACCCGAAGATCATGCTATGGTCGCGGCATGAGAGCCCCTGCCCTTTTCTTTGCTGCATTTCTGTCCATCTTCACTGCTGCGGCGTCCGAAAAACCAAACATTCTCCTCATCTTCACAGACGATCAGGGCTGGAACGATGTGGGCTGCTACGGTTCGGAAATTCCGACGCCGAATATTGACCGGATCGCGGAAGAGGGAATTCGCTTCACGCAATTCTATTCCGCTTCCTCGATCTGCACCCCGTCACGCTTCGGCCTCTTGACGGGACAAAACCCGGTTCGCTCACAGGATCAGCTCCTGAGTGCCCTCATGTTCATGGCTGATGAACATTCGGAAACCGGAATTCAGAAACACGAAACGACAATCGCGGAGGTACTCCGTGACGATGCAGGCTACGAAACGGCTCTCATTGGAAAATGGCATCTCGGACACGGAAAACCGGAACTGCTCCCTCTGAATCACGGCTTCGATACTTTCATTGGCCACACGGGCGGCTGCATTGATTTTTTCACGATGACCTACGGAATCATTCCGGATTGGTACAACGGTTCCCGGCACGTCACTGAAAACGGCTATGCCACAGAGCTGATCACAGAGGAAGCCGTCGACTGGCTTTCCGGCGCGGCAAAGAGCGACAAGCCGTTCTTTCTCTACCTCGCCTACAACGCTCCGCATTTTGGTAAGGGTTACTCCCCTTCCACCAAAAAACCGGTGAACCTGATGCAACCGCAGGCAGCTGATCTGAAGCGGGTCGAATTTATCGAGGACAAAATCCGCCGGGAGTTTGCGGCGATGACGACAAGTCTCGATGACGGCGTCGGCGAAGTGCTCCGGGCTCTCGACGAACACAATCTGTCAGAAGACACCCTCGTCATTTTCCTGACCGATCACGGTGGGGATCCAACCTACGGAGGCAGCAACAAGCCGCTTCGCGGGGACAAGGCGACGCTTTTCGAAGGTGGCCTGCGCGTTCCCTGCCTGATGCGCTGGCCCGGCGTGATCGAACCCGGCCGCGTCAGTGAACAGGCCCTGGTCTCGCTCGACCTTTTTCCCACTTTCTGCGAGCTTGCCGGCGTTGAGCCGGAAGCGGCGGAAGCCCTCGACGGGCAGAGCCTGCGTTCCTTACTCGAGAAATCAAAAGAGGAGGATAACTCCCGGTCTTTCCTCTGGCAAACCGGGGCACACTCGGAACTGGGCCGAAAATCCTGGCTCGCCTATCGCGAAGGTGACTGGAAATATCTCAGCAGTCCGAAAGAGGGGGAATTTCTTTTTCACATCAGTGAAGATCCCAACGAAACAGAGGATCGAAAAAAATCAGACTCTGAAATCTTTTCCCGACTCAGAGACACCGCCAGGGAGAAGGCCGAAGCAATGCGCCCCGCAAACGCGAAGTAGCCCTCTACTTCTTTTTGAAAAGCATATCGAGAAGGCCCCGCGATTTTTCCGGTGCCGTCGACTCGGGTTTTGTCTCTTCCTGAATCACCGACTCGATCTCATCGGGAACTACCGGGCGGACAGTGGATGCCTGTTGTGTCGAAACTTCCGGAACATCAACCGCCGAGGTGAGAACCCGGTTCGGATTGCTTTTCTGGAATGTGTTGATGGGAACACGAACAAGGCGATCCTCAAGGCGCAGCCTGCGTCGGGTCGAAATAAAATTCCTGGGGTGATGGTAAGTGGTGTAGGTTTTGGGATACAGATCACGGCGCATGCCGACCCTCAGGTCTTTGCGAATCTCGAAATGAAGATGGGCTGCATACATGCGATAGGGACCACATCCGATGGTCCCCAGCAACTGCCCCCTCGTAACCTGCTGCCCGACTCTCACCGACCGGACCTTGAGATGGCCATAGAGAGAATCAATGAAAGCAATCTGACCATTTGTTTCCCGATAGGCATGACGAACAATCACAACATTTCCCCACCCTCTTCTGTAATCTTCAGAGAAAACGACAACACCATGCGCGATGGAATAAACGGGATCCCCTTCATCGGTATTTCCGCCCCCGTTTCCGTTCCAGTCTTCACCGAGATGGCCATACGGTGAAAAACCGCGGTAGACGTAATACCCGGCACCGTCAGGCTTTCCCACCGGAATGTCGAATCCATCGGCCAGCCGCGTCGTGGTGAACGCCTGCGCCTGAACTCTGTCGGAAAATACCGCACAGAAGCATGCGGCAAGAAAGCCGACCACCACTGAAATTCGAATGTAGGAAGCGGTTACCATGAGAAGCGGAGGATTCCCGGGGAGCTGAAACGGACTGATTTTTCCGGCTGACGTGTCCCGACACGAATCAGAACGCGCCTGCTTTAGTAAATCTTAGGCTCCAACCGAACGAAAGTAGAAAAATGCAATGATTCCGGCAAGGAGGCAATAAACCCCAAAATACTCAAACTTACCGCGACGAATCGCAGCCAGCACGGTGTAGATAGCAATCAGACCGGAGGCAAAAGCGACCACAGCGCCGGCAATATATGGTCCGAGAAGATCCGTCTCCAGCGAAGCGAGGTCCTTCAGCTGCAGCACTGAAGCAGCGGCGATGGCGGGAATTGCCATCAGGAAGGAAA
>JAKSBG010000467.1 GCA_022361255.1 Verrucomicrobiales bacterium
AACTCTGGAACGGGCGGCGGGACGAAGGGGCAGGGGATCTTTTCGATCCGCGCATTCGACGGCCACGCCGTCGAAGCCTTTTTCCTTGAGGCGTTTCCGGATGACAGAGCAGGCGAGGTCCGCAGTATTGCAATCGCTGCTCAGGTGTCCGAGAACCACGCGGGTCAATGCAGGTGATGCGACCTGCTCTACCAGTTCTGCCGTCTGGTCGTTGGAAAGGTGTCCGTGGCGGTTGCTGATTCGCTGCTTCGTGGCCCAGGGACGCTTGGTGTCGTTTTGCAACATCATTTCGTCGTAGTTGGACTCGGTGAAAAGCGTGTCCACCCCGCGCAGACGCTCGACGATCATGCGGGTGACATGTCCGACATCGCTGAGAACTCCGACGCGACTGCGGCTGCATTGAAAAACAAAACCTACCGGATCGACTGCGTCGTGAGGGACGGAGAAAGACTCCACCGTGATGTCATCAACCGAAAAGGAGCTGCCTGCTTCAAACGGTCGCCAGACGACATCGGAAGACACATTCTCACTGACGATTTTGCAGGTGTGGGTCGTCGCGTAGATCGGCAGTTTTCTCTTCCGGCAATAGACGTCGATGCCCCTCGTGTGGTCGCCGTGTTCGTGAGTGAGAACAATGGCGCTAAGCGAGTCCGGATCGATCCCCAGAGCTTCCAGCCTGAGGCCGATCTGCTTGGCGGAAAGTCCCGCATCGATGAGAACGCGGGTCTCCCCGAGGCACAGCACAGCACTGTTCCCCGAGCTACCACTTCCCAACACAGCGAGTTCCAGCATGGCCGTCAGCATAAATACTTAAGTTGGCCGAACAAACGAAAAAATAAGATTTTTTTCGTTTATTCGGCCCTCAATTTTCCTCTCTGTCCTGCACCGCCCCCGGAACCGGCGACAGGATCGGATCGTATTTCGAGGGGTCGGGCATCTGGGTGTGGTGGACCCAGTAGACCGAACCGGCGAAGGGGCCGGAGAGAATTTTCATCTCGACTGCGTCCGCCTCGGCGCGGGTGGCCTGCATTTGCAGCGGGCTCGTGATGCGACGGACGGACAGGCCGGTCAGGTCGGCGCTCGCTCTCCGGCCGGGGCTGTCATAGTCGGCGAAAAAGTTCCGCAGGGTCACCCGGTCGAGAGCGAGGTAGACCGGGTCCCCCGGACGACCGAGAGTGATGGGGGTGTCGACGGGATTAGCCGGTTCGGCGGTCGTGGAAGCAGCGATCCGCTTCATCGCCATTTCGGTACCAAGCCGTATCGATCCATAAAGCCCGGTCAGGAATGTCGCCGCGAAGAAAAGTTTCAGCACGATGGACTTCCAGGGGGACCGCTTCTTCCGGCGACGGGAGGGAAGAGTGTCTGCGGCTGCGGCTGCGGCATCTTCTAGAGGTAGTTCGCTCACGACTTCCTGTCTTTCCGGTCGGATAGTTTCTGGCTGGATTGATCAAGTTTCTTCTTCTCGGCCGAAGTGAGGCTCTGAAAGCCGTGTTCGTTGATTTTGTCGAGAATGGCATCGATCTCGTCACTGACGAATGGCTCAGGCTTGGACTGTTCCGCCTTTTGTTTTTCCGCTTCCTCCTTCGGTATCACCCGGATTCCGAACTTCTCAGCAAGCCGGGAGCCCCTGCCTTTCTTGCGGGGGGAGGGTGTGCGGTTTCCCCGGTAGCGGTATTTCATATACCACCAGCCGAAAAGCATGCCGCCGAAGTGGGCCATCACGGCGGTTGGAGGGCCATTCGAGCTCCGGCCGGGAGAGGAGAGTTGCATCAGGAGCGTGATTGCATCAATCGCAATGATGAAAATAACAATGATCTTAGGCGTGACCGTGATGGGCGGAAAAAGCAGCCTCATAGGCTGATTCGGGAGGAGCGTGACAACGGCAAAGAGTAGCGCGAGAACGGAACCGGATGCGCCGACGATGTGGGCACCGTCTTTCATCAGGAGGCTGAAGATCAGTTGGAACGCTCCGCCGAGGAGGCCGCCGAGAAGGTAGATCCTGAGGACGAGCGCGGTGCTGGTCAGGGAGAGCAAGGTTCTCCCGATAAAATACAGGCCAAGCATGTTGAAGAGAATGTGACCTACAGACTGGTGGGCGAACTGGTAGGTGACCGGGGTCCAGACCCTTCCCTTTCCCAGTCCTGTCAGCGATAGTCCTAGCCAGTCGGAAACGGCTCCGCTTGAGGCCCGGTCGATGAAGAAAATGACGCCGTTAACAATGATCAGCCAGGTAATGATCGACAAACCGCCCGGACCGAATCCTCGACGACGGCCGGGGTCTTCTCGCATGTAGTCTCGGGAGTAAACGCTCATTGGGGAAATCGGGGCAGAATTTTTGCGCTATACCGTAACCGAAAGCGCGCGAAATTCCTGATAATTTAGGGTTGAAAATATCTAAGAACTCTTGATGATCTAGTATCGGATATGAATACAACCGGCTATTTGATTCTCATCGCTGCAATTCTGATTGTAGCGGGCCTTTTGCTCTACGCGAGATTTGTTTC
>JAKSBG010000375.1 GCA_022361255.1 Verrucomicrobiales bacterium
CAAAGCTGGAATTGTTCTCGTGAGGATCGACAGCGAAATAGAGTTTTTCGTGCTTTGCGAGAGACACGGAGTCCAGATTTGTCGGGAGTTTGTCGCGGGACGGGTCCAGCACTTTGTCGAAAAGAACGCCGGAGCTTTCGGAGGCGATTACCACCCGGACTCCGTTCCCTTTCCCTTTTGCAGAGCGTTCCACGACCCCGCTGACAGAAACGGTCATTTCATCAGGTGCCCGCCACTCATAGATCGCGGATTCGTTGCTGGTGTAACCGGGGTGAGTTGCACCGGCGTCCGCGTAGAGGTAGCTGAGAGGGTTGTTCTTGATGGGATGCTCTTTCTGAATTTGCCAGCGTTCCCCGGTCCAGTGGGGGAACGGTTGAAACGTCACTTTTCCCGTTTCGGAATCAACGCTGCCCCATCCGTAGCTCCACTCGGTATTTGTTTGCCTCGGACCGAGAGCGGATGATTCGCTCTCGAAAGCTGTCAGGAAACTGTCGGCAAGAATGCGATCACTTTCGGTGGGCTCGTCGGCGAAAACAGTGCGGTGAAGCCAGCCGATTCCATCCTCTTGCGACTGTGCTTTCTCCCCGAGTGAGGCGGCGTGGTTCTGGATGAACTTGCTGTTCAGCGTAAAGAGCGCCTGCATCGGTATGGTTGTGTCAGGACGTTTTGCGGTCGTTTCCTGGGGATTGGAAAAATCGAAGTTACGGAAGACCGGGTTGAGATTTTGCCTGTCGATGAACGCGTAGACTGATCTGCGATTGGAATAGGGCTCTTCCAGAATCCGAACCGGATGGCCGAACATTTCATCGCTGAGTGCGCCGGATACTTTGAGAATGGAATCCCGCATTTGTTCCAGTTCCATACGACGACTTTCAAACTTCCAGAGAAGACGGTTTTCCGCATCGATGAGGCTGTTTTTCTCTGCGTGCTGGTTGTACGATTTCTGCTGCCAGGTGTCAGATGTCAGAATGAGGTGATGCAGTTTTTTGATCGACCATCCGTTTTCGATGAACCAGTGGGCGAGAAAATCGAGAAGTTCAGGATGATCCGGTTTCTCCCCCATGAGACCAAAATCGTCAACGCTGCGAACGATTCCTTCGCCAAAGTGCCACATCCAGACCCGGTTCACGATGTTTCTGGCGGTGAGAGGGTTGTCGGGGCGCGTGATGTCTTTCGCCATTTCGAGACGCCCCCCTGTTTCGTAGACGGTGGGCTCTCCGTTGCTGAGTATCGTAGGGAAGTGCCGTTTCACTGCGTCGCCACGACGGGACGGATTTCCCCGAATAAAAACTGCGTGGCCTGAGGGTTTCTCTTTTTGTTTGAGAATGATCGCTTTGTCAGCCTCCATTTTGGAATCGGCGACGAACTTATCGACGACACGTTGTTTGTTTTGCAGCTCCCGCCTGTCGGCGCGATCCAACTTCGTCATGAGGCGGGTCCGGTCGTTGGCAAGTTCCGGATTTTCTTTCGCGATCTGATCCAGTTTCGGCTTCAGGAAATCCTCGACCACCTTCTTCTTTTTATCGAGTTCCCGGAGATACTTTTCGTATTCCGGCCCTGACTTTGGCTCACCAACAGTCGGGGTTCCCACTTCGAGCGAGTTCGCAAAGATGCTGTAGAGGCTGTAGTAATCCTTCGTTGGAATCGGATCCGCCTTGTGATCGTGACAGCGGGCACAGGCAACGGTCAGGGCCATCGTCCCGCGGAAGGTGGTGTCGATACGATCGTCGATGACCAATTCCGACCTCCCGTTCTTGCTTAGAGAAAGAAACCCCATCGCTGCGAGGTGCCTTTTCTCCGGCTTATTCCAGTTTACCAGTTGTTCGGCAGCGAGTTGGTAGAGCAAAAACTGATCGTAGGGAATGTCTTCGTTGAATGCCCGAATGAGCCAGTCCCGGTAGGTATAGCTGTACATGAACCGCCGTTCTCTGCCTCCGGCCTCGTAGCCTTTTGTGTCGGAGTATCGGGCAATATCCATCCAAAGTCGCGCCCAGCGTTCCCCGTAGCGGGGGGATTCCATCAGGCGGGTAGCGAGTTCTGCAATGATGACGTGATCTTCGCGCGGATCGGATACGAATTTCTCAAGTTCTTCGTATTTGGGTGGGAGTCCCAGTAATCCGAGGTGGAGACGTCGATACAGAGTCGCCCGGTCCGCCTTGGGTGCGGAAACAACTCCGGCTTTTTCCTGTGCTTGCCGAATAAGAAAATCGATCGGGTGCCCTTCCTCCGGAACTTTCGGCGGTTTCACTGGCTGGAATGACCAGTGTTGGGAAGGGTCGTCCGGAGTCTCATCGGGAGATTCCGGCCAGGGCAGCCCCATTCCGATCCAGCGTTTCAGCAGGGCAATGTTTTCGTCAGAAAGCTTGTCTTCCTCATAGGGCATCGGCTTAACCTTTTTGCCGGGAGTGTGAGAAACGGAGTGAATGACGAGACTGTCAGCGGGATTCTCCAGATTTACGATGGGCCGGTAGTCGCTGCCTTTGAGCCAGCCACGTCTGTGATTCAGCTGAAGGCCGACTTTTGCTTTTGTCCCGGAGTGACAATCGAGGCAGTTTTTCTCGAGCAGGGGGCGAATCTCCGCCTCAAAAAAGCGAATCGCGTCGGTGTCGAATTGCGGGTGGTCATCCCGTTTTTCCTCAGCAAAAGAGAAGAAAACGGCACAAGCCGGAACGGCTGCGAAAAAGGACGCAAGCAGTCCGCGAGACAGGGGAGAAATGTGGGTAAATCGGCGCATCGTGCGATGCGGTAAATTCCTACGATACTGAAATGATGCAAACGACGGTATCGCGCAGGGACCCCGCGAGTGAAATCAGATTTATGCCGGAATCAGGAACTGAGCGCAAGATCCTGTGCGTCAGTGTTTTTCAATCCCTCGACGCGTTCTCTGAGATCATTGATGTCGAATGGTTTTGTCACGACATCATTCATTCCCGCTTGCAAACATCTCTCTTTGTCCTCCTCGAAGGCCATGCCTGTCATTGCAAGAATGTGGGAGGAGGAATTCGGATGGTTCAGCTTCCGGATCGCTTTGGTGGCCTTCAGGCCGTTCATCACCGGCATGTTCACATCCATACAAATGAGATCAAACTGGATTGGTCCGTCAGCCAGTTCGACGGCTTCTTTCCCGTTGTCTGCGAGCGTGACGTCACATCCCAGTTGCTGGAGAGTGAGGGACCCGACTTTCTGATTCATTTTGTTGTCCTCCACCAGCAGCACTCTGATCTTATTACCGGTTCGTTCCACCGGCGATTCCCGCGAGAGGTTTTTTCGGCTGACATACACGTCAGTGTCATTGACTTCTTTGGTGACTTCCTCGTAGTCGACGGTAAAGAAAAAGGTGGTTCCAACCCCGGATTCACTCTCGAACCAGACGCGTCCTCCCATTGCTTCCACCAGATTCTTCGAAATCGCGAGGCCAAGACCGGTTCCTTCGAACCGCCGCTCTGTTTCGGACTCGATTTGTCGGAAAGGAGAGAAAAGTGTCTTGCCCGCTTCCGTTGATATACCGATCCCGGTATCTTTGACTTCGAATAGAAGTTGCTTCTTCGACCTCTTGTCGATTCCTTCCGCCTGGACGGTGACGCAACCTTCGTCCGTAAATTTGATCGCATTGCTGACCAGATTGGAAAGAATCTGCTTCAGGCGAAGGTCATCGCAGCAGAATTCGTCGGGAAGAGAAGCGCACATGGTTGCCTCGAGGCCGATGTGCTTTTTGTCTGCAATTGGTTTGTAAACGCTGAGAGCGTCCCGCATCAGGATACTCAGATCAAAAGTCCGGGGACGAAGCTGAAATTCCCCGGAGTTCAGTTTCGCGTAGTCGAGAATGTCATCCACGATGTTCAGTAGTGACTCACTTGAGGCATGAATGGTTTCAAGGTATTCGCGCTGAACCGGGTCGAGGTCCATTTCGAGCAGGAGATTCACCATCCCGAAGATCCCGTTCATTGGCGTACGGACCTCGTGGCTCATGCTCGCAAAAAAGCGTTCTTTCTCTTCCGCAGCCTCAAGAACTGCATCATTCAATTTTTCCAGTTCCTCCTGCTTCGCCGCCATGGATGCCACCATAGAGCGTACGAAACTGATCAACACATTCTCTCCGGGACGAACGGAAGGAATCCGCTGTGTGTGCGAAGGGTAGGTGATCATAAACTCCGAAACCACCTTTTCCAGTTGCTCGAGAGTTTCAACCGCGTCGGAACCATCGACCGGGGAGATGCCTAAGGTGCCAGGCTCCACGAAACCCTGAACCGGTAGTGCAACCGGAGGAGGTTTAACGGGGCCATTACTCATAGAGCTGGACCTGTGGGGCGGTTTCATAAAAACAATAAATACCATAATTGAGGATCAGGGCAAGCATATTTGTTTAGAGTAATTGATTTTTTCCGTTAGATCTCCCTGATAGGCAGGCCGAAATGGAAAGCGGTATCGCTTCTGCTCTCCTGATTGCGTATTTCTTCACACAGGTTTCACGAGTGGACACAGACCGCCGTCATTGCGTGGGATTCCACAGATTCACCGGATTGACGAGTTAGCGTGTAACGTGTTCGTTTCCTGATGAAACGAGCGATACCTGCAATTTTTCTCCTACTGGTAGCCTGTTCCGGAATTTCGAAGGAACAGCCCAACATCGTTCTCATCCTATCGGATGACCAGTCCTGGACGGACTACAGCTTTATGGGGCATGAGCACATCCAGACACCCCACCTCGATAAGCTTGCCGGGCGTTCGGCTGTTTTTCGTCGCGGCTACGTTCCTACCGCACTATGTCGCCCCTCTCTGATGACTCTTGCGACCGGTCTTTATACGCACCAGCACATGATCACCGGTAATGATCCTTCGCCTGTTCTAACAGGAGGGAAGAAAGAAGGCAAAAAGTACAATGAACTTCGAGAGACCTTGATTTCGAATGTGGATCGAGTTCCCACGATTCCCCGCATCCTGGGAGCGCGCGGCTATCTGTCCCATCAATCGGGCAAATGGTGGGAGGGCAGTTTTCAGCGAGGTGGATTTACCCACGGCATGACCCGTGGATTTCCCAGGCCCGGAGGACGGCATGGCGATGTCGGTCTCAAAATCGGACGCGAAGGAATGAAGCCGGTTTTCGATTTTATCGATCACTCCATTGCGGAAGAGAAACCGTTCTATATCTGGTATGCTCCGTTTCTTCCCCATACTCCACACAATCCGCCAGAGGCGCTTTTCGAAAAGTATCGCGGAAAAGTGGAATCTGATCATGTCGCCCGCTACTACGCGATGTGCGAGTGGTTCGACCAGACATGTGGCCAGCTGATTGACTATGTCGATCAAAAGGGACTCACCGATAATACGCTCTTTGTCTATATCTGTGACAACGGGTGGATCCAGAGCGAGGACAGCAAAAAATACGCGCCGCGCTCCAAGCAGTCGGCAAACGAAGGCGGTACCCGTCAGCCCATTATGTATTCCTGGCCGGGGGTAATTCCTCCCGGGGATCGCGGAAATCAGCTCGCCTCCAGTATCGACATTGTTCCTACGATGCTTGGTGCCGCCGGAGCCGAAATTCCGGAAAACCTGCCCGGTATCGATCTCATGCCCATTCTCAAAAGTGGCGAAGAAACTCCTCGCAAAGAAGTCCTCGGCGAGGGATTCGCGCATGACATTGCTGATGTAGAGAATCCCGAGGCCTCGCTGCTTTACCGCTGGATCGTAAAAGACGAGTGGAAACTCCTCCTGACATACGACGGCGAAGTGAACCGCTACGCGAGTTCTCATCCGAGAACGGAGAAGCGTCCGCAACTTTACAATCTACTTGAAGATCCTCACGAGAACAAAAACCTCGCCGCAGAAAATCCGGAGGTTGTCAGCGAACTGGCGACAGAGATTCGCGAGTGGTGGCCGGTGACCGAAAGGAGAGTTCTCGAGAGCTGGGAGTAATTCCGAGCCTCATTGCGGGGACCAGCCCGGGCGATGTCCATCCAACGTGATTGACGGATAGCCGGAAGACTGC
>JAKSBG010000414.1 GCA_022361255.1 Verrucomicrobiales bacterium
ACTTGAAAAGCTTGAGCATCTCAACAAGGACCTTTCCGCAGCAAACAAGGAGTTGCAGGATACCCAGATGCAGTTGATTCAGGCGGAGAAACTGGAGTCAATCGGCCGACTTGCCGCCGGAGTAGCCCATGAAGTAAAAAATCCCCTCGCCCTGCTTCTTCTCGGCGTCGACTACCTCTCCGGAGGAATTGAACCCGGAGATGAAAACGTAGAGAAGATTCTCAATCAAATGCGGGAGGCTGTGGACCGGGCCGATCGGATCGTACGCGGCCTTGTCGATTTTTCATCGCAGCGCGCACTAACCCGCGAACCGGTGAAACTTCAAAACGTGATGGACGATGTCCTCCTTCTCGTGAAGCACGAACTAACGCGATCCAACACCACCGTATCCCTGTCCATACCCGATGATCTCCCCCACGTTTTTCTTGATCTGTCCAAATTTGAGCAGGTTCTGATCAATCTGATCATCAACGCTGTCCACGCGATGGAGAATACCCGAAAAGCAAAATTGGAAATTCGGGCGCGTTGCGAATCATTGGATGATGTGGTGAAGAATGAAGGGGCCCGCAAATACGAAGTCTTCCGTTCCGGTGATCGCGTTGTCATCCTGGAAATTGTCGACAACGGTTCAGGAATCGACAAAAAAGACGCGAGTCGCCTCTTCGATCCCTTTTTCACGACGAAAGCAACAGGTGTCGGAACCGGGCTCGGACTTTCCGTAGTTCGACAGATCGTTAAACTCCACGGAGGGGAAATCACGATTCGGAACCGCCAACTTCACAGAGGGGCTATTGTTCGAATCATTCTCCCCACCAAACTGGAAACCACGAGAGTTTCCCTCAAACAAAGCAAAGCCGAAAAGGCGCCGCAGTAGCAAAAAAGCAACTTCCTGCGTTCGAATAACATTGACACAGAATACGCAATCCCTTCATCCTTGGAAGCTCAAAGATGGCCGAAAAAATCAAAGCTCTACTCATCGACGACGAAGCGGGATTCACCCAGCTTTTGAAAATGAATCTGGAGAAGTCGGGCAGGTTTGAAGTAGAGATTCAAAACGATTCCACTCAGGCACTCGCGACAGCGCGGTCATTCCGACCTGATATCGTCCTTCTCGATGTGGTGATGCCGGGAATGGATGGAGGAGATGTTCAAGCCCAGTTCGAAAGCGACCCTGTTCTTGGACAGACGCCTATTATCATGCTGACTGCACTCGTTGACTCTGCCGAGCTATCCGAAGGTGCCGTTGCCCAGAGCGGTTCTTCGGTAGTACTCCCCAAACCGATAGATCTCGAATTGCTGAACCGCGTCGTGAACGAGTTGCTGGGAATTGAAGCGTAATTCGCCCCCGGTTTACCGGCCCCGAAGCTCAAGAGCGAAACGTCTTTTCCAATAGAACCCGGTTTTTCCGATACGCCTCGATCACGTCTGCCCCCTTCGGCATTCCTCCTTCGAGAATAAGCCAGTCGCGATATCCGGCCATTTTCAGCGCATCGCGAAACTTCGCAAAATCAACTTCCCCCTCCCCGAGAAGCGCTCCGTTCTCTTTGCAGTGAACCTGACAAATCCTCTCGCCACCGATTTGAACCACCTCCTCGTAGATATCGTATCCCATTCGGTGAGAGTTCGCAGAATCATAGTAAACCTGGATGGCCTCAGATCCCACTCCGTCGATAATTTTCAGATGATCGTCTGCTGAAAGCAGGGATTCGATGCCGAACACGACGCCGCTGTCTTCTGCCTTTTCCGCCACCGTTTTCAGCTTCGTGATCACGGAATCCATCAGCTCGGGACTTCCGTTGATATCTCCTTTTCCGAAGAAGGCGAGAAGACAGATGTGGGTGCTTTTGTCAGATTGTTCATCACGCATTTTTACCATGACATCGATGGCATCATTCACCCACCCGATCGCCTCCGGGGTTGTCGCCAGCGGTTTTTGGTTCAACACCCCCATTCCGAGCGATGCGATCCTGATACCGGTCTTCTCGACCTGTTCGTAGTAT
>JAKSBG010000417.1 GCA_022361255.1 Verrucomicrobiales bacterium
ATTTCGCATATGGTGAACTTCTACAGTGAATGAAGGCTTGCCTGAGCATCACAATCGTTGTGTCGGTTATCGTAATGGCGGGCGTATGTTCTCCTCACGTTTCTTATCCGGTGTGGAAGGGCTCGCCTCGTGAGATTTTCGAACAGGCAAGGCACGAATTTGCCGGTGAAAATGCTTTTATCCTCCGCAAACGATCAAGCTACCCTGTCACTAACGACAACCTCGAGGGCAACCTGTGGGCAGTTATTGAAATGCAAATCAGCGACGAGGAGGGAAGCTATTCGGAGAATTCATTCCGTCGAAATCTCGAAACGCTCCGATTGGGATTGACGCCTACTGACTTCTCTATCGAGAGATCGCGCAAATGGCTTCGTTCGACGGCAGAAGAATTAGAAGCGATTTTCAGACCTGCAGAAAACGTTCCAGAGGATGAGATTGTTGAATTTCGGGATCCTTTCACCGGGGAGTTTATCGAAAGAAAGAGGAGCGTTCTAATTAGGGAGAAACGAGTGGCCCGGTATGAATTCTTCATCGAGTGGCTTTTCCTTGTAGTCTCCGAAGGAGGAACGGAGAAGGACGTCTTTCTATACGAGCCGTTTAAGCAGCTCGAATTCTTGAAGAGCGAGGCGGAATATTTCCAATCGGAACTGCGAAAACAGGCGAGGTAAACGGTAGTCGGTAGTCCGCAGGCGGATTTCTCCCGTTTGTGGCGGTATCCGGGAATTCCTTTTCGCCTGCTCACACCAATCTCTGGTCAAAACCCTTTTCGCCAGAGAAAGTCCAAACCGTATCCGGGATAGTAGGTTTGCACGATCATCGCGACGAGGAAATAGTCGACGATGAGGTGGACGATGAGCACCCAGAGCAGACTTTCGGATTTCTCGAACATGGCTCCCTGGGTCCAGGCGAAAGCAAAGACAATGAAGATGCCGCAGCCGGTGAAGGCCATGTCGAAAAGGACGGAGGTATAGATGACAGCCTGCAACGCATTGGCGACACGGAACTGGAAAAGGCTCCGGAACAGGGCGAAGCAGACATTCACGAAGAACAGCTCGTCCCAGATCCCGACGAGATTGATGCCGATAAAGAGACGCCGGATTTCCATCGCATCAGGTTCGGCCGGAAGGGTCCAGTGCCGGAACAATTCATCTTCAAAAAAGGTCCGGTTGCCCCATTCGTAGGATTTCAGAACCACCCAGGCGAGGGGAATGGAGAGAATTGTGTAGATGATGTCCTGCTTTCGCCAGACTTTGGGCCAGAAGCGGTAACGGATGATGCCGCGGTCACCGAAATGCTGGATGATTCCCGGGAGAACAATTACGAGAGTGAAGGGGATTCCGACCCGCAGAAAGTTCTCGTTGGAGAGTGAGGGATTGATATCGGTGATTCCCAGCAGAATGACGCAGCCCAGCAAAATGCCGATGCGCCTGCGAAGTTTGGGTTCGGGGTCCCGTGCGATCAGAATGACGCAGATGAGCGCAAACATTCCACCGGCGATGAACTGATGGGCCGGTATCAACAAAACCGTTGCGAGCACAAATGCGACGAGCATTGCGATACGCGACTTGGTAAACGGCAGTTCGAGGGATTCGATCACGGGCAGAGTTTCGGGAGGGATGGACGGACGGTCAAGGGCATTGGGACGGAAAATGAATCCTGGTTTCCGGAGCAATTCGGTCCCTGGCGATTCATCCCCGGTATGACCAAAGTCCCGTTTGACCGGGACGTCCGCTTCGCGAAAGTGGCGGCGTGTCGAATGTTCCCTACTACCTGCTGCTTCCTCTCGGGGCGGCGATCATTTACTCCCTTGGCTCGATCGCGATCAAGCGTGCGCTGAAGGAAGAGGTGTCGATGGATCAGTCCTTCCACCTCACGAATTTCGTGGTCGGTGCGATGTTTCTGCCGCTCCTCTTTATCGAGAAAAGCCCGTTGGTGTGGGTGGAGTTGTGGAGGCCGATGGTTATGGGAATCGCCTTTTTCATCGGAACCTGGCTGACCTTCATCGGAATCAAGCGCGGCGACGTTTCGCTGGTGACGCCCATTATGGGGACCAAGGTGGTTTTTGTTGCGATCGGGGTTGTTCTGCTCACGGGGAAATCGCTCACCACTGCGCTCTGGATCGCTGCGGTTCTCACCGCTGTGGGGATCTTTCTGACCGGAGTGACCGATTTCCGGAAGGGCAGGCATCTTGTTTTTACTCTGATTGTCACGCTCGCGAGCGCCGCCATGTTTGGGCTCTGCGATGTTCTCGTGAACTGGTGGGGGCCGGAGTTTGGACCTCTCAGCTTCATCTCGATTGGATCAATCGTCGTGGCCTTTCTCTCTGTCCTGATGTGGCTGGGGCAGGGGAGGCCTTCCATGAAAATGCCGAAATCGGGAGCCTCGTGGGCCTGGGCGGCAGCCATCATGATCAGTGTGCAGGCCATTTTGATCGGTCTTTCCCTGAGCTATTTCGACGATGCGACAGGGATCAATGTCGTATATGCTTCGCGGGGCCTTTGGGTCATCGTACTCGTCGTATTGTTTGGAGTGCTTCTTGGGAACTCCGAACACCGCGACAGTGGCCGCGGATTTCTCTGGCGGGTATTTGGCACTGTGGTCCTGACCGCCGCAATCGTGATAGCGGTGATCGACCGCTCCGGCGCAGACGCAGCGACGTAAAGAAATTTCTGAATGAGCGAAACCAGAATCCAGGAAACAATTGGAATCATTGCCGGGAACGGAATCTATCCGGAAACGTTTGCCTCTGCCGCACGTGGCGCGGGAGTAAAGAATCTCATCGCCGCCGCCTTCACCAATGAGACCAAACCCGAATTCGCCGGCTTTGTCGATGAAATCGACTGGTTTCGCGTTGGACAGCTTGGGAAAATGATCAAGCATTTCCTCAAGCACGGCGTTACGGAGGCTGTGATGGTGGGCCAGATCGCCCCGAAGAACCTCTTTGATCTCCGTCCAGACATTCGCACGCTCAAGATGCTGGGGCGGGTCAAGGAGCGGAACGCGGAGACGCTGTTCGGGGCGATTGCTGATGAGTTGGAAAAAGACGGAATCACCCTGTTGCCCGCCACCACCTTTCTGGATGATCATCTACCCGCTCCGGGGCATGTCTGCGGACCAGTGCTGAGTGATCGCCAGCAGGAGGATGCCGCATACGGGTTTCGAATCGCGAAGGAAACCAGCAGGCTGGATATCGGGCAGACCGTTGTGGTGAAGAAAGGAACCGTGCTCGCCGTCGAAGCGTTCGAGGGAACCAATGAAGCGATCAAGCGGGGAGGCCAGCTTGGGAAAGGTGAGGCCATGATGGTGAAAGTTTCCAAGCCGAGTCAGGATTTTCGCTTCGACGTTCCTGTCGTGGGCCCGGCAACGGTTGAGACAGCCGGTGATGCGGGGGTAAATGCCATCGTCATCGAGGCCGGGTGCACTCTCTTACTCGGGCGGGAAGAGGTGGAGCGGCTTTGTGGAGAGAAAAAAATCACGATCGAAGCGCGCGGGCAAGGGTAGGGAAGCTTGTTCTATCGCGGGGTGATTTTCCTTGAGCACCGGACCGGAATGAGACAAACCAAATTGATCACCGGCAAAACGCCGGGGGGACATTTCCTCACGATCCACGCTTGCCGAGTGGGCTGTTCGATGAGATAGCATCCTTTCATGAGCGTAAAGGTCGGAGTCGTAGGCGTTGGAGCCATTGGTCGGAATCATGCCCGGATTTATTCGGAGCTGGAATCCACTGATCTGGTCGGGATTTACGATGCCGATGAGTCCCGTGCGAAAGAGATTGCCGCGGAATTTGGAACTGAAGCGGTAACCGATCTCAGCGAACTGATTTCGCGCATCGACGCAGCCTCGATTTCGACACCAACGGTCACGCACCGTGATATCGGGATGCAGATGCTGGAAGCAGGGAAACACGTGCTTGTCGAAAAGCCGATCTCGGATTCTGTCGACGATGCGAAGGCCATGATCGACCTGGCGCACGAGCGGGGGCTTGTCCTGCAAGTGGGGCACATTGAGCGATTCAATCCCGTAATGAGCCAGCTGGAGGCTCGCCTCAACTCTCCGAAATTTATCGAGTGCCACCGCCTCTCCCCGTTTCCCAAGCGGAGCATGGACATTGGTGTGGTGCTCGACCTGATGATTCACGACCTGGAGATCGTTCTTCATCTCGTCAATTCCCCGATCGCTCACGTCGATGCCGTTGGCATCCCTGTTTTGACGCGACGCGAAGATATTGCAAATGCGAGGCTCCGTTTTGAAAACGGCTGCGTCGCCAACATCACTGCAAGCCGGATCAGTCCGGAGCGAATGCGGAAAATTCGCGTTTTTCAGGGAGATGCCTACCTGTCACTCGATTACCAGGACCAGAGCGGCTGGATCTATCGCAAGGACGGGATGGAAATCGGGCGGGAGGCGGTTGAGGTTGAAAAGGACGAACCTCTCAAGTGTGAGTTGGCTGCCTTTGTTGAATGCGCGGCACGCGGCGAACAGCCGAAAGTGAGCGGACAGCAGGGGGCGGCAGCTCTCGATGTCGCACTCGAGATCACGAGATTGATCGAGGATTCACAGTAGTCACGGCTGCGAGGTTATGAAGTGGTCCCGGTGGTTCATCCGGGAATGAAGGCGGGGCAATATTCGTTTCACCGTCAGGCATGGCCGTGTGGTGCTGCCTGGTAGGGGCCTGCGCCGGACGAGGATAGAACCCTGGTTCTAAACACGGCATTCGTCGGGAAGATCAGAAAGGCAAAGCTTCACTGGCTGGCCCGAACAGCCGTTCTGCAGGAGTTTTGCAAAAACGAGAAATAAATTTAATAAAAATATAAAATTTGAGATTGATTAATAATAAATTTTAATTAATTTAAAAACATCACCTCAGTCATGCACCGTTTCTCTTTCATTACTGCCGCATCCATCCTCACGCTCGCCCACCTTCCGGCCCTCGCTGGTGAACCGGTTCAGAAGACGAAGCAATACCGGCCTCTTGAAGCAAAGGCGATTCATATCGAAACGGCGGCAAGGGCAGATGCTGCAATGCGGGCGCAGAATCGTTCTGCCGTGGAGTTAAAAAGAGCGTGGAAGCATTTTGATCTCCGTGAGTGGGACGAGGCACATGACGCCTTTTACACTGTCCTCGAGCTGGATCCGGTGAACGTCCCGGCTGCAGAGGGGCTCGCAATGACCCTTTATCAATCCGGAGACTACACTTCGGCATTCCGCCTTGGAGAAGAACTCAGGGAAACGATGCCTTCCGTTCGGAAGATTGTCGGAGAGACTCTGCTGGCAGACGTTCGGTTTATGATCAAAAAGGGAGAATTCGAGGCGGCGAATGAGTTTCTGGCCTATTTTCCGGCGAACGGCGACACCGTTGTCACAGCGAGACGAATGGTGGCCGACGCCAACACGATTACCACAGCAATCGGCCCTGAAGGCGATTTTGCAGGAAAGCCTGTCACACAGACCGTTCCTGCGACAAATCTGGTTAATATTCGATAGAAAACCTTTTTTTTCCGGTTTTCACCCTTGGTGGAAGAGGGCGGTCATTTTGGCCGCCCTTTTCTTTTTTGGTTGGGGAAAGGTGGCGAAACCTCACTGCGAGCTCTTTTTCTGGGTCTTCTGGTACTCCTTCTTCCAGTTCTCCCGGTGGTTGATGGTCCAGTCGACAAGCGCTGCTTCAAATCCGACGTCGCCACTTGCTGTTTCGCTCATGACCCACTTGTGGCGCATGATCTCGTCGCGCTCGGCGAGAAATTCCTGATAAAGCGAGGTTTTTTGAGCCGATGTATCGGTTGTGTTGTCAGACATGGCGAGAGGAACAGGTGCGTTTCAGCTTGGCAAATCTGATCCTCTCCGCAATCGTTTGCAACCAATTCCCTCTGCGAAAATATGTCGACTGTACCTTCCCTTTTGTTTCGGATGATCGCCTCTGCGGCGCTGTGCCTGAATATGGCCACAGCTTCTGACTGGTGTCTTTGGCGTGGTCCAAATGGCAACGGTGTGGCGAATCCCGATGCCGTACCTCCCCAAATTTGGGGCGAAGAGGAAAATGTGAAGTGGAAGGCGATCGTTCCCGGTCGAGGTCATTCCTCCCCGGTCGTGTGCGGCGACATGGTGGTTCTGACCACTGCGACAGATGATGCGCAGTTCGTTTTCGCCTATGATCGGGAAACAGGAGCGATTCGCTGGAAAGAGCGTATTCATGAGGGAGGCCTGCCGGAAAAGCTTCACAAAAAGAACACTGCCGCCAGCTCCACAGTGGCATCCAACGGGGAGCTTTTCTACGCGCTGTTTCACAACCGGGGCAGCCTCATGCTCACGGCATTGGACCGGAATGGAAAAACGGTGTGGCAGAAGAATACGGGCAGCTTTTCCTGTGACTACGGTTTCGGATACGCCGCGAGTCCCGGCCTTTATGAGGAACTTGTGATTGTTTCTTCCGACAGCAAAGACGGGTATCTCGCAGCCTTCAGGCAATCGGATGGCTCGGAAGTCTGGCGAACACCGCGGAAGCTGCCGACTTCTTACAGCTCAGCGATCGTTGGTGAGGTTGCGGGGCGGAAACAGTTGCTCATCAGTGGAGCGGAAAAAGTTTCCTCCTACGACCCTGCGACGGGGACCTTGCTGTGGGAGGCGGAAGGAACCTGCCCTGTGACTTGTGGAACCCCGGTCTGGAGTGATGAGCTCGTTTTTGTGAGCGGGGGGTATCCCATTAAAAAGACGATTGCGGTACGTGCCGACGGTTCCGGCAAGGTGGTGTGGGAAAACGGTGACAAGTCCTACGAGCAGTCACTGCTCTTTCATGACGAACATCTTTACACGCTTAATGATAACGGGATAGCGATTTGCTGGAATGCGGAGACGGGTGAAGAGAAGTGGAAAGTCCGCCTGGGCGGGCCGGTCAGCGCTTCTCCGATTCTTGCGAACGGTCTCATTTACGCAACGAACGAACGGGGGATCACCTTTGTGTTTCGACCCAATCCGGATCAATTTGAGAAGGTCGGAGAATTTCAGCTGGGCGATGAAGGTTTTGCGACACCGGCTTATGTCGGGAAAGAGGTATTCCTTCGTACCGCAGAGCAGGGCGTTGATCGACAGGAGTATCTCTACTGCCTGTCTGAAGGTTGATTGCCGATTCCGGGAATTACCCGCGATCCAATTGTGCTGAAAAAATGTGAGGCAAACCTGAAGCCTGGCCAACGCCGGAGAGTCGGTGCGTTTGATCCCGCGTATCAGCGGTTGAATAGGGTTTACTCGATGACCTGACCCTGTTGGGTCTGCAGGTGAACCCTGTTTATTCCAACAGGCTTCGGCCGGCAAGACCGGAGTAGTCGACTTCGAACCAGTCTGCGAGGGTTGCGGCAATGACGGAGAACGGTTTGTGCTCACCGGTAAGACGGGGGCCGCCGGGAGCATGCATCAGCAGGGGGACTTTCTCGCGGGTATGATCCGTTCCGGTCCAGGTCGGGTCGTTTCCGTGATCGGCGGTGATCATGACGAGAAGATCATCGTCGAGACGCGGGAGAAGTCTCTCGAGCCAGTGGTCGAACTCCATCAGCGACTGCGCGTATCCAATCGGATCTCGGCGGTGCCCGTAGAGCATGTCAAAGTCGACGAGGTTGGCGAAAAGGAAATCCGGACCGTCCCGCCCGGTGGAGAGGAGGCGATCAATGGTCTCGCAGCCTTCGGCGTTGCTACCGGTAGGGCGGGCGGCATTGATCCCGGACCCGGCGAAGAGATCGGAAATTTTTCCCCCTCCGACCGTTGCGACTCCGTTTTGCG
>JAKSBG010000542.1 GCA_022361255.1 Verrucomicrobiales bacterium
GGAGTGGAGAAGCTCCTCGGCCTCGAGTCTCTCGTGGCAATCGATTGTCCGAAACTCGTTTCGGCAGAGGGCGTACAGCGGCACCCCGGCCTGCGTGAACTGGTTTTTGTCGACAGCAGAAATCTGGCGGATGTCTCCGCGATTCAAGGCCTGCCGAATCTGGAAACGCTCGACCTGAGCGGATGCGAGGCGTTGAGCGAAGTCCAACTTGCTGACCTTCCCGCTCTCGACAATCTTTATCTCAGTCGGTGCCGGAATCTCTCGACTCTTGATGTGTCTCCCGTTCCGGGATTGAAGCAGCTCAATACTGATGGATGTGCCGGTCTTTCCACCATTGTTGGTTTGGGTGAGCTGGAGCAGTTGACTGATCTCGACGTGAGCAATGCCACCGCATTGAGCAATCTGGACGGAGTCTCGGATTTGTCTTCTCTCATCGTGCTTGATATCCGGAATGTTGAACTCAGTGATTTCTCGGGGATCGGAAAACTGTCCGCTCTCCGGATCCTGCGAATGGGAGGGCAAACGGCACTGGAGACACTGGAGCCATTTTCGGATCTGACAGCCCTCCGTGAGATTCATCTCGAAGCCTGCCCGAATTTCCGGTCGTTGAAAGGCATGCCGGCGGGAGTATCCCAGTATGCCGGATTCACCCACTGCCCGAAACTGATGTCGCTTGAGGGGATTGAGGCGGCGAAGGGACTGGAGCAACTCTATGTGACCGGTAGCGAAAATCTCGAATCGATCGATCCGCTTTTCGAGCTGGAAAACCTTGTCCAGCTCAGCCTGATCGGTTGCCGGAAGGTGAACGACCTCACTCCTATCCTGAACCTGGAGAAGCTCGTCATTGTAATGTTAGGCGGATCCGGTGTGGTTCCCGCTGCGACCGAGGATCTGGAGACGGCAAACAAAGAAATCATCTTCGACTTCGCCGTGCCGGAGTAACGGCGATTTCCGAATCGCCAATTCAACAGGGTTCCGTTTCGCACCCAACCCTGTTGCGTCACCCTTCCAACCCTCTTATCCCGGCGGCGGTAGAGCTGCCGAAGTTTTCTGTCTGCACTCCCATGCGTTGAGCAAGGCTGACAAAGAGGTTGGAGAGCGGGGTGTTGTCGTCGGTGTCGTGGGCGACGTAACTGCCGTGTTTGTATCCGCCTCCGGCGACAATGATAGGCAGGTTCCTCCAGTCGTGACTGCTGGCGTTCCCAAGATTGGAGCCGTAGAGAACAGCGGTTCGGTCGAGCAGTGTCTTCCCGTTTTCTTCGATCGATTTCAATTTGGTAAGAAACTCCGAGAAGACTTCAAACTCCGCTCTCTCGATGATTTTGAGCTCATCAATCTTTTTCGGGTCCTTGCCATGATGTGAAAGGTTGTGCCAGTCCGTTTCGACACCGGGAATGGTGGGGACGGAGTTGAGACCGCCGAGCCGGAAGCTGACGGTGCGGGTGGAGTCATTCTGGAGGGCGAGAACGATCATGTCGTTCATCAGCTTTTGTCTCCCGATGGCATCCTGTTTGTCCTGAATATCTTTGGGAGGAGCGACGTCGACTTTCGGCTTGGGGCGCTGGGCCCAGGCTTCGTTTTCTTCGAGACGGATTTCCAGTTCGCGGACGGAAGTGAGATACTCGTCGAGTTTCTCGCGATCTTTGTTGCCCAGTGTTTTTTCGAGGCCTTTTGCGTCTCCGTGAACGGTATCGAGAATGCTTCTTCCGCGAATGTAGCGCTTTTTCTCTTCGGCAATTTCTTTCTCCGATCCGTCGATGAAAAGCGACTTGAACAGTTTCGCAGGCGAGGACTGCCCCGGAATTTCGACTCCAGTGGAGGTCCACGAAAGGGAATTGCCCCCGGTCGACAGAGCAAGATAGGGGTAGCGGGTCTGCGATCCCACTTCCCGGGCAATAAGTTGATCGAGAGAAATGGTGTTCTTGAAACCGGCAAGACCGGGGCGTCGAGCCGATGTGAGGAATGTCATTTCGGAGGCATGACCATTGTTACCCTGTTGCTCCGGGTGGGAGAGTCCGGAGAAGAGGGTGAAATCGGAGCGGTGGTCGGAGAGCTTCTCGAGGTAGGGCGTCAGTTGGTAGTCGGTCCCGGGCTTCTCCGGGAACAAGTGGGGACCGTGGAATCCAAGTGTAGCGCACATTGTCACGAATCGTTTCGGAGAGGAAACGGTTTGGGCCCTGGAGAAGGCGGGGGACATGGCCTCAAGAAGTGGCAGGCCGAGTGCGGCTCCACCCATTCCGCGAAGAAAGTGTCGGCGGTCGAGGTGGTGTCCGGTTGCGAGATGGGGTGCGTTCATTTCGATAGGGGGAGAATACTATTTGTGGCGGAAAATGTCACTGCTGACGCAGAGAAGTATGATGTCGCGAATGCCGTAGCCGGATTGCTCTGCATTCGTCGCGATTTGATTAATCTCCGGCCGGTCTGAAAATCCCATTTCCCTTCCGGTAGCAAAGGTCAGGAATTTGGTGGCGAGTGCCTTTGCCAGCGTCTTCTGGTCCGAGGCAATAAGATCACGATATTCCCGGAACCCGGAAAAAGCTTCCCCGCTTTGGAGCACGCCGCTGTCGTCGACAGGCGGTCCGATTCTGTATTGAACATAGCCGTTTCCGGCGCGTTTGATACCGGGACGTTCGCCTTCGCCGAGGCTGCGGAAGTTCTCGCGCCAACCTCCGATCGGATTGAAGCTCTCAAGCGCGAAACCGGGTGGATCGATCATTTCGTGACAGGCCTGGCAGCTTTCGGAATCACGGTGCTTATCGAGCATTTCCCGGAGCGTTTCCGCTCCGCGAATGTCGGGCTCTACGCCGGGGATTCCGGGCGGCGGGGGAGCGGGATGTTTGCCGAGGATCCGCTCGTTTACCCAGACTCCGCGGAGGACGGGGGACGTGTTGGTCCCGTTTGCAGAAACTTTGTGAATGCTGGCGTGGGAAAGAAGGCCTCCCCGGACACTTCCCTCCGGCAGCATCACTTTTTCCACTTCCGGTGAGGAGATTCCGGGAATGTCATAATGCCGCGAGAGACGGGCATTCAACATCGCAAAGTCGGATTTTACGATGTTGGCAACGGGAAGGTTCTCCTGCACGAGTTCGCGGAAGAAACTGCGTGTTTCTGTCAGGATGGAGTATTTCAGGTAGGGATCAAACTCAGGAAACAGTTTTGAGTCCGGAGCCGTGAAGTCGATATTGCGGAGATCGAGCCACGAGTCAGTAAAGTCGGTCACGAAGCGCTCAAAGTGATCCGTTTCCAACAGCCGGAGAGCATGTTTTGCGAGCGAACTCCGGTCACCGGTGAGCGAGCCACTGCCGGCGGCATCGAGCAGGTCCGGGTCGGGAAGGGTTCGAGTCAGGAAATAGGAGAGGCGCGATGCGAGCGCGTAGTCATCGAGTTCGGCGGCTGGCTCGTTGAAATAGAGAAAGCCGGGTGAACAGAGAATGGCGGAAAGAGCCGTGCGGAGTGATTCTTCGATGGAGGCTCCGTTGCGAAGCTCTTTCTGAAAAAGAATGAGATAGGGAGCAATGACCTCATCGTCGGCGGGTTTTCGAAAGGCGAGAGAAGCGAATCGCTTGAGTACGGGGGGGATATCTGCGGTGGGATTTTCTGAAACCACTTCGAATGCCGGGCGATACCAGGATTTGGTCTTCACCGAAGGATTCGAGGGCTCGACTTCACTCCGTTCGAGGCCGGAGAAAATGAGGCGGTGTCCTTTCGAAGGAAACTCGTCGACGAGCGGCCCCTCCATTTCCACATGGAGAATTGCGAGCCCCTCATCGGGGTATTCTTTGACGCCTCCGTTCTTCAGGAGATTCTCTTCATCAAAAATTTCCTTTGGCGTGATTTCGAGCATGTAGCGTTCGTCAAACCATGCCGTCAGCTCTACAGTGGTTGGTTTTCCCGGAGGAAAAGAATAGTGACCATAGGTTTGTTTCTCCGCGCCCCGGTCGAAAGTCGTGCTGCCGACGGAAAAAATGACTGGCTTGTCGCTTTGGTAGGCGTACCCCGTAATCCGGACTTTGTAGTTGCCTGCGATTCGGGCGTTGGCTTCCCGCAGCATCCCGGTTGGATAGCCCCGTTCACTGAAAAAGACGATTGCGCCGTCGTCATTTTTCAACCAGACCTTGCCGATATGCCGTGCGCTGTCCCTGCTGTCGGCGTAGTTGGCGGATATTTTTGCTACTTCCGGTGGTTTGGTATCCTTCGCGATTGCGGTATCGAGAGCGAGGTCGGCCGCTTTCAGATACTGTTCCATCTGGATCATGGAAATGCCGAGTGCATCGCCAACGGTATCGAATTCACCGGAACGGCCGTCTTCGGGAAGCATGCCGGCCAAATCGAGATGTACGCCAAGCATATCGGAGAGAGTGTTCTCGTATTCTTTCCGGTTCAACCTGCGGAGAACGGTTCCTTTTTCCGCCTCATGTGCCGATGCGAGGGACGGGGCGAGAGTTTCCCGGAAGATGCGTTTTTCACCATCCCCGGGTTGTTCTTTTTCCTTCGGCGGCATTTCGCCGTTGGCGACGCGGTCATAGATACGCACCCACTTTTCGAATGTGGCGGGATCGGTCAGGTCGGTGGACAACTCATACAGATCGAGTCCGCCTTTGGCAGACAGGTCGTCGTGGCACTCGTAGCAATGAGACTCGAAAAATGCGGTGAGCTTGTTTTCGGGAACAGCATGGTTTTCGGCGGACGCGAAATGCGTCAGCAGACATGCCGTTGCCGTTGCTTGAATGAAACGGAACTGTGAGGAGGAATTTTTCACTGCGGAAAGATAACTTTGTCTGAGGAAAAATGGCGACACGATTTTACTTGATTTTTCCTGCGGGTTTTCGCTTGAGCAAATGCCCGATCACGATGAAATACGTGGGGTATGAGCGAGAAAGTTGCATTTGTCACAGGAGCGAGCAAAGGAGTCGGGCGCGGAATCGCCTATGGTTTGGCAGATGCCGGGTGGAACGTGGCTGTGAACTACCACAGCGATGTCGACGGGGCGGAGGAAACGAGGGAGGTAATCGAGTCGAAGGGGCGGCGCTGCTTCACGGTATCCGGCGACGTGGGGGAAAAGCCGCCGGTGGAAGCGATGTTTTCGGCAGTTGTCGCCGAGCTGGGCCGCATTGACTGTCTCGTGAACAATGCCGGACGCCAGACGTTTGCTTCACTGATCGATCTCGACGAAGCGGATTGGGACAAGACGATCAAAACGAATTTGAAGGGCAGTTTTCTCTGCACCCAGGTCGCGGCCAGAATCATGCGGGACCAGGGCGACGGAGGTTCGATCATCAACATTGGTTCGGGTGCGAACAAGCAGCCTTTTCTCAATTTGGTAGACTACTGCGCATCGAAGGGCGGACTGGACCAACTGACTCGCGTCAGTGCCTGTGAACTCGGGAAGTACGGAATCCGAGTGAACTGTGTCGCTCCGGGTGCAATCGAGATCGAGCGGACGAAGGAGGAATCGCCTGACTATTCCGGTGACTGGTCACCGCTCACGCCGATGGGAAGGGTGGGGCTGCCGGAGGATGTGGCTAGAATGGTGGTCCACCTCGCCAGTGACGGGGCGAACTTTGTGACCGGCCAAACGGTTTACGTGGATGGCGGCCTCTGGACGAAAACGCACTGGCCCTACGAGGTGGATTGATCCCGTCTCTTTTTCCCTCCCGGGGTCCGGACAATTGCTGCGCGCAGGCCCGACTTTTCCATGAGGGAGAAAGATTTTTACCACACTACCACCTGCAACAAATTGCAGTAGTCGTCGGTCCAGAGAATTTCCTTTGCCTCCGGCTCGTCCCACTCAGACAGAAACCCCTTGTCGAAGAGGTCGTCTTCCAGCCCGGGATCCCGGGAGATCAGGATCCAGTCGGAGTAGTAGCTGTGGTAGTTGTCGTCCTCGGGGTCATGTGCGACACGACTGGCGTGGAGCCCGAGGTCTTCACAGATCGTGCGAACGGGGTCACTGAGTTCGAGGTGCAAATTACTGATGTGAACGGCGAGTGTTCCATCCGGCTTGAGGTGTTTGAGATAGAGTTCGAAAGCTTCTTTCGTCATCAGGTGAATCGGTATGGAATCGCCCGAGAATGCATCGACGACGAGGATGTCGAAATTCTGTGATTCTCCCTCGCGGAATTCTTTCTCAAGCGAAATCCGGGCGTCTCCGATTACGACCTGTTCATCGCCCTTGCAGTCTTCCAGGTAAGTGAAGTGATCCCGCGCCATTTCCTCGACCTGAGGATTGATTTCGTAAAACCGAAACCGGTCTCCGGAATTTGCGTAGGTCGCGAGAGTGCCCACTCCGAGCCCCACAACCCCCACATGGAGGTTTTCGTCTGACGATTTTATCTTCGCCGGATGCGTGGCGAAAGCCGCCCCGATGCCGCTTTCGAGACTGTAGTAAGTGGTCGCAAGTTTCCGGAATTGCTTCGTGAGATACTGACGCCCATGGCTGATGCGACCGTGGTAGAGCGCTTTGAAAACATCCGGGGTCAGGGTGTTCATTTCATACACGCGAAGCACGCCGTAGAATCCGCGACTCGCGGCGAGGCTTCCCTCACGTGTGTCTTTGAGATGTTTTACCAGCCCGTACTGCAGACCACCCAGTGCGGCGATCGAAAGCGCTGCCCAGATCGGGACAAAGATTCGCTTCGGAAAACGGGAATGAAACCGGAACAAGGTCAGGGCTGACAAAACGACAAGCAGGATCAGGGCGAAGTGGAGCTCCCAGTAACCTTCAAAAATCATCGGGGCGATGAGACTGACAAAGATACCTCCGATTGCGCCACCGAGAGATATCGCGAGGTAAAATCCGGTAAGATAACGGGGGCTTGGTTTCGTGCGCACAACTTCTCCGTGACAGACCAGGCAGCAGAGGAAAATGGCGGAGAGATAGATTGTCAGTTGCCAGCCGAGGTGAATTTCCCCGTCGGCGAATTGCTGATTGATCAGATAAACCACAGCGGCAACCGAACCCGCAGCCAGGGGAATCCAGAACCAGCGTTGGTACCATCGTTCGTGATCAAAGCAGATGACAAAGGTGAGCAGGTAGAGGGAGAGGGGGGCGACCCAGAGAAACGGGACAACGGCAACATCCTGACACATCTGATTGGTGAGAGAAAGAAGCAGCATCGAACCACAGGCCGCGAAGGAGATCCACAAAGCCCAGTCCCGCCAGGAAGGGGCGGGAGAATCCTTCGCGGAGTCATCACCTTCCGTTGGATCGGTTTTCGCCGCCCTTGCGCTTCGAAAATAGGAGAGTCCGCATGCCGCCGCTGCGAACGAGTAGATCACAAAACCGAGCGACCAGAGCAAGGTTTGTTTCGTCACAGGCAGGAGTGGTTCAAACAGAAAGGGATAGGTCAGCAGCCCGAGCATCGATCCCAGATTGGAGATGGAGTAAAGCCGGTAGGGCGACTTCCCGGGAAAAGCGGAGCCGAACCAGTGCTGCAAAAGAGGCCCTGATGCGGAAAGCAAAAGATAGGGAAAGCCTACTGACGATGCGAGGAGAAGAAGGATCCCTTTTACCGGGCTGCTTTCCGCTCCTGTCGGCTTCAGAGAATCATCGGGAGTGATGGGGAGCAGGAAAAGAGCGACAACGAGCAGACCGAGATGGATGCCGTACTGCATCGGCGGGTGTTTTCTCAGGAAGGTGACCAGGGCGTGAGCGTAGGCGTAGCCCCCCAGGAGGCCTACCTGGAAAAAGAGCAGGCAGGTTGTCCAGACTGCGGGACTTCCTCCGTACCAGGGGAGAATGTAGCGGGCTATGACCGGCTGAACCTGAAAGAGCAGAAAAGCGCTCAGGAAAATGGCGAAGGCAAAGATGGGCATAGTGGAGTTGGTTGAACCCCGGTCTACTGAAAAAGTCTCCTAGGACCGCGCCCGGATCAGCATGAACTCATTCCCCTCCGTGTCGATACACATTGCGAGATGAGGGGGCTCTCCATCTTCCGGTTCCGGTTCGCGAGGGCATTGCCCTCCAGCTTTTCTTACGACGGCAGCGCCTTCGACGACGTCCGGAATTTGCATGGTAATACCGGTCCATGTCTTTTTCCCTTCCCCGCCACTGTGAATTGAAATGATGCCTCCGGCGATTTCCAGCTCAGTGATATGAGGGTTCTCTTTTACCACCTCAGCCCCGAAGGCGTAGCGGTAAAACGCGACCGCCCGCTCTGTGTTGGCGGCCCAGATGGTATATTTGATCTTTTCTACCTGAAGCATGCCGGAATGTTGGCGGAGACCATCCCTCGCCGCAAGCACGGCTTGCAAAAAGTCCTCATCGGATTGAACGATTCCGGAGTGAAAATTTCCTATCCAGACGATCTGCCGGTTTCGAAACGGCGGGAGGACATCGGGCGAGCCCTGATGGACCATCCTGTCGTGATCGTCTGTGGTGATACGGGTTCGGGGAAAACCACGCAGCTACCGAAGATCGCCCTTCAGGCCGGGCGGGGGATGAAAGGAAAGCGGATCGGTTGCACCCAGCCCCGTAGAATCGCGGCAACATCCGTAGCGGGACGTGTTGCCGATGAACTGGGCGTGGCCCTCGGAGCTGAGGTCGGCTATCAGATCCGTTTTGAAGACCGCACCGACCGGGAAAAGACTTCGGTCAAATTCATGACGGACGGGGTCCTGCTCGCCGAGACGAGAAACGACCCGCTGCTTCGGCAGTATGATTGCCTCATCATCGATGAAGCGCACGAGCGTTCTCTCAATATCGACTTCATCCTCGGATACCTGAAGCGCACACTCGAAAAGCGGAATGACCTGAAGATTGTGATTTCCTCGGCCACACTCGATGCCGGATCGTTTTCCGAATTTTTTGACGATGCTCCGGTCATCGAAGTGGAAGGGCGAACCTTTCCGGTTACCGATGAATACCAGATTCCGCATCACGAGCGGGAGCCGCTGTCAGAGCAGATCGCGAGAGCGGTTGAGGACCTTGCTGAGTACGACCGGCTCGGAGATACGCTTGTGTTTCTTCCCGGAGAACGGGAGATTCGTGATGCAGCGGATCTGCTCGAAGGGAGAAAATACCGGGATACTCTCGTTCTTCCATTGTTTGCCCGCCAGGCGGGAAAGGAACAGCAGGCGGTATTTCGCCCCATCAAGTCGAAGCGGCGGATCATTCTTGCTACCAACGTAGCGGAAACCTCTCTCACCATTCCCGGAATCCGTTTCGTGATCGATTCGGGAATTGCCCGTATCAGCAGACACGATCCCGGATCGGGCGTGCAACGCCTCCAGATTGAACCGGTTTCCAAAGCGAGCGCGCGTCAGCGCCGGGGACGATGTGGACGTGTTAGTGAAGGTGTCTGTGTCAGGCTGTATTCGGAAGACGATTTTGAAGAGCGTCAGGAGTTCACCGATCCGGAAATTCTCCGCTCGAATCTTGCCGGGGTGGTTTTGCAGATGGAGCACCTCGGCCTCGGGGACCCCCTCGAATTTCCTTTTGTCGACCCACCGCAGCCCAAGCGGGTTTCGCAGGCATATCGCGTTTTGGAAGAGCTTGGCGCGATCCGGAAGAAGGGACGGCATGTCGAACTCACCGGGGTGGGGCACAGTCTCGCCCGCCTGCCTCTCGATCCGCAAATTGGCAGGATCCTCGTGGCGGCAGAGGAGGAAGGTTGTCTTCTCGAAGGGCTTATCGTTGCCAGTGCTCTGGCGGTGCAGGATCCGCGTGAGCGGCCTCGCGAAAAGCAGGAGGCGGCAGACAGTGCTCACGGACAGTTCCGTGACAAGCGTTCTGATTTCACCGGATGGCTGCGATGGTGGCATGCGATCGAAGAATCCCGCTCCAAATCGAACAATCAGCTCCGCCGTTTTTGTCAGAAAAATTTTCTCAACTTCCGCCGTGTGCAGGAATGGCGGAACCTGCATCGCGAGCTTCGCGATACCCTGCGCGAGATGAAGTGGAAGGTGCCGTCGCACAAAAAGAGACTGACGGACCCGAAAGACACCTACTCAGAACCTCTTCACCGTGCCATTCTCGCAGGGATTCCGTCGCATATCGGAATGAACCAGGGGGCGAAGAAGGGATACAAAGGTGCGCGAAATTCCGTCTTTTGGCTTTTCCCCGGATCCGGAATTTTCGGGGCCTCGCCCGCGTGGGTGATGGCCTTCGATATGGTCGAAACAGCCAAACTCTACGCGCGAAACGCTGCCATGTTTGATCCGGGGTGGTTCGAGAAGGTCGCTCCGCATCTCTGCAGGTACCGTTATTCGAATCCGCATTGGAAAAAGGATCAGGGCGCCGTATACGGGGACGAGCGGGTGATCGCGTTCGGGCTTCCAGTGGTCGACAAAAGACCGGTTCACTACGGAAGGATTGATCGAAAAGTCGCACGTGAGGTGTTTTTGTTAGAGGCTTTGGTAAATCAAAATACCCGCGCGCCGATCCCGTGTTTACAAAACAATCGGGAAACATTGCAGGCTGCGGAACGGTTGGAACACAAGATGCGGCGGCTGGGCGGTCTGGTTCATCCCGAAGCTGTCGTAGCATTCTACGAAGAGAAATTGCCGGAGTCGATCTGCACGCAGAAAGACTTTGAGAAGTGGGTTTCTGATCAACCGGATGGAACCATAGACTTCACCCTCGAAGAGTGTCTCCTGCCGCAATTGGAACCGATTCGGGTGGATGACTATCCTGACACAATCACCTCTCCTGATGGCGAGAATGATTTTGTCGTTCAGTATTTGCATTGTCCGGCAGATCCGGCTGACGGAATTTCTGCCGTCATTCCACTCGAGGAGCTGCCGCACCTGCCCGGCTGGTTCGGGGAATGGCTCGTTGCGGGTTGCTTGGGTGAAAAGGTCTCCGCTCTGTTGCGATCTTTGCGGAAAGAAACGCGAACACTGCTTCCGTCGAACCGCGAGGTCGTCGACGAATTTGTGTCAGCGTGGGAAGGGTATGTGCCGCAGTGTGGCTTGCTGGAAGCTCTGATCGATTTTTTACAGGAGAACTACGATCTCGAAATCAGTCGTGAATCCTTTGATTTCGACCGAATTCCCGGATACCTGCAAATGCGCTTTGTCGTAACCGACGGGAAGAAAATCGTGGGAGAGGGCAAAGACATTCCGGCGCTGTGTGAGGAACTGGCCGGGAAGATCAAGGGCCGGTTCTCCCGCGTGTCGAAAGGCAAATTCGAGAAAACGGGTTTGCAGAGCTGGACGTTCGGCGATTTGCCGGACGAGGTCTCACTCGACAGGCGAACCTCCGGATTTCCCCGGCTCTACGACGCAGGAGAAGGGGGCGCCGGTCTCAAACTCCAGCCCTCCCGTCAATGTGCTGAAGTGCAGCACGATCTCGGCCTGGCCCGCCTCTATCGTTTTGTGAGGAGAGATGCGGTTGCCCGCCTCGAGAAAGAAATGTTCCGGGGAGCTGATGCTTTGACGAGAGGGGCGCAGCCTGCGAAGAAGGCTCCTGTTGCAACGGGAGGGGACGATTTTGGCTCGCTTTCGGCTGCCTTTGGTCAACCCGCGAAACCTCAACGAACCATTCCGCAAAAACCGGATAAAAAGAAGGCTGCCGGCGGCACGATGACATTTCTCACCGCAGAGCAACGGTGGATGCTCGACAATATCGGTTCGGAACCTGCGCGGAATCGAATGGATTTGTTTCGCCGGGTCGTCGGCGGATTGCTGGAGTCGCCCCTGGGACAAAAGGAATGGGAAGAGCAAGTGGGTGAGAGTGATTCGACTCTTTTCGAGCGCGCTTCGGAAGAGTGTGCCCGCCTCGCGAAACTGCTCGGTGTCGCGGAAACGATAGGCACCCTTCTCGATAGCAGTGAATCCGGATACGAGGAGTCGGTATCGGATGCCAGTGAGCACTTTGCCCGCCTTACCGCTCCGGGCTGGTTGTTTTCCGGATCATTGACACGACGTCTCATCCATTTTCAGGGACTCGAAATGAGGTTGACCCGCATGTTCGGATCACCTCCGGCGAAGGACCTCGAAAAGCTGGAGCGTTATCACGAAAGGTCCGCAGAAATCTGGTCAGGCGAGTCCCTCTGCGAATGCGGGGCGTGTCCCGATGCGATAC
>JAKSBG010000376.1 GCA_022361255.1 Verrucomicrobiales bacterium
AAACCGTTCCCGAATGGCCACGAGAAACGGCCGGTCCACCCGAAACGTTGGAGGAACGCTCGTCACCCCCACGCCTACCGACGTGACACCCGCAGCCTCAGTTCCCGCTTCGTCCACCTGAACAAATGTCTTGTGCTTGACGTGGTCGACATACAATCCGCCCGAGGGGTGCATGCCGGTCAGGTCGGCGAGGTTCGGGTCGAAGGCGTCCGTCATACCCATCGCCTTCAACGCATCATTGATGCGTAATCTCGTACTCCAGGGTGAGCCATTCCGGGAGGTAGCGGAGACGGGTTAAAACAACTTCCTCCGGTTTTTTGATCGTATGCCGGTGACCCGGGTTCACGACGGCAACCGCCCCTTCCCGGACAGCCTGCGTACCTACATCGGTCTCGTGAAGAAAGTTCCCTTCCTGAACGAAGAAAATTTCCGGGAAATTCGTCGCCGGAAATTCGTATTCGTCGATCAGGTAGAAGTTTGTCAGGCGGACGGGCCAACGGCCGGAGTTCTCAATCCGGTTGTCCGAAATATTCGATTTTTTGAAAAACATTCCCATGGCAGTAAAGGGAGTCTGAATATTTTACCGATCGGAGCTTGAACGCTCCGTGTAAAATACCTTCTCCAGTGTCAGACCGTCTGCGGGGGCACAATAGGGGGCTTTGTGATCAGCTCCACCTTGCAGCAAGGCCTCGATCTCCGGAGGAGGGAATCTACCTTCTGCACAATATACGACCGACCCAACGAGGAAACGAACCATTTTATAAAGAAATCCGTTTCCCTCGAAACGGATGGTTGCAGAGTGGTCTCCCGAATACGCCACCTCCGTCCGGAAAATGGTTCGTTCCGTATCCCGATCAGCATCCTTTCCATCATTCCGGTTGGCGGAGAAAGCGCGAAAGTCGTGGGTGCCTTCAAAAAGAGCCGCGGCCTCTTCCAGTAGATCTGCCTGGACTCCCCTTCGATGCCAGGCCAGGCCGGCTAAAAGTGGTGGCAGGGTATCTCCCGTTTCGATCCGGTAAGCATATCGTTTCCCGGATGCAGAAAACCTGGCGTGAAAATCAGGCTCGACCTTCTCACAGTTGAAGATGCGAATCGTGGCGGGCAGTTTCACATTCAGTGCTTTTCTCCATTCCTCAGGACCCATGCTCCATTCTTCCGGCACATCAAAGTGTGCGGTTTGTCCATCAGCAGATACTCCGGCGTCCGTTCTTCCGGAACCTTGCACGCTTCTGATTGCGGGACAGATTTCCTGCATCGCGGCAAGCAGGATGTCCTGTATAGTGTTGCCTCCCGCCTGACTTTGCCATCCTGCATAGGGCCGTCCGTCGTAGGCGAGCGTGAGGCAGAAGCGGGACATCGTCATTGGTAAAATCTCCCGGTAACGGGCGAAGAGAAGGCGGGGGAGATTCCCGGTTGAAACACTTTGTCGAAATAACGGGAACGAGATACCCCGGAAATTTCCCGTTCGGAATTCATGAAGCCGGCCCGGGGCGTAGCCGGTAACTATCCGGTCCGGCTGTCTACGAAAACACTTTCCATCCCCGCTGCAGTTGCGGCATCAATTCCAGCCTGTCCATCTTCAAACACGAGACAATCACCGGCAGGGACACCCATCTCCTCTGCGGCGAGTAAAAACATGTCAGGAGCAGGCTTACCCCGCTCAACGCGAACCGGGGTTATGACAATGTCGAAAATGTCGCGCAGCCCCGTAGCCTCAAGCGAAGGCTCGACAATGGAAAGATCGCTTCCCGATGCCACGGAAATTTTCCGGCCTTCGGCATGGTATTGCTTTGCCAACTCTGCAACCGCCGCCACTGGCTTGAGATCCGGAACGTGCCTGGAATACCATTCCACTTTCCAGTCATGCACGGAGTCTGGGTCAATATCCGCACCGTAACGCTCGTTCAGCTGCATTGTGGTCACCCGGTCGGGAACACCTGCATTGGCATAAAACTCGTCCTCGGTCCAGACCCAGGGAGCCTCGTGATGTTCAAAACTGGCAGTCCACGCGCGATAGTGTAGGGGCATGGAGTCGACTAGCGTTCCGTCGCAGTCGAATATGTAACCGCCGAATTCGCGATCGGGAAGTTCTAGTCTCATAACTTCAGTTATGGGTCGGTCTGGAAAGGCTTCTCAGTCCCGGTCGTCGTTCCTTGTGGTGGACTCCTGAGGCAGCGATTCGACCACTTCGGCTTCGACAGCCTCACCGCTCTTGGAAAAGAACTTTTTGAAAATCCGCCTGGGGAGGCTCTTTCCGGCTTCTTCAGCTTCCACCTCGGTGAGCGCGGCCTCTTTCGCTTTTTCCCAGGCCTGGGCAAATCCGGGAGCATTCACAACCATGCCTTTTTCGGCTCGAGCGTAGATTTCGAGTTCTCGTTCAAGTGCCTGCACGTCGCTCTGAACGCGGCCGGTATTGACTTTCATTCGAAGATTCTCGTTTTCGTTCTTCAGTGCTTCGATCTTCTCCTTCATTTCGGACAATTTCTCGGCTTCGATCTCAAGTTTATCGCTGAGGTGGCCTTTTAGTCGCTTCAATTCGCGCTTTGTTTTCATGTGGGCGACGAGTGACAGCACGCAGAGGAAAAAACCAACGAGGAAACCCCAGAAAAACGGGGCGGAGATGACTGTTTTGACTGTATCCATGTGAGCAAACTATACGGGGCAGTTGGCACGGCGTAAACTGGGGATGTGGAGGAAAAATTGAGTGCTGGAATACAGCAGGGGATTCAATTCGGAAACACGGAGTTGGAAATGAAATTCCGACGGAAACCGTTTGCATAATCCGATTCTTGGATTTCTGTAATGACAGAAATTAAGAAAATGACTGATTTGCCTCCATTTGCACAGCACTTCATTCTCCACTGGGGAGAAATGGGGACGAAGTGGGGAATCAATCGGACCGTGGCTCAGATCCACGCCTTGCTCTTTCTTTCAGAAGAACCTCTGAATGCAGAGCAGATCTGCGAGCAGCTGGGTGTGGCGCGTTCGAATGTGAGCAACAGCCTGAAGGAGTTGCAGAACTGGGGCATCGTCCGTGTCGTCCATCTTCAGGGAGACCGGCGGGACCACTTCGAGTCGATCAAGGATGTGTATGAAATGTTTCGCATCATTGCCGCCGAGAGAAAGCGCCGGGAAATTGATCCAACCCTGCGTAACCTGAGAAACTGCGCCGACGAAGCGGGCCAAAGCAATGAGGCAGGTGATGCCTATGCAAAAGGGCAGCTGGAAGAGTTGCTCGGTTTCTTTGAAATGGTGAGCGACTTTTACGACAAAATGGACAAACTGCCGACCAAATCGGCCGTGAAAGCGATCCGGATGGGCGACAAAATTGCGAAGTCGATCGGTGTATTCAGCAAGTAGAGCCCGCCATTTTATTTGAATTGAAATTTCTCTCTTAACAGAAATAACTGAAATGAAAGTCATCACTGAAACAGGTCTGAACGGAACGCTCCGCTACGATGGGACCTGCCGTTTTTGCATTGGAATGGTCAATCGGACGATGTGGATCCTGAAGCTCGTCGGAGTCGGTGCAAAGCCCTTTGAAGACGGCGCTGGCGAGGCCGAAATGAAGCTCGAATGGCGGGATGGATCGGTCCACGGGGGTGCCGATGCAGCGTTCTTTCTTGCCAGGAGAATCTGGTGGATGGCTCCACTCGGATGGCTCGAGTGGTTGCCCGGGGTGCGGCCTGTCGCGCGGTGGTTGTACCGCCGGATCGCAGCGAAAAGACACTGCATTAACGGGGCATGTGAAATCGATTTTGGAAAGGAAACCAACTGACATGAACAGCAACAAAAAAGAACGAATCGTCATCGCCGGGGGAAGCGGATTCCTGGGACGGGCGCTGGCCGCCAACCTTGACCGGGCCGGCTACGAAGTCGTCATTCTAACGCGCAATCCGGATCGATACCGCGGCGCCGGGCGTGCAATCCGATGGGATGCTGAGACGGTTGAGGAAGAGTGGAGGCAGGAGTTGGAGGGCGCGAAAGCTCTTATCAATCTTTGCGGAAAAAATGTAAACTGCCGGCAGACGAAGGCGAACCGGGCGGAAATCCTGCGGTCCCGCGTCGTACCGGTTGAGACGCTGGGGAAGGCGCTGCGCCTTGTGTATCGGGTTCCCGGCGTGTGGGTTCAGGCTACCAGTCTCGCGATCTACGGAAATGCCGGTGATCGGGTTTGCGATGAGGCAGCTTTTGTTCCTGATGAGTATCCGACCGATGTGGTGGTGGCCTGGGAGGAAGCTCTGGGCCGGGCAATTCGGCCGGAAATGCGTTGGGCTGCCCTGCGCATCGGATTCGTTCTCGGGAGGGACGGCGGAGCGCTTCCCGCGCTGGCGAACCTGGCACGAGCTGGCCTCGGCGGTGCTATCGGGGGTGGGGATCAGTGGATCAGCTGGATTCACGTCGACGACATGGTCCGGCTTTTTCGCGAAGCGATTGAGAATCCGTCGGTCCACGGAATTCTCAACGCGACCGGTTTGCAGCCTGTTCCGAATCGCGAGTTCATGAAAACTCTTCGCGGCACGATCGGGGTGCCGTTCGGGCTGCCAGCTCCTACTGCCCTGGTTCGACTCGCGGCACCGCTGATCGGAGCGGATCCGGATCTCGCCTTGAATGGTAGACGGGGTCTTCCGGTGAAGATTCACGGACTTGGCTTCCGGTTTCGTTTTCACGAACTCGAAGACGCTCTCGCCGATTTGCTCGGAAACGCGGAAGCGACAACACAGCCGGGCTGGACGCAAACCTACGCACGATGACATGACAATTTTGAAAGATTGGTATCGGAGAAAGAGAAATGCCCAACAGGGTAAGGTCGTGGACCTAACAGGGTTGAGTCGTAAAGA
>JAKSBG010000545.1 GCA_022361255.1 Verrucomicrobiales bacterium
CGAATCTGAAAAGCCTGAGACTTTTCTTCCCGTCTGTTCTGCGAAGAAATCGACGAACGATTCCGCAAAGCGGGTGAGATCGTTCGGTCGATCTCGAAGAGAAGGCATTTCGACCGAAATTACATTCAGGCGGTAGTAGAGATCTTCCCGGAACTCACCCTTCCGAACACTTTCCTTCAGGTCACGGTTGGTTGCGGCAATCACCCTGACCTCGGCCTGGCGTGTCTTTGTTTCCCCGAGTCGCTCGTATTCCTTTTCCTGGAGAAGACGAAGAAGCTTGGGCTGGATATCGAGAGGAAGCTCGCCGATTTCGTCGAGGAAAAGGGTTCCGCCATTTGCCTCGTGCACCTTTCCCCATTTATCTTTTACCGCACCGGTGAAGGAGCCTTTCACGTGGCCAAAGAGTTCGCTTTCGAGAAGTTCTTTCGAGAGACTGGGGCAGGAAATCGTCACGAAGGGTTTGTCACTGAGATGACTTCGCCGATGGATTTCCCTGGCAACCAGACTTTTTCCTGTTCCGCTTTCACCGAGAACGAGAAGGGATGCCGCCGTCGGCGCTGCGCGAAAGAGCGTTTCGAGAGATTCGCTCATAATATCGTCGTGAGACTCAAATATGGGCGGTGGTGACTGATTGGATACTTCCACCTCCAGTTCTTCGATGCGTTCATTCATCTGCCGCCAGTTTCTTGCCCTGGCGATAACACTGCGCAGTTGGTCGGGTGTAAAAGGTTTCTCGAGATAGTCCATTGCACCGACCTGAATCGCCTTCACTGCGGTGTCGATACTCGCTTCCGCTGTGAACATCACGACAGGGATTCGGGGAAAGCGCTTTTGAATCTGCGGGAGAATGTCCAGCCCGTTTTCGTCTCCCAGGTTGAGGTCGAGGATGACCAGATCGAAAGGGTCCTCTTTCAAACGCATCAGCGCCGTGGCACCGTTGTCGATGCCTTCTGCGTAGTGATCATCTGCCTCGAGTGCGAGAATGGTGCTGTCGCGAATCGACTTTTCGTCGTCAATAATAAGTATATCCATCTGTCCTTCTGTTTTGCAAAATGCGTACCGTCCTGCGGTCGTGGGGCTGAATGCTGGTTTCCGCTTGTGGCGTAAGGGGCGGGAGCGAACCTAATTCCCCTGCAACACGTAGTTTTCTTGCATAGTGCAATGCAATCGCGCATTGAGATGATTGCAATATGCAATGAATGGCATAAGTCGATTTCAAGTTACGCCCCTGCCTGCAGCTTCGGATTCTTGCAGAATATCGTGGTTCGCGTCTGCAGAATGCAAAATTTCGCCCTCCTATCCAAGCTCAAAAGATGGAGGGGGATTTGATAAAATTCTGACAGGTAACGAGTTGTGGCAGGTTTGGTGCGGAGTGGAACGGTTTCTGCACAGAGCATCTCCGAGCAAAGAAATCACCCCCCTATACTTCATGAAAGAAAGCAGCAAAGACATACTACGCATTTTACTCTCAATCGTTTTTCCCCCGGTCGGAGTCTTTTTACAGGTCGGATTCGGGCTTCAATTTTGGATCAATCTGCTTCTCACTCTTCTTTTCTATGTGCCGGGTCTAGTCCATGGGATCTACATCATTCTCAGTCATGGTTCGAATCGGAGCACCATGTGATTCATCGGCGAAACGAACAAAGCAACAACCATCAGTCAGAGGCGGGGGCATCCAGCTCCCGCCTTTTTGCGTTAAGAGAGAGAGCTAATGCAGCTTCAGGAGGATTTGCAAATTGCACAGAGAGGCGTGCATAGACGAGGTGTTTTTGCGGTGTGTGGGCTCGGAGAAATAATGGGAGAATTACGCAATGCGCCTACTGTAAGCGAGTTACAGATTATAGAGAGGGGTCGGCACGGCAAATGCAATACAGTGAGTCAAGGTGATCGGGAAGCGGTTGCCGAATCTAATTACAAACCAACAAAACAATGATCTCATACGCTATCACATTCTTCATCATCGGACTTATCGCTGTCGCCATCGGTTTCGGCGGAGTAGGTGGAGTTGCTCTCAATATTGGATGGATCCTTCTTGCCGTGGGAGTCGTTCTCTTTATCATCAATGCACTCACGGGCAGGAAGGTCGTCTGATCTCTCTGCAAGACCAATTCTGGGAAAAGCCGGGCCAGCTGTTGATAACATGCTGCCCGGCTTTTTCCGTTTGTGATTTGGCCCTTCAGAACAGAACCAGAAAGAAAAGAGAACGAGTTTTCAAATTCCGAAGTGAATTCGGTCAGGAGCGTGTCAGTATTTGTAGATGAGCGAGCCAAACGATACTAAGGGCTACGGAAAGGTCAGGCTGTTTGCCACATCCGCCTTCTTCGGTGTGGCTGTAGTGATGCTTCTGCTGCTTTCCTTCTATGCCTGGCGGACAGGGCTGGCACTTACGGAAGTTCGCTCGGAGTATTCGAGATACGACGACGCGAGAACGGAGCTGAATCGGCTCCAATCCCTCGTACTGCAGGTGGAATCCAATCAGCGTGGATATCTGATCACAGAGGCTGACTCTTTTCTCGAATCCTATCGCCGGGAGAGGGAGAAGCGCAAAGCAGCCACCCGGGAATTGAGATCGAAGTTCGGGGACGATGAAATGTTGAGTGCCCGGTTCACGACCCTTTCGGATTTGGTAAACTCGAGAGAGTTGGAGTTGGAGCGCGCGGTGGAGAAACGAAAAGATTCGAGTTCGGATGATGCTCGAAAGGCTCTTCTCGAAGAGGAGCGGCCGCAGTTGCTTCTCCATATTCAGCAGGAATTCATGGATCTGGGGAAAGAAATCTCTGTCCTGAGGGAAAATGCTGAGCTCGTCTACCGGTCGAAAGTTGACCGTCTCCTCGTCATGATGAGGTTGTCCGCAATCGTTTCGTTGATATCGGGGGTGGCAGGTCTTGCTTTTCTCCTCGGACACGTGAAGGCCCAGGAACGGGCGATCGATTTGGAGGAAGAGAAGCGGCTTGCGGAAAAGTCAGACCGGGAGAAGACGAAATTCCTGGCAAGCATGAACCACGAGATCCGAACCCCGCTAAACGCGATGCTGGGTTTTTCGGAACTTCTGACACGGGAGGTGGATACCGAGCGGGGGAAACGCTTTCTGAAGGCGATCAGAACGAGCGGTGAGTCTCTGGCCGAGCTTATCAACGACATCCTCGACCTCTCGAAGATTCAATCCGGATCACTGGATCTCGATCCTGAACCACTCAGCACGAAAGAATTTTTCGACGGTGTGAAGATCATGTTCGAGGAGCAGGCTTCGGAAAAAGGTCTGGGATTTCGCTGCGAGGTGATGGAGTCGACGCCGGACTGTCTGATGCTGGATGGACTGCGGCTCCGTCAAATCCTGGTGAATTTGATCGGGAACGCTCTGAAATTTACTGACGAAGGAACAATCACTCTGCTCGTTGAATCCAATCTCGATGAAAGCGACGATAGGGAACATTGTGAATTGAAGGTCCACGTTCGCGATACGGGACGCGGTATTTCGCCTGAAAAGAAGGAGCTGATTTTCCAGCCCTTCAAGCAGGCCAGCTCGCTGGATGAGGAGAAAGGAGGAACCGGACTTGGATTGAGCATTTGTCGTGAACTGGTTCTTTTAATGGAGGGAGATCTCACCGTGGAGTCAGAGCCCGGAAAGGGGGCCACGTTTTCCATCGTTCTTCCTGATGTCGAAATCATCGAGAGCGTATCCGAAGTTCGCGACAGGCAATCGGAGGATAATGACTTTAACGAACTTCCCCCATCAAGGGTGCTGGTTGTCGACGACAACCCGTATAACCGGGAACTGATCGGGAGCTTTCTCGAGGATGCTCACCACGAAGTTTTCTATGCAGAGAACGGAATGGAGGCGCTGAGTCAGATGCGCAGCATCCTTCCGGATATCGTTCTCATGGACATACGTATGCCGGTGATGACGGGAGATGAAGCGCGTCAGAAAATGCTGGAAGACGACCAGTTGGCAGGCATTCCGGTGATTGCGGTAACGGCATCGAGTTTGATGGCGCAGGAACGGAGGCTGAGGCGGCTGTTTGACGGCTATTTACGGAAACCGTTTTCCGGAGAACGACTTCTCAGCGGTATGCGGCAAACCTTGCAACGGGGAAAGAAGAATCAGAAGCCGGGTGAAAACGAGCTGGAACCCGTTGGAACCTCGGCAGTGGTGGAGAGCAGTCCTGCTTACGAGATCGAGGATCGAAAGGGCCTGCTGAAGTCTCTGACTGATATTCGCGATAAGCGGTGGGAAGAGTTGACGGGAGCGATGGTTTTCTCGGAGGTGTTTGCGGTGGCGTCGGAGATTGAGGAAGTGGGGAAGGCGCACGGGGCAACCGTGGTTGAGGAATATGCGGAAAATATGCGTGAGTATGCGCGAAATTTCGACCAGGCAAAACTGGAGCAGTTACTCTCCCGGGTGGATCAATTGTTCGAAGAAATCGGGAACGGAAACGCCGGAGAAGATACGTAGAATAGTAGCTTATGAAGAGATTCAGCGGAGAAATAGGCACCATCCTGATTGTCGATGATGAGCCGCAAAACATCCAGGTCGTCGGAACGATGCTTGCCGCATTCGGATATGACTTCATGATCGCGAAAGACGGCGCGCAGGCCATCGAACGAATGGAGGCGAAAACCCCGGATCTCGTTCTGCTCGATCTTTACATGCCGGAGATGAATGGTTTCGAAGTTTGTGAAAAGCTTCGTGAGATCGACGGGATGGACGATGTGCCTGTGATTTTCCTTTCTGCCGACAACGACAAAAACACCATTGTGAAAGCCCTCGAAAGCGGGGGCGTTGACTACGTTACAAAGCCTTTCAACAAAGCGGAGTTGCTGGCGCGGGTTCGCACTCACCTGGAGTTGAAAAATACCCGCGACGAGTGCAGCGATCTGCTGACAAAAACGGAAGAGTATCTGGAAGTAATGGCTCACGACCTCAAAAACTGGGTCGGCAGCGCCTCCTTCTCTGCCCAGTTGCTCGAGTCGATGAAAGACTTGCCGGAAAACGCGACGAAAGTGGCGAAAACGATTTCTGAGTCGACCGGGAAATCACTCGACTTTATCGAGGAATTTCTCGCCAACGCACGGGCTTCCCGGACAGAGCTGGATCTCGATATTCGCCCGGTTGACCTCACTCAACTTTGCCAAACGTCTCATCGCCTTTGCACGTCTCTCGCCCAGCGAAAGGATATAGATTTGAAGTTGAGCCTTCCCGGGGAAAACGTGGTCGTCAAGAGTGACCGCGACGCCGTCGACCGGATTCTCGAGAATCTCCTGAGCAATGCGATCAAATTCTCGCCACCCGGGACAACTGTCAGCCTTACTCTTTCTGATTCCCCCGTTGAAATCGTGGTGAAAGACGAAGGGCCCGGATTTTCGGAGGAAGACAGGGAAAAAATCTTTGAGCCATACGTGAGGCTCAGTGCCAAGCCGACAGGCGACGAAGTTTCAACGGGACTGGGGCTCTCGATCGTAAAACACCTCACCGACCATCTCGCAGCAGAACTGGAAATCCGGAATCCTGAGACAGGTGCCGAGATCGCTCTTCGATTTCCTGAAACTTCAGGAGATTGATCGTGAAGCCGATCGTGAAGCAATTCGCGTTATCTCCGTAGAGCGCGCGGATTTTTGTCACTTTGACGACGATAGCGATCCGTCAGGCCCGATGGGTGGCGGTGACGAATCAAGAGTGACACGATATCGGACTTCCGGTGGCTGACGATTACTCCTCGATCGAGGATGAGTTCAGAATCTGAGCGGGCGAAGGCGGGGCGCTCACGGCGCTTTTCAGCAAGAGATCCCGGGGGCAGCCCGTATTTTGCCTCCGCAGCGGTTATCTCCTGCGGTGTACGGAGAGGGACGGAAACGCTTGGAGGGCTGAGCTCCATGGTATCAAGGAATCCGGTCGTGTCGTAGAGTTTCGCGATTTGGTTCCTGCGGTCGAGAAGGCGGTAGACAAGTGCCTCCTGAACAAAATCCGGCCAGAGGGAGGTGGCAACTGCTGACCGGATGCCGGACTCCGGAATCGCAGAAATATGGGCTGCCATCCAGCGCGCGTCAGCCCAGGTGCAGTAGTTCCAGGATTCGGGTTTAAATATCAAGGGAGCTTTGAAACGGGCTTTTTTCCCGGCGGCTCCACGGCTGGAAAACCGGTTTTGCATACGGAACTTGTTCACCTGTCCGGACGAAACGAGACCTCCCAGTGAGAGGCCGAGATCATGATGGCCTTCATAATAGTTCACGACCCGCCAGTCGCCGGATACTTCCTGACGGGGAAAAAACATCTTCCGGTTATCATATTTTACATCGCGGTTTTCGATCCAGAGATCAAAAAGGTAATGTCCCCGTGCGACCCGGTCCTGCCGGGCAAGTATGTCGCTCAAGGGTGCACCGTCTTCGCGTCGAACGATTCCTTTGGGCCGGAGTTCGACTCCGCTCTCACGGAAAGTAACCCACTGTCGCCCGATCAGGTTGTCAGCCCGGTATTCCTCCTTTCCGTCTGTCGGCAAGCGCGCCAGAAGTGTTGACGCATTCTCCCGGGTAATCGTGCCCTGGTCG
>JAKSBG010000381.1 GCA_022361255.1 Verrucomicrobiales bacterium
ATGGTCTCGATCTTGATGCCGTGGAATCGAATTCCTCGAGGATCAGAAAATTTCTCTTGAAAACCAGCCCTGGTGTCGTTGCCAACGCAGAATCCATTTCCCACACGGTCATCTATTTTCCGGTCAGCCCAATCGGTCATTCGCCGCAGAAATTCTCCCCCCCGGGTGAATCTGATGAGCGCATCGGCCCGGTTCCCGGAAAAGTAAATCCGATCCAACCTGAAGTCCCGGTCATCTGGACACTCGCCCGGAAGCATCCGGAGTTGTTTGCGACGCGAAAAAAAGAAGTCGTAGAAACATAGGAATTAAGAGGAGTAAGCGGTTATGGCATTCCAGATGGTATACACGAGCGTAAAATCCGGCCTCGTCGCTGGTCGCTCGGGATTCTGTACAGCAGCCCGCCACCGGGAAATCAAAGAGTCGCTCGTTTCAAGAATCGAAAGTTTCTCCAACCAGTATGATCGTAGCACAGCCGGGACCGGACCTGCATCCGGACTTCCAGTAATTTACAGCCATCGTATCGTGACGATTCGTAGCTGTGTTTATCACGTCTTGACTCGTGTCGCTGATGCAGGAAATGACTATTCCGGCCGCACAAATCACATTGCGCACAGCATCGTTGTAGAACCGGACGAATTGGAGGAATTACATATCACTCCCGCAGAGGCAATTCTGGAACTTTGCAGAAAAAGAATCTGGCGGGAGCGATACGATGAGGCCGCTCAGTTTTTTGGTCCGGATAATACTATCGACCTCAGAGAACTTCAGCCAATACTCTCGCTACCTGCACTGGAGTGGAGAAAGAAAACAGGTCACGCAGGAAATGCCGCTCGTATCGTAAACCCGAAGGCCGATTCCGGTGCAGGCGTGATCTTGCCGGATTCTTACGATCCGGAAACGCTGCTCAGACTTTTCGGCGAAAGCGCTCTACTGGCAGCCCCCGACCGAAACAGGCCCGGCAAGCTCTGGTCGCGCTCTTTCTCCACACTAATACAGACATCTGAACAACGCACCGGGGTTGATTGGTACGGGTCAGTCTACAACAGCCGTGTTCATATGGCACTACTGAGGGGAAATCGCTACCTTGTGGAAATTGAGCCTAACCTGCCCGCCCCTTCAGGACCTCTCGCTGCCGTTGCCGAAGGAAAACCTGATCTGGACAGTATCGAACCTGAAAAGACGGAAGCGTCCACTCTCAACCAACCTGCTGCGACAACAATTTCCGTTCCGGAGGCAACTCCAATCGGCGACTCCCCTCTCCAGCCGGAAGTGCTTGAAGGAAAAACGTCCTCAACTGTCGGAACAACCGCGACACGCATCACGCGAACGTCCTCCGTTGGCGAACCCGTTTCGACTAACCTCTGCGAATCAGGGAACACCCGATCAAAGTCGGGAATGGGGTTGATTTTTGCTGCGGCCCTTCTTGCTCTTGTCGCAGTGGGAATAACGTCGCTATTCCACTTCAGTCCAGTGAGAGTAGCAGAGCGAGAAATCTCAAATTTGCTCAGTGACGGAAACTGGGAAGCCGCAGCAAACCACCTCGAAGCGTATCCCGGACCGGAAAAAGCCGGCTTCATCGACCAATCGGCCTCGTTCGCCCGATACGCAAAGCTGCTGAACCAGTTTAAAACAGTGGAATCAGAATTGCAGAAAGCCGCCTTCCACACAGAAACTTTTCTGGAGAAACAGAATCAACTTGCACCGGGTACAGCTCCGCTCCGCCATCTCGCAGAAGTGAAGGATTCGTGGGATCGCTCGCTCCGGCTCCATCCGGAGGAGTTTCCTGTGCCGGATCACTTTGGGAAACTTCAACAACAGGCGATTGCAAAGATCCAGGGCTACATACGGGAAGAAAAAGAAGTTTCCAAGTCCTGGTCGGATTTGATGGCCATGAACACGCCCGCAGCCAGCGTTTCTGAGTTGCGGCAACGCGTTTTTGCGCTCGACACCGAAAGCGACAGCTTACTCTCACAGATCAAGTGCATCGAAGAGGTCATTCCCTTCGTCCTGGAATACCGCGCACAATCAGAAATTTTTCATCGCAACGCTGCAGCTGCCCTCGAAACATCCGCAAGATTTGAGCAGCTATCCACGAAGCTCGGTATTATCCAGGCAAAGGCCGGTGGAAAAGAATGGGAAAAGTATATCGCCTCTATCCGGAAACAGATTGCCACGTTTGAGCCGCGTATTAAAACCGGGCAGTCAGCAACCTACCTTCCTGAGGCCGAATCTGCAAACCACCGCGGAAAAGTTCATCCGCCGGAAAAAACAACCACCACATTTCCTCCCGTTCCGGAAACCGGGATGCTCGCGTTCAGTGAAGACAGCGACGAAATTTCTTATGATCATGTTAGACACTTGGCGGATGGACTTCCGGAAGCCCTTGCTATTATCGCGACAGACTCCTATTTCGACAAACCGCTCGAAAGGAAAAAGGAATTGGCGAAGATCAACGGGGAGACGGTCATGTATTTTTTCACCGGTGAGAATACGGTAAAAATTTTCTCGGTAGACGAACCGGGAAAAGTCATTCGTATCACTCCGGACTTTCGCAGAATTTTCCGAAGGGGATTCCAACTCTCCCTGGGAGAAGCGGGTGCCACCCCTCCGGAGGTAGTTCTCTTCGGGCAGTGTTACGAAAACAATGCCCCTCCTTTCTATTACATGAGCTCCGGGGACGGGCTGCATGCAGAGAGAGGGGAAGATTTAGAAATCTCACTGTCGAAAAAATCACTCGAACTGCTTTCTCAAATTCAGCTTCCGGAGGGTGAAACCAGCTACGAACTCTTTTTGTCCGATACATCCGTTCCGGTAGCGATCTCCTCCGAAGGCCCTGAATTATTGAAAATTTCCCCTTCAAAAAGATTGGATCAAAGAATTCAGGATCTGGAAAATCAAGTCAGAAACTATTCAGCACTTCAGCACATCTCGGGAAAATTCGAAGATGCTTTTGGAAACCTGGGATCCAGGCTGTTTTCGACACGGAACGGGAAAGTAGAAACCAACGGCTTGAAAATCAAATCCATCCCCAACAAAGGCAATCCTCCGCACTATGGTCTTGTTCCGGACGAAGATAACGTGGAAACGCTCGCTACCGACATTCAGGGATCTCTGGGGGCTTATATTGAAAAATCAGGAGATTTCATCGAAGGACCTCCTTTTCTTCACTACATTTCAGCACATCTCGGAGAGAATCTGCAAGACTATGGAATGGCCTCCTCCAGATCGATGCCACAGCCAGCCAGAGATACGATCCAGGATGCCCTCAGAAAAATTCGTGCAACTGAACAGTGGGGAAAAAATGAGGTCAAAGAAGCGATTCGATTGCTCGATGTGATCTCTGCCACTGCGCAAAACTTCAACCTGAATACTACTTCAATAACGGGTGAGCGCTTTCCGAGCCAGGAACTGGCCGAGCGAGCCCGGAAACGTCGTGAAAAGGACTTCCGGCAGGATCAGATTGTGGCTCACTTTTTCACCAATTGGCTGGAGGTATTCACCGAAGAAAATCTCAGTATCGCGGAGGAGATGATTCTTGCGGGCGGAGCCAGAGGCTTTGAGGAAACGAAGCTGGATGAAATAAAAGCCATCCTGAAACGGATTCGCGCGGAAAGATCAGCTGTCTCCCGGACACCGCTTTCTGACCTGGGGGCGTTTCGCGTCGAGGCACAAGTCAAATCAGGCAATGGCAGCATAAGATCCTTTAATCTTCTCCAGCTGTCAGGAAATGAAGCCCAATCCCTCAATGCACCCTGAACTTGTCCGAATCGAAAACCTCGTTCGCCGCCTTGAGGCGGCGATGGGAGACGCTGAAACTGACGAGGTGGACAAATCCCTCTTCCCTCTGGCGTCGGAGTACGCGGAACTGTGCCGAAGGGCGAATGATCGGCTCGAAACTTGCGTTGGGATTATTAACGCAGGTGAAGACAAAGAATATCAGGCGCTGATGGCAGCCACCCGCAGCCCGGACTTGCTCGATCTCTGCGCCATTCTCAGTGAACTGGAAGCGGATAAATATCGGGAATACTGCCGGGAGAACCACCTTCCTGTCGCGGATGCAATCAACGAATCAGCGAAACAAATTATCGATCCCATTTACAGCAAAGCCGGCAATTTCCAGAAAACCCTCATGTCCGAATACAGCGCTGCGAATTCGAAACGTGACTTCCATGAGGCATTGCGGGTGATTCGTCAGGTAGCAGCTCTCAATCCCGAAGACGTAAATTCCGTCCAGCAGGCCGCAAACCTTGAGGATCGTCTGGTAGCAGAAACCATCCGAAAACTGGAGCCTTCCCTCCGTGAAAACAACACATCGGAAATCCTGAAACTGCTCGAAGAGCTGGAAAACCTCGCTCCCGGGAGAACCCCCAAATCCGATGACACACGCGAATCCCCCTGGCGGGACGCACTTGAACTACGAGAGGATTTCGAAAGGGAGCAAGCTATTGAATCAAGCGAATCTCTATTGGCAGACGCACTGGCAGCAAGAAAAGCCAACAAGCTCAACGATGTTCTGACGCTTGTCGGAAAGGTTACTGAGCTGACGAAGAGGCACGATTTCACCGTAAAACCAAATCAACGGGAGATTCACGCAGACCTCGAAGAATGGAGTTCCTCGGAACTCCGTAAGTGGAGGGAGGAAGAAAATCATAAGGAGCGACTCGAAAAGCTTGAAATGTCGGTTCGATCGATTCGGGACAAAGACTTTCAAAGAGTGAAACCGGGATTGGCTGAGCTGCAGGAAGACGCCCTTTCGATCCGACGGCAGTGGAAAGAAATCTCGGAAGCACGCAAACCGGTCTCCGAATCCGTACAGGAGGATGCGAGAAAAGTCCTCGTAGATCTCGAAGAGAAAATTTCGGTAAAACAGAGAGCACAGCGTCGCAACCTCATCTTCCTTGTTACGGGCGGTTCGCTTATCCTGCTAGTGCTTGTCTCATTCGCATTCTTCTTCTGGAAAGCAGGGCAGAAAGCAGACCAGCTCGAACGTGCCCTCGCGGAAAGCCGGGCGTCTGATCTCGAGAGAAATATCAAGCAGCTCGAAGCGGAAAAACCTCTCTGGAAGAGTTTCGGCGCTCTCCCCTCAGCAGTGGAAAAGGCGCAGTCCTGGTTGAATCTCGAAGAGGCGAACGCGAATCAGGTCAACACCATTATCCAGAATCTGACGAATGACTTCAATGCCGTCCCGAATCCTGCGGAATGGACAGAAATCTCCCTGTCCTCCATCCGGAGCAAGCTGGAACAGGCCCGGAAACAGGCAAAAGAAGTGAATCCGGATTTCCAGTCGGATATGGCCGGCCGCCTATCCGAACTGGAACGGAAATATGATCAGATTGCGGAAGCGAAGAGAAATACAATCGCTCCTGATTTTCACGCCCAGGTATTGGAGTTGGATCGATTGATCAGGGCCGCTCTGAGCAGTGAGCAGGGTTCGAGCGAGGTTCTTTCCGCCTCGACGGAAGCGGGAATTTTGATATCCCGGATGGAGGCAGCGGCAAAAACAGAGCTGGAAGACCTCAAGCCTTTCGCCGCGGACCTGACAACCTTCGACATCCTGAAAGAAAAGTACACATCTCTGGAAGCGGATGTAAAACTCTCCCGGAAATTAAAAACAGATTTAAAGAATGCAGCCTCTCTCGAAGCCTACGTTGATGCACTCACAAATCTTGAGAACAGCAACCTTGTTGCCGGAACAGAGAAAATTGCTATCGGCAATATCATACGAAAAATTCACTCCGAGAATGCTATTCTGAGAGAAATCCTGATGCCGGGAGATCTCGTCCGCTGGTCTCTGCTACATGAAGGCAAATACAACACCCGGGGATTTCCTTCAGAGGTGACGGGACCGGAGAAACCTCTTTTCCTGGGGCTTCGTGACAATGCCTCACTGACTAGCATTCACCGCTACGACGTAAATGAGCCAGGCAAAACCAGGTCTGTTTATTCCCGGAATAATCCTCTCGAATTTCGTAATTCAAAAATTGGAGAAATCACTCAGATCGAGGTGACTGGCGCAGAAGTGTACGACCCTGCCAAATCTGGAAACCGTTCCGCAACTTTTACTTCTGGAAAATATCGTGCGAGAATCTCTAACACCGGAACGCTCGGTTTCGCACCTCGCGACGGAGGCATATCGCCGGAATCCACCTTTTTCCAAACGCTTCGTCTCGACGGCTATGTCGATCCGTCCATCTCGAAATTCCGGGACTCGTTACTGAAAGCAATAGAAGTCATCTACGCATCAGACGAATCGATCAGCCCTCTGTTTAAAGCTTACGTGCAGATCAGAATCAATGAACTGATGCAACATCGCAGGACGGAATGGCTCCTCGATTTCACAACGCACGATCAAGATCACAAAGAATTACTCAGCCTGACCGGGAATGGCTCATTGAAGAGCGACTCCTGGATGGTACCGGACGACATTTCCCGCTATGCTCAATCACTAGCCGGGTTCTACGCCCGAAAAAAAGGAACGAAGATGGCGAAGCAGGCAGAGGCCGCTCATCTGTTCTTCAAATCAATGCAGGCTTCCGGCATCGGACACGCCGGCTACGTAGACGGGGAGAAAAATACTCACATTCTCACTGAGCCCGGCGATCCCGGCACCCTGTGGGCATTGACTCCTACATTAGAGTTTCGACCCGTTCTTCGAAGGAACAACACAGGATGGGAGGCAATCAATGACGTTGTATCATACAGCCCCCTCTTTCATTTCAGAAGAACTCCGGAAACTGCGTTAGAGGACGCCGCGAAATCGGCATTACTGGAACCGGATGATGAATCTTTTCTACGGGAAATCCCCGCAATTCTCCGTCCCGGAACTCTCTAAGATGAACTCCTACCGGATCAAATGGAAAGGCCGGAAATCGGGCCCCTATACGGAAACCGAGTTGCGCGATATGTTGGCAAAACGGGAGATTCGTAATCTTCATGAAGTTGAAGTAAAGGGTGAATGGGTAACGATACGCCACTTCTTCAAAAGCCTGGATCTCTCAGTGGAGGAACCTCCCGCAGTATCCTCATCCCCCACGATCCCTCCCCTGAAAGACACCCCGGTTCCCGTCTCCCCGGAATCGAAGTCTGCAACTGCAACTGCGCCATTTCAAAAAGCCGATCCGCTTGATCTTCCGACACTGGAAACCGCAAGCCCCGTTCAGGAAGCGCTGAATCGCGAGGAGGAAAGTGCCCTTGCCTCGAATTCGGAAGATGGGAATTCCCCACCCCTCTCAAGGAAATCCATTCTGCCAAAACCCGATATATCAAAAACCGTAGTAAGCCAGACCCGGGCCGGTGAATTCCTCGTTCACGCCGGATTCTGGTATCGGATTCTTGCAGCCGGTTTCGATATGGCGTTGGTGTTCGCCCTACCTATTCTGATTGTATCCAAATTGTTTTCGATTGAAATTGCGTTAACAGACCCAACTGACTTCATAAACCATCTCACCGGAACCGGCCCATTTGAAATTGCCCTGGCAATCCTGCTACTGGTTCTGAACTGGCTCTACTTCGCTTTTATGGAATCCTCTATGAGACGGGGAACGATAGGGAAAATCGTCCTGGGTCTCGTTGTTACCGATGAGCTTGGAAAACGAATCTCTTTTCAGCGCGCATCGCTCCGCTTTTTCTCGAAGTTCTTTTCCGGCATCATTCTTCTTGCGGGTTTCTTTCTGGCCGCATTCACCCGACGAAGACAAGGACTTCATGATCTCATTTCCCGGTGCACAGTGAATCATGCCCTACCCTCATCCCGCCTTCTTCGAAGAACCTCGGA
>JAKSBG010000189.1 GCA_022361255.1 Verrucomicrobiales bacterium
CCCGCGGTCCCAGGCTCGCGCCGAAAGAGTATTCCAAACCCTCCGAGGATCTCGGGGTGAACACGGCGAACTTCTTCGGTATGATCGCCAATATCGACGACAATGTTGGCGAACTCCGCTCCTGGCTGGCCGGGAAAGGTCTTGCTGAAAACACCATCTTTATCTTCACCACCGACAACGGGACCTCCTCCGGCGATAAAGTTCACAACAGCGGAATGCGTGGAAAGAAGGGCAGCGAATACGACGGCGGGCACCGCGTTCCGTTCTTCCTGCACTGGCCAAAGGGAGGCTTTAAGAAAGAACACAAAGTGGATATGATCACCGCCCATGTCGACATCGTCCCGACGCTGATCGATCTTTGCGGAATCAATGCCCCTGACAATGTCACATTCGACGGAGTCTCGATCCGTCCCCTCATCGAAAACAGCGATACGCCCTCTGACTGGCCCGACCGTATACTCGTCACCGACAGCCAGCGGGTGAAAGATCCCATCAAATGGAGAAAATCTGCCGTGATGACCAATGACTGGCGTCTCGTCAGCGGCAACAAAAAGGACGGGACTCCCTACCACGAACTCTACGAGATCAACAAAGATCCCGGTCAGAAAAACAACGTGATCGAAAATCATCCGGACGTGGCGAAACGCCTCAAGGACTTCTACAGCGATTGGTGGAAAGAAATTGCCCCGACTTTTGGCGATCCTGCACGGATCCACATCGGCAACGATGCGGAAAACCCCAGCCGGCTCACCAGCCACGACTGGATCACCACCGGAACCAGCCCGTGGAATCAGGCACACATTCGCAAAGGAGTTACCCCTCCCCCGATGCTCGGTTTCTGGTATCTCACCGTCGAAGAGGCCGGAGACTACTCCATTGAAATTCGCCGCTGGCCAAACGAGGGAGATGTGGCGGCAAAAGCGATTTCCGACCCGATTCCACCGGGTGCAGACGTGCCCGGCGTTCAACCGTTTCGCATGACCCCCGGAAAGGCCGTCCCTGCAAAAACCGCACACATTGTAATTGGCGGTCACAAGCTCGAGAAAGAAATTCCCGAAGGGGCAGCCAGCATTACTTTCGATGTCACTCTCGAAAAAGGTCCGGCGGAGCTCTCGACCAAATTCGTCGGAGCGGATGGCGAAGTAACGGGAGCCTTTTTTGCTTACGTAAAGAAAAAGTGATTCCCACCTTGCCGCGAATTGACCACTTCCACCCGGTCACTTCTCACTTGAATCGACCTCTTTTCTTCGCAAGAGTAGCGCAACCATGCTAGACCCCATTGTCGCGGCCGTCGCCCCGTCCTCTATTGATCCCAATGCCACGGGATCGTGGACATTGTTAATCATATACTTTTGTGTCGCCATCGGGGTCTCCTTCTTTTGCTCCGTCTGGGAAGCTGTCATCCTGAGTGTGACAAACCCCTACATCGCGAATCTCAAAAAGGAGAAGCCAAAGGTCGGCGAACGGCTCGAGGGCCTGAAAACCAGAATCGGCCGTCCCCTTACCTCGATCCTGACACTGAATACCATTTCCCACACCGTCGGCGCGATGGGAGTCGCCGCGCAGGTTTCAGCTCTCGGAGGAGGAAAATGGGATGCCCTTGCCGGTGCCCTGATGACTCTCGCCATTTTGATCGCCTCCGAAATTATTCCCAAAAATCTCGGGGCGAGACACTGGAGATCGTGGGCCCCCTGGGTAAGCTTTTGCCTGGAATGGCTCGCGAAACTGATGACTCCCATCGTCTGGTTCATCGAACTTTTCAGCAAGGGGCACCACAACGAAGCGTCATTCAGCC
>JAKSBG010000181.1 GCA_022361255.1 Verrucomicrobiales bacterium
ATTGATACTGTTGATTGAAATCAGCGAGGCTAGCGTTTCCAGAACCGGTTTCATCCGACGAAGCTACCGTCGCAGAATCAGGAATGCGAACCTTTGATGGAAAATACGTCAGGTCGGGTGGTGATCTCCGTCGCCCGCATTGTTCCACCGGGAAAGAAAGGAGACTTCCTCGAAGAAGCGTTTTTTCTCAGCCCTCGCAATCCCGGTATCACGGATTCGCAGGAGAAAGGAAGGGTGAACGGTTGCAAATGCTCTGCCGGGAAAATCGATTGTAAGTTTCTCCGTAATCTCCCCGCGTTCTTTTGTGATCTGAAAATCGAAACCGGTCATAGCCTGAGCAGCAGAATTTCCGAGAGTAAGAATAACTTCAGGCTGAACCCTCGCGATTTCACCGAGCAACCAGGGACGACAGGCGCGCATTTCCTCCCGGTTCGCTTTGTCGTGAAGACGACGGAGTCCCCGACCTCCGGCATCGCCGTTCGGCTTCCATTTGAAATGCTTCACCGCGTTGGTGAGATAGAGCGAATCGCGGGACAAACCTGCCTTTTCCAGCGCCTCATTGAGAAGTTTTCCGGCCGGTCCCACGAAGGGTTGACCTGCTATATCCTCCTGATCTCCCGGCTGCTCGCCGATGATCATGATGGCAGCGTCCTCCTTGCCCGTTCCGAAAACCGTCTGCGTTGCATTTTCCCACAGCGGACAGGCGCGGCAACGGGCCGCTTTCTCCCGCATTTCTTTCAGCGAAACCTGACCCTGTCGGATCGCCGACCCAACAGGGTCAGGTCCATCATTCAACAGGGTTGCATCGAGTTCCCGCTGGTTCCGCGAGTCGAGTTCCTGCAGGTAGAGGTTTTTGGTATTCCGACGGGGTTTCACTCCCGGAGTCTCGATCATGGAATCACGCCGGTGACTGGCTTCGCGGGACAATTCCTGAATCAGCGGTGCCTCGGGGAGATTTTTCCAGTATTTAACCGGCATTTCCGACTGCATCGCTTTCAGCTTCAGTCGCGAAGGATTGAAAATGCTTTTGTAATAGCTGCGCCAGAGGACCTCCAACTCGTCACCATCTGGCGCCTGATCACGGGGCACGCCGCGGGTGAAATGAATTTCTCTCCCGTCCCAGTGAACGCATTCCTCCGGAGTCAGTATCGACCAGTCCATGCCGGTGAAGCGCTTTCGGAAAAAAGGGGCATTGCGACGGACGATATGATGGGTCGGCTCAAACCAGGAGACGAACTGTTCCCGCCCCGCCTCCGTTTCGCCAACTTTTCGAAACCGGACAAAGGCACGCATTTTGTGAACATCACGATGAACTTCCTTCGCGAATTCAGAGGCGCGCCGGACATCCGAGTCGGTTGCGACAACAAGCAGGTTTCTCTCCCCTCCTTTTGCGATCCGCCAGAGAATCCGGTAAAGCAAAGCCCAGCGCTGCGGACTGGAGTGACAGGCGACCGCTCCGGCGAGGCTGAAAAACGATTTCGGCACCGCGACGGGATCAACCTCCCGAACCCGCGCTGTCGGGACCGGTGCTTCCGAAAACAATTCGCCCTGACCTGCGTCGGCGTCCGCCCACATCACTTCTGAAGGAGGTACGCCATCCTCAAGCAAAGTTCGGGCCCGCTCCCGCCAGGACGAGAAATCAGGAGGTGTCGAGATGGTATACATTGACGGGTCGGATCACTGCGGGTTGTTCGTTCGGGATTGCTGTTTCACTCTTCGGATTCGGGGCCGGGTTCGATTTCCATCCTGCTTTCATACTTCCCCCGTGACGGCGCTCTCAAAAGTCTTCCGGGTCGGCTCCGGAGAGGGGGAAAAATCAAATTCCAGCTGCTCGGGGGGCGGCGCGAACCGGGCACGCAACCGTTCACTGTCCAACCCCAGTCTCGCGGGGTTGTGATCCGCTGTGATCAGAAAAGGGAGCCCCTTTTTCAAATCAACCCGAAGCTTCGCCAGGTCGTCGAGTCGGAGGCGGCTCCACCTTCGGATTTTCAGAATGCGATCCGTATTTCTCACTCCGAGTCCGGGAACCCGGAGCAGCTCCTCGCGGGAGGCCCGGTTGACGTCGACAGGAAAGCGATCGCGGTGACGGAGCGCCCAGGATAATTTCGGATCAAGATCGAGGTCCAGATGACCGTGGTTTTTGCCCTCCTGCGGGGTCAACTCTCCTACGGCGAAGCCATAGTATCGCAGCAACCAGTCGGCCTGATAGAGCCGGTGTTCGCGCACCAGTGGCGGCGCAACCGCCGGCAGAATTTGCGACGGTGAAGGAATCGGACTGAAGGCGGAATAGTAGACTCGATTGAGCCGGTAACTCCGATAGAGATGATCGGAACGCTCCAGAATGGTCGCGTCGGTCGAATCATCAGCACCGACAATCATCTGTGTGCTCTGCCCGTTGGCGTAGATTTTCGAGCGCGTTCGGGAAAATGCTGCCCCCGCTGCGAACGCATCCGCTTTTTCCCGATACCCTTTTTCTTTGACTCGCTGACGATCGCGCTGCTCGGCTCGGGCTTCTTCAATCCGGTTCCGAATTCCTCCCATCGCTTCCTGAGTTCGTCGCAGATTCTTTTCCGGAGCGAGCTCGCGAACGGATTCTTCACTCGGCAGCTCGATATTGATGGAAATCCGATCAGCGTATTTTCCCGCTTCCTCGATCAGTTCCTGCGACGCCTCGGGGATGGTTTTTAAATGGATGTAGCCGCGGAAATGATGTTCCTCGCGCAAAGTTTTCGCGACGCGCAGAACCTGCTCCATCGTGTAGTCAGCGTCACGGACAATGCCGCTGCTGAGAAATAGCCCTTCGATGTAGTTCCGCTTGTAGAAATCGAGCGTGAGTTGCACGACTTCTTCCACGGAAAAGCGGGCCCGCGCCACGTCGGAGGAACGACGGTTGATGCAATAGTGACAATCATAGAGGCAGACATTGGTCAGCAAAACCTTCAAAAGCGAAATGCAGCGACCGTCCGGAGCATAGGAGTGGCAGATTCCCGCTCCGCCCGCCGAACCGATGCCCCGCCCACCCGGCGAATCTGACGAGTCGCGTTTCACCGCTCCTGAACTGGCGCAGGAAGCATCGTATTTGGCTGCGTCAGCGAGGATTTCCAGTTTGCGTGCCACTTTCATATTTGAATAAATGAACAGTAATCAAAAACACCCCCCCTTTCAAACAAATCGACGCCATCGCAGAACTTCCCCTCGCCAAACCGGGAAATTTCTCCTCTTTCCTGAGCAGGTAGAATCGTAACCTTTCCCGATGACGGATTCGTATTTTGAACACTCTTCGATTATCGCGGCTCCGGCCGGGCAGGTCCGTGACTGGCATTTTCAGGAGGGCGCTTTTGAAAAACTGACTCCCCCCCGCGAACGGGCCGTCGTTGTCGAATCGCCGGGAGAACTGACTGACGGTTGCCGCGCCGTGATCGAAGTCGGTATCGGTCCACTGAAACAGCGCTGGGTGGCCGAACATGAGATCACGGATGATGGTTTCATTGACCGGCAGGTCGAAGGGCCGTTCGCTTTCTGGGAACACCATCATCGCTTTTTCCGGGTCGATGACCATTCGAGCCGCCTCGTCGATTCAATCCGCTACCGACTCCCGTTCGGACAATTGGGAAAACTCTTCGGAACGCCGTTTGTGAAACGGAAACTCGACCGCATGTTTCGCTACCGACACGAAGTGACGAAGAGGGAGCTGGAATAATCCGATGAACCCGTTTGACCATTTCCCATCTCCATTCGATGAGTCATCATCTCAATGAGTGAATCCACGCATCCCAGCCCTTCTGATGTGATCGTGATCGGTGCCGGTCTCGCGGGATTGTCCTGCGCCGTGCGTCTGCACGAGTCAGGACGCAGCGTCCGTGTTTTGGAAGCATCGGACGGCGTGGGCGGCCGCGTTCGCACAGACGAAGTCGATGGATTTCTGCTGGACCGCGGCTTCCAGGTGTATCTCGATGCGTATCCGGAAGCAGGAAAATTTCTCGATCTCGAAGCGCTGGATCTTCGGCCCTTCGAGGCGGGGGCACTGGTTTGGAATAACGCGAAACTCCATCGCGTGATGGACGTTTTCCGCAAACCGTCCGCCTTTGTCTCTTCCGCGTTCGCTCCGATCGGTTCACTCCGCGACAAATGCCTTGTTGCGAAGCTGCGTGCAAAACTTCTCCGTAAACCGATTGAGGACATCTGGGCCGGACCGGAAATGGCGACTTCCGATTATCTCCGGAACTTCGGATTCTCCGCGCGAATGATCGATGAATTTTTCCGCTCGTTCTACGGCGGGATTTTTCTCGAGGACCTCCTCGTCACCTCCAGCCGGCAGTTTGAGTTCACCTTCAAGATGTTTTCCTCAGGATCCGCAACCCTGCCGAACGCGGGCATGCAGGCGATACCGAAACAAATTGCAGCCCGCCTCCCCGACGAAGCCGTTTATCTCGAAACGAAGGTGGAATCTCTCGGCCCCGACCATGTCGTTTCCGGAGGAATTCGATACGAAGCCGACCATGTTGTCATCGCGACCGATGCCGAAACTTCCGCCCGGCTACTGGGTAAGGAGACAAAGACAAGATGGAACAGCACATCCTGCCTCTACTTTGCTGCGGACCGGGCACCGCTCGCTGACCCCATTATTGCTCTGCACGGGGATCGCGAAGGATTGATCCACAACCTCTGCGTGCCTTCGCAGGTCGCCCCCGGATACGCCCCGGAGGGCAAAGCTTTGATTTCCGCCTCGGTGATCGGTGATCACGAGGAAAACGCGGACCTTACCCGAACGGTTGAGGCGGAACTGATTGACTGGTTCGGAGAGGATGCGGAAACGTGGAAACACCTGCGCACCGAACACATCCCGCATTCTCTTCCCGTCGACCCTCCCGGCCACAGTGACTCTCTCGAACCGATCGACGGTATCTGGATCTGCGGAGACCACACCCAATCCGCGTCCATCGAGGGAGCGATCGTGTCCGGTCTTCTCGTCGCGAATTCGATTGCGTCCGAATTCTAAGACAAACGATTCTCAACCGGTCGATTTTCAAGTTCACCTTTGGTTCCTGCTGATTTGGGGAAGATTCACCCTCCCCCGGGACCACAAGTCCCTTGCCGCATATGTGTCTGCGCTACCGTTCTCGCAAATCGGAGAATTCTCGCAAATTAGAGACCGATTTTATCTTCATTTCTGCTTTACAAGTTAAATATG
>JAKSBG010000384.1 GCA_022361255.1 Verrucomicrobiales bacterium
CTCATCGAGCCCGACGTGCGCGCCGTCGAGGTAAGTCTCGGAGGGTGGGATATGCACAACAACGTGTTTGTCGCTGCGCCCGACAAGTGTGCCATTCTCGATCAGGCGATGTCTGCCTTGCTTGAAGACCTGGAGCGTCGCGGAAAGCTCGATGAAACTGTTGTCGTTCTCACGACCGAGTTTGGCCGAACCCCGCGTATCAACCAGAACGCGGGACGGGACCACTATCCGAAGGCATTCAGCTCCGTCCTCGCAGGAGGCGGTCTCAAAGGTGGCATCGCCTATGGAGCCACTGACGAAGGGGCCGAGAATGTTGCTGAAAACCCGGTCAAGATTCCGGATTTCAACGCAACCATCGCACACGCCCTCGGACTGCCACTCGACCAGGTTCTCTACAGCCCGAGCAAGCGGCCGTTCACCGTCGCTCACAAAGGAAAGCCGGTTCTTGACCTGTTTGCGTAAGTTTTGCCCCTATAGCAAAAGCTATTTTCAGAGGAGGCCGGAGAGAGATCTCCGGTCTTTTCTTGTGGTGACTCCCTTTTGAGAAAGTCCTGAGTCACATTCTCTCACTGGGGCTAGAGGGTATAGTCGACTTCGTGACCCTGTAGAGTGGCGGAGTGAACAGGGTCGAGTGTAGAATTGGTTTCATTCGATTCCCGGAATCGAATGAGTATGCGTCGTTAGTTCCGGAGGAGACGTGGGTGCTATCAATACGGCAGCTCGCGAATGTAGAGGTTCTTGAAAAACAATTCGCTCCCGTGGTGCTGCAATTCGATTTGATCGGCGCGGGGGAGTGGAATGTCGCGGTCGCCGTCTCGATCCCAGTAGTTTTCCAGCTCGGTGCGGTCGACAATGAGCTTTTCGTTCAGCCAGATGGAGACTTTGTCTCCGACCATACGAATGAAAAAGGTGTTCCACTCACCGGGCTTGTTATCGGCGAGGGCGAGTGGACGATTGCTGGCCCGTTTGTTGTTCCACAATCCGCCGGATCCAAGGTTTCGGCCGTTCCGGTAGGCGGTGACCCAGTCTTCCGGTCCATCGAGAGTTTCGCCGTCTTTGAGGCGGGGGTCCCAGGGGTCCCAGATCTGAATTTGCGGAGTCCCGCGCAGGTATATGCCACTGTCCGCACCGGGAGGAATCTTCCAGTCACAGTACATCTCAAAATCTCCGTAGTCTTTTGCGGTGCAGAGACTCTGTCCCTTTCCGGTGTAGGTAAGCACGCCGTCTTTGACGCTCCAGTGCTTGTTCATAATTGCGTCGGCAGCCTCCTGAGCCGTTTTCAATTCCTCTCCGGCGAGCGCCCGGCGCTTGGTGGCGTCTTTGTGTGCGAGACCTTTCCATCCGGTCAGATCACTGCCGTTAAAGAGGGCTTTGAATCCGGCGGGCGGGGTGTTGTCGCCGTTTGTATCCGGCCTGGGAGGAGCGACGCTGAAATCAGCGATCGAGATATCTTTGAATTCGATGTGATCACTGTGTCCGGCGAACATGATATGGCCGGATTTTCGACGCATTCCGGGGTGATCTTTTCCATCCACCGGAGTGATGTCGTCGAGGTAGGCGTCCATGATGACCGCACCATTGAGAATGATTTTGATGTGATCTTCTACACAGATCACGATTTGTTCATTCCACTGGTCGAGTGGCTTGAGATAGCCTGTCCTCGCCGGGAAGATGCTATAGATTGATCCGTGCACCTGCCAGGGCTTGAGCCAGGTCAGAGTGCGCTTTCCGTCTTCGGATTTGGAATTGTACTTTTTCCCGCGGTGATCGAGTATTTGCAGCTCCATACCGTCCCGCGAGGCGTGACCTCCTTTAGGTACGCGAATCCCGAGACCGTTGTTACCGCTTTCGGTGAGTTTGAATTGAAACGAAAATACGAAGTCGGAATACTCGCTGTCAGTGTAGAGGTTTTTCGCGCCTTTCTGACAAACCAGAACGCCGTCTTTTACCACGTAGCCTTCGGTGTCTCCATGCCACCCGGACAGGTCTTTGCCGTTGAAGATAGTCTTCCATCCATCTATTGATTCAAGGCGGGCGAGGGATTCTTTTCCCGCGACCCGGTTGGGATCCGGTTTCTTTTCCTGAGCGCGGGCGGCGCAGAGAAGAACGGCCGGAACAAGCAGTGTGGAGAGCAAGCGTTTCATGGTGCTCCATTGCACCATTGGCCACGACCTGCCACAACTACGCGGTTGCGGAATTATCGACTAGGGAGAATCCTCGTTTGCAGCATCATTGAAGGCTCGAATGAATTCGCGGTCCTTTTCAGAAAACCGGTCGAGCGTGGTTGTGAAGCGCTGGCCATCTTTCCTGAGGACCGTGACATGAGTGCCATCAAACGCTTCGACCCGTGCGCGCATTTTTCTGCCGTCAGGAGCCGTGAATGTTCGATACATCCGGCTGGTCAGTCTGGGATCCGCTCCCTTCGGTTTTCCAACAATAGCTACAAGAGAGGGGAGGTTCAGCTTGAGATAGAAATCGGAGAAGCGGAGCTCAACAGCATAGAGAACAACCGCGACGATGGCGGCAAAAGTGACAACGGAAAATACCCCGGTACCGCTGGACGGGGAAAGCAGAGCGAAGAAAAAGAAGAGCAGGCAAACCCATGCCGCAAGAATCCATCCGCCGAAGTAGCCGGTCGCAATCGAAAGTGCGAGGAGGAAAAAACCGAGTGTCCACTGCTTTCTGCCCAGCGAAACAACGACCGGGATGAGTCCGCAGATGATTCCAATGCTCCATCGCGGAATGTTCTCCAGAAGGGAAATGAAAGGGACGTCGTCCATGAGTCGGGCGTGTCAGATCTATCGGTTTCCCGCATAAACCGCTTCCATGGTAACCCGATCCACGCTCAGTGCAAAGGATCGGTGTGCTCCTCGAGGATCTCTTCGCTTCGCTGGATTTGCGCTTCGGCTCTTTCGGGATTTTTCGCACTGGCAATGTGGAAGAGTGCATCTCCTTCGTCAGCGGTCGCGATCCGGTTGATCCCGATTACGACTCCATCGAAGTCGGTCTTGATTGGGGTTTCGTGTCGGCCGAAAGGATCACATACCAGTCCAAGCTTGCTTCCCGCTGACACGGCCTGTCCGAGCTCAACAGCAGTCGTGAAAATGCCGCCTCTTGGTGATCGAACCCAGGTCGTGCTCGTTGCGATGACTGTTCTGGTTTTCGGAGGGGTCTTTCGCTTTACGGGAGGAAGCATTTCAAGATGGCGCATTACCGAGAATACACCGCGTAGACCGTATCGAATCGAGGAGGAATCAAGTCGGTGTGCTTCACCCCCTTCAAAGAGAAGGGAGGGAATCTCCCTGTTTGTAAAATGGGTACGCAACGAGCCATCGCGGAGGTTTGTTTCCATGATGACAGGTGGTTGGAATGCCTTGGCCAGATCGAGGCTGCCGGTATCCCCGGGGGTAATTCTGATTTGTGGCAGGTTGGGGCGCCCGGTCGCTCCTGCGTGAAAGTCAATTGCATGGGTGGCTGCAGAAACGATTTCTGAAGCAAATGTTGCGGCCAGCCTCCCGCCCAGAGAGCCATCCGGCGACCCCGGAAAGAGGCGGTTCAAATCCCTGCGGTCAGGTAAATACCGGCTCCTGCTCAAAAATGCCGGCATGCAGACGACAGGAACCGCGATCAGAGTTCCCCGCAGGCTTCGCAGGTTCCGTGATTTCATTACTCTGCGAACGATCTCCACTCCGGAGATCTCATCGCCGTGAATGCCTGCTGTGATCAGCAGAACGGGTCCGGGCTTTTTTCCCCGTCTTACATCAACGGTCATCGTGACCTGTTGATAGTCGATCAGCGATCCAATCGGTAGCTCCACGGTACCTTTCTCCCCGGGGGCAAAGCTTCTGTCGCCAATGGTTATGACATCTTTGTCCGCCACAATTGTGCTTCGGTTAGCCTTTGCTTCCCCGTGTCCGGGTTTTGTTGCTACGCGGTTTTTCGACTTCTTTTTCAATCAGTTGAATGATGAGGCCGGAAACATCTTTTCCCGTTGCCGTCTCGATTCCTTCGAGGCCGGGCGAGGAATTGACTTCCATTACAACGGGGCCGTGGTTCGATCGCAATAGATCGACCCCTGCGACATTCAGGCCCATGATTTTCGCGGCACGAGTTGCCGTGGAGCGTTCTTCCGGAGTGATTTTTACCACCTCTGCTGATCCTCCGCGGTGGAGATTGGAGCGGAACTCGCCCTCCTTGCCCTGGCGTTTAATGGCTGCAACGACTTTTCCTCCCACCACAAAGCATCGAATGTCGGCGCCTCCGGCCTCTTTGATGAATTCCTGAGCCAGAATGTTGGCATCGAGTCCGCGAAAGGCCTCAATCACCGACTCGGCTGCTTTCGCTGTCTCGGCCAGTACTACGCCGACGCCCTGAGTTCCCTCCAACAATTTGATTACGACAGGCGCACCTCCAACCTGTTTGATTAGCTGGCCCGTTGCCCGGGGGTCGTGAGCGAAGGTCGTCACCGGCAGGCCGATGCCTCGTCGCGCGAGTAGCTGGAGACTGCGGAGTTTGTCCCGGGAACGGGAAATCGCGACACTCTCGTTCAGGGAGAAAACGTCCATCATTTCAAACTGACGTACGACGGCACACCCGAAGAATGTACGTGAGGCGCCGATTCTCGGAATGACGGCGTCAAAACCGGTAAGCTTCTCGTCTCCCAGATAGATACTTGGCCTCATGGAAGTGATTTCCATGTGGCAGCGAAGATAGTCGATCACTCGAACTTCGTGTCCACGGGCCGTCGCTGCTTCATACAGGGAGTTGGTGGAGTAGAGTCGTTTGTTGCGGGAAAGGATAGCGATCTTCATTATTCCGGAGGACAAAGAGGTTCAGGCTTTATGCAATCAAACACTTTGCTCCTTTCCGATACGATAAGAACTTCCCGAATCAACGACGAATCGGTTTTTGATCGCAGTTCTTCCGAGCAACATCCGGAACTTCATGTTGTCCCGGTTGGTCAGGCTGACCTCAATTTCCCACTGATGGTCTCCGAGCTGAACCGGAACGGTGATGAAAGGGCGAATCTCCTCATGCCCTCCCGAATCGCGAACGGACCTGGAGTTGGTGACCAAAGCGTCGCATTCGATCACGGTATCCACATTGTCCTGAACAGGGTGAACCTTAAACCTGACTCTTTGCTCACCGGCGTCACCTTCGTAGAGTTCCAGGTCGAAGGTATGAAGCGCTGATGTTCGGGCGCCCGTATCAACTTTTGCTTTGATGAGAGGCAAACCGAGGCCGGGGAGAGAAACCCATTCCCGCCAACCGAGGGCGGGGAGGTTTACAATTTCTTCGTTCATAAAAAATGCTAGCCCGGAGGCCATTGCATCTGGCGACCGGAGAGAAGGTGAATGTGAAGATGAGGCACGGCCTCTCCTCCGTTTTTCCCATTATTGATCACCAGCCGAAAGCCTTCATCGGTGGAATTGACCCCTAGCTCAGATGCGACTTTCCCGGCGGTGAGCAGGAGGTGCCCGAGGACGTCGCGATCTTCCTCCGCCGCTTCACCGACACGCGGGATCGGTTTCTTCGGGATCACGAGAATATGGGTGGGCGCCTGCGGGGAAATGTCGTGAAAGGCGAGGCATTGATCATCTTCATAAACGATGTCAGCCGGAATTTCCCGCGCGATGATCTTTTCAAACAAGGTCATGCTCAGGAAGCAATTTGCATTTCAATGTCGGGGAGAGAACGCTCAATCAACTGTTGTGTGGAGTTGACGTAGTCCCGGATTTCGCTCTCCAGCTTCTGGCATTTCGGGGAGTACTTGCGTGCATCGGTGAGACGCTTCACGCAGACCCGGATCCCATGACACTCGACCCGGTGTGCCCCTCCCGCCGCAGCGGAACGAAGCTGATCACGCAGAATTTGAAAGAAAACCAACTCGTATCCCGCCCCGGCACGCCGCGCAATTTCGCTGAGGGAAATGCGAACAGGGGGAGGAGTCTTGTCGATGTTTTCAGCAACGCGGGTGAGCCCGAGATTGCTCAGCGTTTTCTCGATTCTTTCAAACAATTCATCGGAATCGATCACGCTGCCTTTGTAGTGATTGGTGAGAAAGCTCTCCACTCCCCGGGAGATATCTTCGGCCATCCAGGACGGGACATCGGTTCCTTCGGTCGCGTTGGTGAGAGTTTCGGTGAGCCAGTCGGCACGGCAGAGAGCCAGGCTGGATGCACCAATACGGATGAGTGGCATGGCTTGCGGAAGGGCAATCATGAATTTTGTGCGGTGTGTTTCGGTGTGGTGTGTTTGTGTAGGTCGGAACTAGTTCTTGGAACCGGTTTCAAAAAGATCAGGTTGCAGAAGTTTGTCGATGGGGGTGTTTTCGAGGGATTGAATCACCTCGCTGAATTCACCGACATCCTGAAATTGACGATAGACGGAGGCATAACGGACAAATGCGACCGGATCGATTCCCTGGAGTCGCTCCATCACTTTGGGGCCGATCATGCGACTGGGGATTTCCTTCAAATTCTCGGCGGTGAGCTCGTTTACAATTTCATCGACCGCCTGCTCGAGCACATCAATGGATACGGGGCGCTTTTCGCAGGCTTTGATAAGCCCGCTGAGGAGCTTTTCCCGCTTGAAAGGCTCGCGGACGCCACCTCTCTTAACGACGAGCATATCGCGGCGCTCCACCTGCTCGTAGGTGGTGAAACGATGATTGCACTCCAGACACTCCCGTCGCCGTCGGATGGAAAATCCATCTTTCGACAAACGGGAATCGATCACCTTGTCATCAAGGCTGTTGCATTTGATACAGCGCATTCCGTGAAAAATCGCAGTTTTGCGACTCTCATTTAAGGTATCCAACAAGATGTAGGGGTGTCAATTTGAAAAACACCACAATATGTAGTTATGGCCTGCCTTGAGAAGGGGCGTTTTGCTTTACTGATGCTGGGAGTTCTTGTCAGGACTCCAATTTATGAAATTTCGAATGCGCATGGAATTTCGAAAAAGAGGAAAAGACTCGCTTCCTGATTCCACCTTTGATACCAAAGATTTTTCATGATCGACATAGTCAAAACGATTACCGGAGTGGAAAGCGCGTGGGCCAACTCTCTTGTCATAGTAGTCGGCGGTATTTTGTTTCATTTGCTGGCACGGCTGATCCTGTTTCCTTTGCTCACGAAGGCAGCCGAGAAAACGGAAAACGACCTCGACGACAGGCTGATCTTCTTTGCGAAGCGTTTCTTTGCTTTCGTTCTCTGGTTTATTATTTTTGTGTTGGTGCTGAAAGCATTCGGGATCGAGGTGACAGCGGTGCTTGCCTCGGCCGGCATCGCCGGCATCGCAATCGGTCTCGCGGCAAAGGAGACCCTGGCTGATATTCTGGCCGGAATTTTCATCATCTCAGATCAGCCCATCCGCATTGGCGACCGTGTGAATCTGGAAAGAATCGGTCAGCACTGGGGTAGCTGGGGGGATGTTGTTGATATCGGGCTGCGCCGGACGAAGATCCGGAACCCGGACGGTGTTGTCGTGAACTATCCCAATTCTGTCCTCGCTACTTCGGTAATCACGAATTTTTCCGATCAGAAAGAGGAACCAATTCGCGCGCGGGTGCGGTTTCAGGTTGGATATCTCGAAGACATCGACAAGGTAGCAGAGCTCGCAACCCAGGTGATCAACGACACCGAGGGCACGCTGGAGGGAACTGCCGAAGTAGTGGTGAGATCTTTGTGGGACGAGGAGGGCGGCGCACTCGGGTCCGGTGTCCTCATGGAAGGGCGCTACAAAATCGAGGATGTGAAAGAGCGAACCCGAATCCGCTCCCGGGTCCTGACAAATCTGTTGAAGGACTTTCGTGAAAACAGAATCCAGTTCGGGAGAGCCATTTTCGAAATGGCGCAGGACGAGTCGGAATAACCCTCAGGCGGAAGGCAGCGCTTTCTGCAAAGCCGTCACGTTCTCTTTCGTGTGGGCTGCTGACAGGGTGACTCTCAGCCGCGCTGTTCCGCGGGGGACGGTCGGATAACGGATCGCCGGAACAAGAAAGCCTTTTTCTAAAAGAGACTCCGATGCGGCGAGGGCGGCTTCGTTCTCTCCGATGATGAAGGGAATGATCGCGCTCTCTGCATCCTCATCCATCTGCCGGATGCGTTGACGAAGCCAAGCGCGTCTTTCGTCCCCGTTGGGTCCGGAAACAAGGTCGAGCGCTTCACGCAAAGTGGCTGCCAGAGCCGGAGCCGGGGCGGTGGAATAGATGAATCCACGGGCACGGTTGATGAGAAGGTCCACGAAAGAGCGGCTCGCACAGATGTAGCCTCCTGATAAACCTACCGCCTTGCTGAACGTGCCCATCTGAAAATCAATCTGAGATTCGAGCTCCATCCCGGCGGCGAGACCCCGTCCCTGCGGGCCGAGGACACCGAAAGCGTGCGCCTCATCGAGGAGCAGAAGGGCTCCATATTTTGATTTCAGCTCCGCGATATCCTGAAGCGGAGCCAGGTCACCATCCATGCTGAAAACCGATTCCGTGACGACCAGAATGCGACCATCGGTCCCGGTTTTCTTTTCCGCCCACTCCAGATGGCTCTTCAACTTTTCGACATCGTTGTGGGGAAAGACCCGCATCACGGCTCCGGAAAGCCGTGCCCCGTCAATGAGCGAGGCATGACAGAGTTTGTCGAGGATGACGATGTCGTCTCTGCCGCAAAGGGCGGGAATCACGCTGGTGGCGGTGGCAAAGCCGGAGGTAAAACTGAGCGCTGCTTCGCTGCGTTTCAGACTGGCGAGGGCTTCCTCCAGCTCGAGGTGCTGAGCCATCGTTCCGCAGACGAGCCGGGAAGCGCCTGAACCGGCACCGTATTTCTGAACATTTGCCCCGTAGATTTCCCGCAGCTCCTCTGAATGGGCGAGACCGAGATAGTCGTTGGAAGAGAAATTGAGACAGATCCCGGTTCCGGCGAGATCGATTTTTGCCTGCTGCGGGGAATCGAGCCTCCTCAGCGTCCGGAGCAATCCATTTTGCTCCAGCTCGCGCAATTCATCCCCGGGGTCCCGCATCGGTGTGAGCTGGCCTTCTTTTATTTCTCTTCGGCAGAGAGAAATTGATTCATCCGCAGCATGTCGACGGTCTGCTGGAGCGCACGGTCCTGGAGCGGTGGCTTGTCCCAGGGAGTTGGCTTGTTGTTGCTTCGCAAAAGATAGTAGTCGATTTCGGGATCAGTTCCGGCGACAAGAGCGGCTTCATTCATTCGGGGGCGCTGGCGCTGAAAGAGAAACTCTGTGAGTTCTTTCCCGTTCTGCGTTTCGCGGAAAATGGCGCGCTTGGATTCGAGCGGGGTAGGCGTCTCAATATCCGGCGTGATTCCTTTCTGGAACAGGGAGGAATCATCCTCGAGAACCACCTCGGCAATGGCGTAGCGGAGAATACGGTCCTCGCCGATGGGCACGTCACGGTATTCCACAGTCAGGCCCGGTGTCTTTTCGCCGATCACGAGGCAGTCGTTGTGACGCTTGAGAACTCCGGCGATGATTTCCCCGACATTGCCGGTTTCCCGGTCGACGAGGAGGACCAGTTTTCCGCTCCAGGTGTGATCCATCAGTTTCGAGATGAAGAGAGTGGGGCGGTCCTGTCCCGGTCGGCGGATTTTGAAAAGCAGCTCATTCGGCGGGCGGAAGCGGCTCAGGATTTCCGAGGCAATGGCGAAATCCGCCTGTGCCTGGGGAGAGCGAAGGTCGAGAATCAGATTTTTGATTTTCTCGTTCTTCGAATAGATCTCGAGCGACTTGTCGAGGGCATCGACACCCGGCTTGTTGAAACGGCCAAAGCGGATGTAGGCGGTGTTGTCCGTAACCAGTTCTGAGTAGAAACGAAAAGGGGACTTCCTTGCGTCGAGAGACTTCTCCGTCAGAAGCATTGCGCCGAAGTCGAGACGTGCGAGAAGGCCCTGCATCGCTGCGCGATTGATCGCGAGAGGGTCGAGGTCCTCGTGGTTGATGTAGTCTTTGGTTAACAGACGAAAGGCTTCCTGGAGGCTTGACTGGTCCAGGGTATCGATCATTTCACGAAGCTTCAGCGGATTGTCCGCCTCGGGTGAGGATTCCGGCTCCGTGGTTTTCTCCGGCTCATCGATCGCGAGGAGGCAGGCGGGAAGAAAAGCGATGAGGATCAAAAATCGTCGCATCATGGTCAACTGGACTCTACGTCATCGGGGAAATGGTTCAATGCCCGTGTTTTGTCTGATCCCGTCCAGTGCAAGTGTTGGCTCATCGTGGCGGTCAGATAGGCTATCCCTTTTTCAACTGCCTTTGATAGCCCGTCGCCGAAAGCGATTCGAGCGGTGATCGCGGAGGAGAGGGTGCAACCGGTTCCGTGCAGATCGGGCACGTCGAGACGGGGGTGCGGAAACGCAATACCTTCCCCGTCGAAGTGGGCGATATCGACAACCGATTCCTCCGTCGCAGCATGCCCGCCTTTCACCAAAGTGCTGCAGCCGAAGCGCTCTGCGATTTCCCGGGCCGCATCGCGGGGAGAGAGCTGCTCACCGAGCAGAATTTCGGCCTCGGGCAGATTTGGGGTCACCAGCGTTGCGAGAGGAAGCAACCTGGATTTCAATAACTCAACACCGTCAGGCGAAAGCAGCTCTGCTCCTGCACTCGCCCGGATCACCGGATCGATGACGACCGGAAATTCCGGATTTTCCTCAAGGAAGTCGATCACCACCCTGACAAGTTCCGCATTTCCCAGCATCCCGATTTTGATACAGAAACCGGAGTCCAGACAGGGTTGAATGAAGGACCTGACCCTGTTGAGTTGCTGACCTAACAGGGTTGGGTCGACGGGGGAGGCCGCTGAGACGGTCCCCGGCGATTCGGCCACAATGGCCGTGATGGCGCTCAATCCGTAGACTCCGTGAGCAGCGAAAGTTTTGAGATCAGCCTGGATTCCCGCGCCGGCGGAACAATCGGAACCGGCAATCGTCAGGGCAAAAGGGGGGGATGACGGGGAGTAAGTCACGCAGCGAACTTGCCAGAGAGCATCGGGCAGTGCAAATATGCAGTGTGAAAGAAGATAGCCCCTACCCGAAAAGCGTTTTTGGAGAAACCCTGACTGAACATTCCGGCATCACTGAGTTGATGGATGATCTTGGAGAGGCGCTCACGATCGGGAAAGACCGGCTTCGTATGATGGGCGGGGGCAACCCTTCCCACATTCCGGAAATGCAGGAACTCTGGCGCGACCGGATGGCGGAACTGGTTCGGGAAACACCCGATGAATTCGACCGGGTCATGGCGGACTACGATCAGCCAGCGGGCAGCCCGGCGTTTCGCGACGCCGTCGCCGGGTTTCTGAATCGCGAATACGGATGGGATCTCACCCGGAAAAACGTAGCGATCACAAACGGGGGACAGACTGCGTTTTTCTTTTTGCTCAATCGCTTCGCCGGTCTCATGCCGGACGGCTCCCGCCGGAAAATTCTACTCCCGATTGTTCCGGAATACATTGGTTATGGTGACCAGTGCGTCAGTGGCGGGGAGATGTTCGACGCGAGAAAGCCGCTGATCGAATTCACACAGGACCATCGGTTCAAGTATCGAATCGATTTCGAACATCTCAACGTTGGTCCGGAGCACGGTGCCATCGCTGTATCCCGTCCGACAAACCCGAGCAGCAATTTGCTGACTGACCACGAGATCGCCGAGCTCCGCGAGGTGGCCGCCGCGAACGGGATTCCTCTGATCATCGACAATGCCTACGGACTGCCTTTTCCCGGTGTCGTGTTTCACGATGTCGAACCGGTTTGGGACGAAAACATCATCCTGACAATGAGCTTGAGCAAACTGGGGCTGCCGGGAACCCGAACCGGCATAGTCGTAGCGCGTGAAGAGATCATTTCCGAAATCCGGTCGATGACCGCGATTGTCGGACTGGCGAATAACAATGTCGGACAGGCCCTGGCGAGGCCGATTATCGAATCGGGGCGCGTCAAGCAGCTCTCGGATGAAGTGGTGCGTCCCTACTACCAGGAACGATCCGAACGTGCCTTAAACATGGTTCACGACTCGCTCCCGGCTCACATTCCCTGGCGTGTCCACGAAAGTGAGGGCGCATTTTTTCTCTGGTTCTGGTTCGACGGGCTGCCCGGAGGCTGCCGCGAGTTGTATCGAAAGCTGAAAGACGCAGGGGTCGTCGTCGTTCCGGGCGAGTATTTCTTCTTCGGGCTCGATACCGCCGACTGGGATCATGCCCACCAGTGTGTGAGAGTCAGCTTTACCCAGCCTGAAGAAATCGTGCGGGACGGATTCCGGATCTTCGGAGAAGTGTTAGGAGAGGTGTATCACGAAATGTGACGGTGGGGGGACATTCCCAACGCGATAAGCGTTCAAAGTGGAACGTTACTCGTTCTGCCCCGGGCCGCTCTCACCCTTCCACTTTCACCGCAGTCGGCTTGCCGGATGCATCGGTGGAGAAGGACATTTTCAGCTTCCAGTGCTGGGAGATTTTCTTCAGCAGCTCGCGACGGGAGACATCGGAACTGGCAAAGTTGAAGCTGGGGGCACCGGAAGGAAGGTTCGAGGTTTCGTAGAAAATGTCGTTCAGCGGGACCTGATCGAAGATCAACTGCGGCGTCATGTGCTTGTAGTCGACCTCGAAGCGTTCGTCGAGCCACTTGTTCAGCGGTGCATAGTCAGTCTTCAGAAATCCGGATGCGTTGATCGGACCGGAGTTGTTATTCGGCACTTCCGCCGGGGAAATCACCTCGCCTCCGCCACCTTCCTTCTGATTCGTATCACAGGACGTCAGGGCCAGCGCAACGGTTGCGATAGCGGTAAAAATCAAACCTTTGCGGATTGTCATGGAACAAATAGTAGCGGGATTTTGCGGAATGTCTTTGAAAATTTTGCAAAAGTGGGCTCAAACTGGTTTGCTCAATGGGGGTTACCCCGAAGTTTTTATGAAAATCGCCATCTATCCCGGCAGTTTTGATCCGATCCACAACGGACACCTCGACGTCATTGAACGGGCGTCGAAGTTGTGGGACCGCATTATTGTAGCTTCTGCCCGGAACGAATCGAAAACCGGTCTCTTCACGACCGGCGAACGCGTGGATCTGATCCGAAAAGCAACCTCGCACATCGAAAATGTCGAGGTGACCTCGTTTGAGGGCTTGCTGGTCGACTATGTCGAAAAAGAAAACGCGGATGTGGTTGTCCGTGGTCTGCGAGCCGTATCCGATTTCGAGTATGAATTTCAGATGGCGCTGATGAATCGCAGTCTCGACGAAGACCTCGAAACGGTTTTCCTGATGCCCAGCCAGGAGAGCATTTACCTCAGTTCACGAATCGTGAAAGAGGTCGCCAAACTCGGGGGAGCAATTGAGGGGTTTGTTCCGGAAGTGGTGCAGGAGGCGTTGCGGGAGAAGTTGGCGTGATGGGAGATCGATGCTTATGCTTTCGTTAGAATCGCATCTTCGGTTTCGTATCGGAGTATGAATCGCTCATGTCTGATTTCATCGCGAGTCTCATTCCAAAATAGAACATGGCAGCTCCGATGAGCAAGCATACCAGCGCCCATATCGTGAGTTCCAGAATACCTGAAAGCCACTCCTCAGATCTGTCGTCAGGTGTAACTTGATAAGCCTTCCAGACCGCCCAGCCGAGTAGGACTCCCGTCATGGTTGGAAAAAATCCGAGGAGTGCGACTACACAGCCACCCGGAACCGCTTTACCGGGGTGATAGGAGAACATCCGTTCACGTAGTCATCGGCGCAGGCCTGGTTGGCATGGGCTCGAAATCAGAGGGGACTCCGGGAAAGTTCTCCTCGCGGAATTTGTCCCAGGTTCGACGGGTTTCTTCGGACATGATCGCTGCCATATCCTCCATGCAGCCGAAGCAAATCATGGCACTGTCGACCATGTCATCGCCGTGGCAGACTCCGACGAGGCCGTATTCGTCGTCTTTGACGTCATCAAACTCCTTGTCGCAGAGGGAGCACTCGTGAAATCCTGACACATCGCGAAAACGCTCTTCCTGGAATTTGGCGAGACTCTCTTTGGATTCCTCGGACGCCTCATCGAGCATGGCGTTCAGGCAGGGCATGCAAAGGGCATATTCGATAATGACTTCGTCTTTTTTGAAGTTTTTTGAAATCCGATAGCCGTCCTCAAAATCGGAGAGCGATTCGCCGCAGCGGGTGCAGGAAACGAAGGCACGGTCCTCGTAAAAGGAATGCAGAATCTCCGGGATCGGTTCCCGGGGATCATTGGGGTTGTGCTGATAGGTTTCCTCGTCGCTCATATGCTCTAACCAGTATGAGAAATCAGGGCTGTTTCGTCCAGCCCTGATTCCAAAGAATGTGCGTTCCGCTCTTTCCGGGAACGACGAGATCTTTCCATCCATTCCCGTCCAGATCCTGAACGCGAATTTGCAGTCCGGTGCCGGGGCCTTCGCCGGCCGGTGCGTTTGAGATC
>JAKSBG010000388.1 GCA_022361255.1 Verrucomicrobiales bacterium
GGTAGAATGGGGAGACTTCCGCGCTGTCGACGAGCTTGTCGAAATCGTTCAGGATTTTCGGGAGATGCTCGTTGATCGAGGCGAGATCTTCTGCGGACTGATTGGCTTTCGGAATCGTCAGCTTCAGCGTCATTTCGATGCCGTAGCTGTCCTCTGATTCCCGTTCTTTTACTGCGGTGTCGCCCTGCTCCGATATGACCTTTGTGGTGACCGGGATATCGCTCCAAAGCTCTGCCAGATCGACCTTTTTCCACGAGACGTAGTTGGACGGCATGGGAGGCTTTACTTCCACCTCGACAACTTTTTCGACGACCTTTTCCACCACTTTCTCAACCGGGACCTCAACGACTTTTTCCACCACGGTCGGCTCGATTGGTGTCACCGGTCGTTGCTGCTTCGGCTCCTCGATTCCGAGAAGAGAGGCAATTCCACGTTTGATTTTTCCGCCTGAGTTGGTCGCGTCGACTACGATGAGAGAAAGAATCAGAACAGCAAGCCCGCCGAGCGCCAGCAACACGAGAGGCCCGAGGCAGCTTCGCTTGCGTTTGGGAGGGCGGCGATCCGCGTTGGCCGGATCATCGGAGATAAAAAAATCCTCTTTTTCGCTCATAACTTGGGAACGTGTACTATTCAGCTCTTGTTAGCTACAACTTGCGAAGGTCAATGATTTCGGGAAAGTCAGGAAGGGGAACGTTGCAATGCCCCGTATTCTAGCCTCGGATGACTGTCAATCAAATCAGAGAACAAGAGCCTTTCACGACGGCCGACGGGTCGACGATCCGGAGCATTCTGGACCGGACCAACGCGCCGGTGGAAAAGCAAAGCCTGGCGGAAGCGACTCTGCTTCCGGGAGGCGCGACGGAGCGTCATTATCATGGGAAGAGCGAGGAGTTATATTTTATCCTCGAAGGTACCGGAATGATGGAAATTGACGGGGAAAGCAGGGCGGTTGGCCCCGGTGATGCCGTTCTGATTCCGCCGGGAGCGTGGCATCAGATCACTGCGGGAGAGCAGGATTTACGCTTTCTTTGCTGTTGTGCTCCCCCGTACGCGCATGAGGACACGTTTTTTGCATAGAAAAAATGAAATCTTCGCGTAGGCTCGCCGTCTGAAACGCTGACATCCTGCCATGAACCGTATCGCTTTGTCTTTCCTCACACTGATTACTGCTGCCCTTTTCACCAGCTGCACTTCGAATGAACGCTTTGAAGTCGGTGGTGTTCCCGAGTGGATTATGGGCGGAGCCAAGCTTTCTTCCGAGCCCGCGCCGCGTCAGCCGGATAACGCCATCATTGCGCACGACCGCGCTTCCGGTCCGGTTCGCTTTTCCTACGTGACAGACAAGTATCGCTACCCTGCTCCTCCCAAGAAAAAGGTGGCGAAAGTGGACACCCGCGACCCTCTCGAGCGTGGCCGCGACCGTCGTATCAAACGGCTCGTCCGCTAGGCGATTCAGAAACCCGTTTCAAATGGCGGGCTACTCCACCTTCGAGAGCGTCATTCCGGTTCGTCCGGATGACATCGACATGAATCAGCATGTCCACAACTCGAAGTATTTCGATTATGTTCTCGCGGCGCGCTACGACCAGATGGAGCGTTGCTACGGTATGTCGATGGAGGCATTTCTGGAGCGTGGATTCAGTTGGGTGGTACGGGCTTCCTATATGGAACACAAGCGCCCGTTACGGATCGGCGATCAAGCGGTGGTCAAGACGCAGGTCGAGGAGATTCGTTCCCGCGGGGTGAAAGTAGGATTTAGAATCGATAAAGGATCGGATCAAAAGGCCGTCGCAAAAGGCTGGCTCGACTATGTCATGGTCGATGCCGAAACCGGTCGTCCCAAGTCAATTCCGGAGGATGTTATTGAATTGTACTCTGTGTGATTATGGATCGTGACGAAGCCGTCGAAAAAATCGAAGCTGCCTGCAAAGTCATCGCGCTGGAAATGATGAAGGTCACGCCTGCTGCAAGGAATCTCGGCGATGAAGAAGTCACGGCGGATATCGTAAAGGCTTCCTATCAGCTCACGGTCGAACTGGAGGTGATCAAGAAAAAGCTGATCCAGTTGAAGGGGCGGGATGATTCGAGTGAGCTGTAGCGGAAAGTTACAACATCGCCTCCGTCATCCGCAACGCCTCCACATTCGCGCGGACATCGTGAACGCGATGGAGTGGAATGCCGCGCTCCCTCGCGAACGAAGTGACGGCTACAGTTGACCAGTCGCGGTCTTCGGCTTTTTCAGTGCCGATGAGTTTTCCGAGAAAGGATTTCCGGGAAACCCCTAAAAGAAGCGGTCTTTCTCCGATGGTGATTTTGCCGGAATTTCGTAGAAGCTCGAGATTGTGCTCCATCGTTTTTCCGAATCCGATCCCGGGATCAAAAACAATCGCTTCTTTCTTCACTCCCGCATCAGTCAGGGTAGCGAGCTTTTCGGTGAAGAAATCCGCGATCTCTGCGACGACGTCGGTGTAACCCGGATTTGATTGCATCGTTCTCGGGTTCCCGAGCATGTGCATGACAACGCAGCCCACACCGGTTTCCGCTGCGAGATCAATCATCCCGGGATCGCGAAAACCGGTTACGTCGTTGATGATCGTGGCTCCGGCGTCGATTGCAACCCGGGCGACTTCGGGTTTGGAAGTATCAATGGACAGGCAGGCTTCGGGGTGCACACTCCGGATTGCCTGGAGCACA
>JAKSBG010000295.1 GCA_022361255.1 Verrucomicrobiales bacterium
ACAAAGACCAAAACTGTCGGCCGTTCTTGATGCACCACCAAGAGGCAGCTCTCCTCCGCCACTGTCTCTTCTCGGATGTCTTCATATCCGAGGGCGGATGACAAGGTCTCCCGGGCTGCCGCGAGAATCGTAGAGACGGTTTTGGTATCTTTCTTTTCTTTGGCCATGAATTTCTATCCGTTAAACTTGATCATCTGATTGGGGAGCAGAGCAAATCGTCCGTCCGAACCCTCAATCGCTTTCTGGAGTTCCTCTGCCGTGGGGTGCTGTTCAACTGGAAGCCCGCGCAGAGCAGCTTCCGCTCTGAATATTTTCTTTCCACTCGTGTGTGCAAAGTTCTCGAGGCAAACGAGAACCTTGGTGGATTTTGATTCGCTCGTAGCTTTCCATTCTCCACCCTCTTTCCGCAGGCCGGGAGCCATCACACAAAATAAGTCCACCATCGCCTGGTTTTCTCCTGATGGGGAAATTCCCAGCCTATCCGTTAGCCCCCTCGTAGAGAGGGCGCCTGATTGTAGCTGCGATTGTAATTTCTGGATCATGTTCATGACAGATTTGCTTTCAGGTAGACCTGCTCGTGCCAGGGGAGATACCATTCGAGCAATTCGATCGTGGCAAGAGTTACAATTTGGGCGGTGGGATCGGCCTCTTTGGCAACATCCAATAAGTCCGATGGGATGTCCCAGGTATCCGGGTCTGAAGTTGAGTTCTTGTACGGCTGATCTTCCATGTGCTCGACCAAATTTCGATAAGTATTAATGATCTGCAGATGCTGGAACAAAACACCGCGCCAAACATGACCACCCCAACCGTCTTCAGTGTCGATACCGCCTGCAGTCATATCAGTCCAGCCAGTATCAGGGTTCTTGAAAAACCGTCCCCGTAACTCACTTAGGATCTTACTTAGATTATCCTCAAGATCTGGCCGTGACCCCTTACTTCCGTTCCGTACATCGATTTCATTGATGGCTATCCGGATTGCAATTTTCCGTGCCGCCTTCACGCGGTCGAGTGAGGAACGCCCAGTGTCCCGGAGACAGCTCAACTCCTCTTCCAGATCTAGATCCACCCTTCGCAATGCTGCCGCAAGGGGATCTCGCTTCAGCCGCTTCAGGCTCGATTGCAACATCTTCGCCAGATTCGGTTTATTTACGATCCCGATAAGCGTGCCCTTGTAAGTTTCCATGAACACATCGCGAGCCGCATCATTCGTAACTAGATCTTGCCCGGAGATGACGATTACCTTGATATCAACACCTGGCCGGCGATTAAAATCAGAATGAATCGCTTTTAACAAATTTGAGCCGTGTTTGTCCTCGGGCCTCGGATCGGACGCATTTCTAGGAATGTTGAGGTCGAGGAAGAGGGTATCCACTTCAGTGGCTAGATCGGCAAGACACTCTTTTGCCTCTTCGTAAGTCCCAACAACAGCCAGTTTATTCTCCGGCTCCAGCCCTGCATCCGTCAATTGGTTCAGGATCTCGTGCCGGTCTTCCTCTTTGTCTTCGACAACTACGAACTTCAATTTTTCCAACATAATTAATTATTCTTCGAGGTTACTCTCTTCGTGAATCGGGAGAGACGCAGAGAATGTCACCCCAGCAACTCTAGCTCTGCTAGAGTCCCGATTTTCCTTCAAGTCGCAACGCCCGCGATGGGCGCGAAACGTTTCCTTTACAATGGCAAGCCCTAACCCGGATCCCTTTCCGAGAGATGAATAAGTGGAGGCATCCTCTTCAAAGACGTCGTCCATCAGGGTCGCCTCGATAGGCAGTCCATTATCCCGAATTTCAAAACAGACTGAATTGTCGGACTCCCAGACTTCGATCGCAATTTCTGGATTTGACGTCCCTCTTTCTCGTAGCTCCCGAATAGAGTTGTTGACCACCTCGTCGAGGGCGTCTCGCAGTGTTTGGCGGTCACCAAGCACGGTTTTCCTCGTCAGGATATTTGTTCCAGTTCTCAAACTTCTCAAAGAATCCTGGCCATGAATTAAGAGTTCCTCGAGAACCCTACCTACATCAACGGTCTCCTTTGGAGAGGATGCTTGAGCGTTTCTGAGTTTTCTGATCTGGTAGTTCAAGCCTCGGAGATCCTGAAATGCTTTCTCAGCAACCCTGAGGCGCGACTCAAGTTGATGTGACTCAAGTGAGGTTCCGGTCATTAAAGCCCGTTTGCGTGCTCTTTCCTCACTTGGAATCAGCGAGGAAGCGATTTCTTCATGCATATCCAAGAATTCCCTGACATCCTCCACAGCTTTGATTCCACGCATGAGGGGACCATTGATCTGGTGCTGAAACCAGGACAGACGACGCAACGACTCCCTCCGCGTTATCTCTTCCACTTGGGCTGTCGGAGGTTCAAGAATGTCAACCAACTGCTTGCCCAGGGCCTCTAGTTTGGCGGCAACTCCAGCGGGGTCGTCGAATTGGTCTTCACCCGCAATGAGGTAGACCCCAGCGATCTCTTCATCGCGAAAGATTTTCACCGCAAGAACCGGACGAAACGCCTTCCGATTGACCGTGAGCGAAGCTTCAATCAGCTCATCGTTTTCGGAGAGATCCGGAAGGCTCTTCCCAAGCAATTCGCGCAGGACTTCTCGTGCGTCCGAAAGCGCTTCAATGCCCTTCTCGAGAGACCTGTCAGGAAATAAATCGAGTAGCCCCTGAAAAGCGAGAATCGGAATCTTGAACTTGTTGATATCGGCCAGCTTGAAGGAGCTTACCAGTTTCTTTTCGCTACTCGTAGCCCAGGACAAAACCTTAGAGAGAGCCCCTTTTACTTTCTCAGTTTCACTTAGAAGAAGCGCCGGAAGGATCCTTTTCAGGATTGTCCTTGGGAGTGCGTAGGATGGGGAACCATACAATGTGTGAAATAGCCGTACGGCACTTGTCGAATTATCGAAATACCATTCCCGCCAGAGTTGCTCAGCGGCTTCGCTATCGCTCTCCTGAGGTTGAATCAGCTTCTGCAATCCCTGTCCTGTTTTCAGCAGCGGGTTCACGATAAACAAATCGGAAGACGCCCCGGAATAAGCCGGTTCGACAAACGCAATGGGGGCTTCCTGCACTTGATCTGACAAAAGATACTCCTCAAACTGCTCTCTGCGCTCCTCAAAAGTGCTACCTGTAAGGAGATGGCTTCGGCCCTTCTGCGCCTTTAGCGATTCGATTCTCTCCTGGTTGTTGCGGATTACGACATCGCTCAAGACTTCTGCACTGGATGCATTCTGTTCCGAGGGAGAAAGCTTTCGTATACGCAGATTGAGAACTTCCTGAGGGCCGATCGTGGGCAGAACCGAACCCGACGCGGCGCGTTGCAACTGCAATTGGCAGTATTCCTTTTTTAACTCTTCAACAATCCACGGGATCGCTTGGTCCGCCTTCCTTTCCAAGCAGAGGATGGATGGAACTCCGACGCCTTCCCCCTCGTAGACCGCCTCACTCCAATAGACCGGCTCGATAGCTCTTGAGTGAATAAAACGAGGAATCAGAATCGCCTCTGGCGGAAGCTCGAACAACTTCGATGGGCCATCGTCGTTCTTGGCGATTCGGGAAACACTTGCTTTTCCCTGCATTACAGAGGCAACCCACTGAAACCCCTCCAGATTGCTGATCGTGGGAAGCGAAAACCTCGCTCCCACCAAGTCGCTCAGATAATAATAGTCTTCGGGATACTCCTTAATTTGAGAGTCGAGCTCTAGAAACTCCGGCTGGTAGTAATCTGGCAACCAACTCTCCGCTGAAAAATCCGCAGGGCGAACCCATCGGTCAATTTCAGTGGAAGAGTATATTTCAGTCATATTTTCAAATAAGTGGAGCAAAGTTAGTGTATATAGTAAATGACCTATTCAGGCAGCTTCGGTAGCTGATTCGTCTTCCCCCGTTTCTTCGTCATCTGCCTCAAGGGATGTGATTGTGAGGGCTGCCCCTCCGGCAAGGGCCTGCACGTCGCCAACCATCCCGGACATGTTCTCGACGACCAGATTGATTTGCTTTTCTCGCTTATTCCATTTGGTGGTCAGATAGGAACGTTCTTTGTCCAACTCAATCTTCATGGAGCGGAATGCTTCAATCACAAACTGAACCCGCTGCCTGAACTCGTTCCCGGTAAGATACTCATATAGCATCTCCATTTTTTCCTTTGCTCCTTCACGGTGCCCTTTGGCAATCGCAACTTCTTGAAGAGTCGCACGAAGAGCATGCACGAGCGGCACGGCTGATCCGAAATCCGTCACCCACACACCATCCTTCATTCCAAAGCGATCGACATCCTTCGGCAGGGACTCGGTGACGATGAGCCCAATGTACGCGCGGGCTGACTGCATATCACCTCGAAGCTTGGCTGTCCAGGCATCTTGCCACGCCTTCGTTCTCTTAGTCTCAACCAATAGAATCCCACAGCTTCGCCCGGTTCGGCTAATAACTTCCTGGGAAATGTCGGCGCCCCTCGTGCCTGTCGAGATGGGTTCAATTTGATCGAGCGGAA
>JAKSBG010000391.1 GCA_022361255.1 Verrucomicrobiales bacterium
ATCTCGATGGCGCGATCGAAGTGGACAGCGAAACGGGTGCGGTCACGGTAACTGCATTCGAAGGGCGAACTCAGGCAGGGCGTACCCGTGATTCGCAAAGTTCGTATGCGCAAATCGGACACGTCGGGTCATCAACGGGAATGGAGAGGGTCAGTGCCACCGGTCAAATTAACGTGACAGGCACCGAATTATTTTTCCGTGGAGGAAACCAGTCGGATGGCTATGCATTCGCGCAGCTGGGACATGGCGGGGCCAACAGCAAAGGTGATTTCGCGGGAGATATTTTTGCAACGGCGACTACCGGGGGAATTCAGTTCCTGGGGGGAGTGGAAACGATTTACGATGGCGGAAGCGCCGGCAACTACGCGCAACTGGGACATGGGGGATATGATGCTGACGGCACCCATTCCGGAAATATTACTGTAACAGCGGGTGTGGATGCCGTGGGTGGTTTCGGGCTCAATTTCGTGGCTGGTAACCATCTGTATTCAAGTGTGCAATTGGGACACGGTGGATACAACGCACGTTCAACGGATTCGGCGGACCCTCAGGGATTCACCGGTAGCATTTCGATTGATACGGTCGGGGATATTTTCTTCACCGGCGGGAATGGCATTGATGGATCCGCCTCCGCCAACCACAATCTCTCCGCTCACCTCGGGCACGGTGGCTACGATGCCGATGCAGTAAATTCGAATACGAACTTTCTAAGCGACCCCGACTGGGGGCATTCCGGTGCGATCGCAGTCATCAGCACGGCGGGAGACATCGTTTTCAGCGCGGGAGGGACCGGAGGCACGACCAACAATACGGGGCGTTTGCATTGGGCGCAGTTGGGACACGGAGGATATGCTGCCGGGGGAAATCACCACGGCGACATTACGGTAGAGGCTACGAAAGGGGATGTCCTGATCCATGCGGGCGGGAATTCCTATGACAACGATACCGACCGCTACAATTATGCGCAACTCGGTCACGGGGGAACCAACGACCAGGGAAACTTCGGCTTGGCGGGTGACACAATCAAAGTTACCGCAGGAGGTGAAGTGGGGGTTCGTGGGGGTGAGGGGACACACAATTTCGCGATGATTGGAAACGGAGGCTACAACTCCGACGGCACTCATCGGGGAGCGATCGAAATTTATGCAAATGACACGGTCGCCATGGATGGATCCACTATCGGTGGGGGCGTTGTCGTTTCCGGCGGATCTGTCGACTCAGGAACCGCTCCCAATGAGGCGTATGCCATGATCGGTCATGGCGGTTACGGATCGAGCGGAGATCACGAAGGTTCCATCACGGTGAATGCGGGTGAAGCGGGACTCGATTTTGATGCCGGGACAGGCTCATTTACCTTCGCCATGCTCGGCCATGGCAGTGCCTATTCCAACGGGGATCAGAGTGGTGTGATCAGCGTGGAAACC
>JAKSBG010000262.1 GCA_022361255.1 Verrucomicrobiales bacterium
ACAAGGGATCCGGTATCGTCAACGGTGATATCCCAGTCCGAAGCTGTCGCGGATCCGGTCGTGTTGCTGATAGCAAGAGTAGCAGGTCCATTGTTTCGCAGCTCAAGAATATTCCTCGCTCCGCTCGTCGGATTGGTGTTTTCGATCACCGCAGCCGAAACGTCGGCAGACTCCTGCACGTGGAGTTTCGCTGTGGCATTTGCAAGCCCGAGCCCCACCCCGAGAGGGCCGACTGCAATCGAGTTCTCCAGAGAGCCGGGTTTGATTTGAAACGGGACGACACCTCCGTTTGTGCCATCGCGGAAGTGGATGCCGGCTTCATTGCCGATCAAATCCCAAATCTGGCCGGCGAGTCCTCCGTCTTCGCTCTGGTCGAAGCGGATCCCGGGGCTGTCGTTGGAAACAATGTGAATGTCTTCGCCCGGGTTGTCTGTCCGGATCCCCAGATCTCCGGTTTCGCTGGAGAAAAGAGAGTGGGACGGAGCACCTGCTTCTACCGTGAAAGGAGTCCTTCCACTGGTGATGTCATCAATCGAAAATTTATTGGCTCCGCCGTTCGTAGAGTCATTCGCGGTGAGCTGCCAGTCATTGCTGGGAAAGGACGCGCTGACGCTTGTATCCTGAAACCGAATGCGAAGGTTGTTCTCTTTCAGTCGGATCGTATCGAATCCGTAGTCTTCTCCATTGGTAATGTCGATTCCAACTCCGAGACTGTTCAGTGCTCCGACATTGTCGTGAAACAACTGATCGGCATGAGTGGACAAGGAGAGCAGTCCGGAAAGAGACAGGGTGAGAAACGCGGTTGAGAACTTCATGGTAGACTGATGGCGGATAGGTAAAACAGCGGTTGATGCAATCATTTGAGCCAGGAGTAAAACCCCGACCCGGATGGAAATAACTAAGTCATGCGTAGTAACGTTCTTTTTATTGTTTTTACAATAATTATATTGTCAATTCTTGCGCAACGGCGCGGGTTTGGGCTGATTCAGGGCGAATCAAACAGGGTGGGGCGATCACCCGACAGGGTAATGCCTCAGACTCGACAGGGTTGAATCACCTGCCAGCTCCCGCGATCTTTGCGTCAAGAGTCTTCTGGTTACGCAGCACCCAGTAGCCGAAATAGTTCAGCCACGGGCCGTCCCGCTCGCCTTTGTCAACGAGGGCTTTTGTCCCGGCCGCCCGTTTTTCAAAGCTCTTTCCGGTTTCACCGATGTTGAACAGAGTGACCATCAGCGGGGTGTCCCGCCGGACTTCGAAACCGGCTTCTTCATACCAGTTTGCCGCGTAGTTCATGTAGGCACAGATGATGTTGATCGCGCCTTTCCAGTTGTACTTGTCCAGCTCATCCTCGGTTGCGTCCGGGCGGATTCGTTTGATCTCCGATTGCATTGCGGATGCGATGAAGGGTTGGATTTGTCCGGGACCAAAAGAAGCCTGTCCGTTCGCGCCGCGGAATTTCAGGTTCATTTTGTTGACGACGTCTTCACCGGATGCTCCGAACTTTTTACCGAGAAAGTTGATCCCTTTCTCCCCCGCCTGCTTAAAAGTCCCGCGTTGATTCATCGAGTGTTCCCCCATAATTCCTCCCAGCACTGCTGCTGCGGGCACATCGTAGATTTTCGCGGTCTCGATCAGGTATTTGAGAAGGAACTGATTGTCCTCCTCGAAATGCTTTTTATAGAAGACGGTATTGAAGGTTTTTTCCGTCCGGCGGTAGTAGCGGTCGCGCTGGATCTCCCGGTAGTTCGCCCGTGAAATTTCACGCCCGGCGATGGTCACTGCCTCGACCGAAGGAGGGGGAAGCAAAGTGGACAGCGTAAGCAGGCTGGGAATCAGGAGAGAGGCGGATTTCATGGCATTCAACAAATGCTGCAGAAGGGGAAGGTCTTTCTTTTATCCGGGGAAATCAACGCGCTGTCAACGGGCGGTCAGCATCCAGTTGATCGTTTTTCTCCAGTCAATCATGCGGATGGGAGTTCCGTGGGTGCCCGATTCAAATCGCTCAAACTTGATCGGGTAGTCGGGGCTGACTTCGCGAATCCGGAGGTAGAGCGCCTCCATTTTGCTGAGGTAGGAAACCCAGTCGCGACTGCCGTGGCCAATATAGATCGGGACACGGGATTTCCATGCAGCGGATCCGATCAGCGGATTATCGGGAAAAGAGCCGAGAAAGATCATTCCGCCGAGTCGCGGGGCGAGGTCCTCTTTTCTCGCCAATTGATAGCAAAGTCTTCCGCCGGCAGAGCCGCAGGAAAGGATGATCGGTGCGCCCGGCGAACGCGCCGAATAGTGCATCAACATGGCGTGGATTTGTTTTGCACCGCGCCCCGTGAAACTCGCAATGTCGGGGACCAGGTAGAGTCCCCCGCTACGGACCGCGAGATTCTTGATACGGTTGAAATTGCCGCCGAAGGTTCCGTCGTCGACCCCCTGCTCGCGACTTCCGCCTTTTCCGTGAAAGTAGACCACGATGACCGAGGCACCCTCGGTCTTCCCGACGGCGAAATGTTTGATCGCGCCTGCCCTGGTTTTCAATTTGAGGTCCTGCTGGACATTGTTGATTTCCGTAGACACCCGTTCCGGCTTCGCCTGTTTTTCGGGAATGGCATCGCGCCCGTTGATATCGCGAGCGGAGCGGTAGTCGAGAATGAGAAAGTCACCGTCATGCCGCGATTCCAATACATCGGGCACGCGGAACATTTCATCTTTCCACGGGACGAGTTGAAAAGAGCTGGTGCTCTGGGCCAATCCCGAGGAAATGATTGGAAAGAGAAAAAAGACGATGGCGCACACTCGCAGCATTCGCGCATATTCGCCGAAGGTGTTTCGATCGGCAAGGGCGGGATGCGAGGGCAGGCAAGTGAGCAGGGGCAGGCGGAGCGCCCGCCCTACAGGGGGAACGCATGATCGATTATCTGTAGGGCGGCCGCTCCGGCTGCCACGGTTTGGATTTTCAATTCCCGCTCATCATCAACTCCAAATCCCGATATTCCCGCAAACCAAGTGACCATTGCCAGTCCTGCCATTGCTCTACCAGCCCGGCACGGACGGGATTTTCTCTCATGTATTCCCACTTCCTCTCAATAGTATCCGTAGAGCGAAGAAGCCGATCAAAAGATCCACTTTGCCAATTCCACGAAGGTGAGGGCACCTGACTTCTTGTCCACCGCTTCAGTGCAGCGGACAGGTTTCCCACCGGCTGATCTCGCTCCTGGAGCGGGGTCGCAAGGAGATGAAGGTGGTCCGGCATTACGACTGCAGCCTTGATGAACCACAGCCGTTGATTTGTCAGTTTGTCTGCAGCAGCTTTAAATCCGGAAAAGAAACCTTCATTTGCCCAGGCATTTTTACGATCTCTTTCACAAATGGTCAGAAAATAAGTTACCGATGTTCCCCACGGAAGACGGACAGGAATTCGAGGAGGGTGCGCCATTGTTTCCAATGGTGTTCATAATAACATGCTTTGTCAATGGTATTATGTGGCAGGCGGAGCGCCCGCCCTACAGGGGGGGCGTGATCACATTTTGTAGGGCGGCCGCTCCGGCTGCCACGGGGGGAATTGCGTGATCACGTTTCTGTAGGGCGGCCACTCCGGCTGCCATGCCGTGGCTACCCGGCGACGAGATCCGTCAAGTCCCCGGGCTTCCCTAACACCGCCTCGGCTCCCGCTTCGCGCAACTCCTCGACGCTGCGGAAACCCCAGCTCACCCCGACGGCGTGCATTCCGGCATTCACGGCGGTGAACATATCGACGTCGGAATCGCCGACGAAATAGCAGCTTTCCGGGGTGATCTCGAATTGAGTAGCTGCTTCGATAGCTCCGGCGGGGTCCGGTTTTTTCGGAACGCCATCACGAGCGCCGAGAATAACATCCCATTTCCATTCGCTTAGGAATGCCTGGGCGCACTTCACTGTGAAGTCGTGTGCCTTGTTCGACAGGATGCCGATGGGGATTTCCTGTTCGTTCAAGGAGTCGAGCAATTCGGCGATTCCGGGATACAAGACTGTCGTGTTTCTCCAATTTCTGCCGTAGGCCTCCCGGTATTCTGTCAGGATTTGATCGGTCTCTGTTCCTTCGGCGGGGCGATGCCCGTCCGGGAAAATGTCCCGGACGAGATTCATCATTCCGTTTCCGATAAAGGTCCGGTAGGCATCCGTGGGATGAGTCGGAAACCCGCGCGCGGCGAGGACCTCGTTGCCGGAATCGGCGAGGTCCTGCAGCGTGTCGAGAAGAGTTCCGTCGAGATCAAAAAGGATCGCTTTTTTACTCATGCTTCATCCGGTTCTGTGGTGCGGAGAAGATTCCATCCGCAGATGAGAGCCTTGAGGCCCGCCATTTCAATCGAAGGATCAACGCCGCAGCCCCAGAGGAGGCGACCGGAGTTTTCCTCCTGGATCTGCACGTAGGCAGCGGAGTCTGCATCGGATCCTCCGCGAAGCGCCTGGCTGCGGTAGTCGGTCACTTTGAAATCCTTGTGCCCGGCTTCTTCGAGAAGATGCACAAAGGCGTTGATCGGGCCGTTTCCTTTTCCGGTACCCTGGATGGTTTCTTCTCCAATCTTCACGGTAGCATGGCAGACGACTTCGCCGCGGGCCATGGCGGTGTGATCGAGTTCGAATTCCTCAAGACTCATGGGCGCGTTCTTGTTGACGAATTCCTCGAAAAAGAAATCACCAATTTCGTCATTGGAAAGTTCACGGCCCTCCTCATCGGCGCGGTCATAAACAAATTTTCCAACCTGTGGGTGCATCGATTTGGGCAAATCGAATCCGTGCTCCCGGTCGAGCACGTAGGCGACTCCGCCTTTTCCGCTCTGGCTGTTGATACGGATGATCGCTTCGTAGCTGCGTCCGAGATCCTGCGGATCGATCGTGAGATAGGGCACACCCCATTTCACTGATTCGTCTTCCGCGAGATCTTTCGTGCGCCGGTCAAAACCTTTCTTGATCGCATCCTGATGGCTGCCGGAAAATGCGGTAAAGACTAATTCGCCGGCGTAGGGCTGTCGCTCGGGAACGGTGAGGCGGGTCGTTTCTTCGTAGATTCTCCGCGTCGACGATAAGTCGGAAAAGTCCAACCCGGTTTCAATGCCGTGGCTGTTCATGTTCAAGGCGACAACAACGATATCGAGGTTCCCAGTCCGCTCCCCGTTCCCGAAGAGAGTGCCTTCGACCCGGTCGGCTCCGGCGAGCAAACCGAGTTCGGTCGCAGCAGTTCCCGTTCCCCGGTCGTTGTGCGTGTGCAGGCTGATGATCGAATTTTCCCGGTTGTCGACGTGGCGGCAAAACCATTCGATCTGATCCGCGTGAACGTTCGGCGTGGACCATTCAACCGTCGCAGGGAGATTGAGGATGATCTTCTTTTCCGGAGTGGGTTCCCACACGGCAGAAACGGCATTGCAGACTTCGACGGCGTAGTCGAGTTCGGTATCGGAAAAGCTCTCCGGCGAATACTGCAAGGTGATGTCCGTGTCCGGCAAAGTCGGAACGAGTTCCTTGATCAACTTCGCGCCGTCGACTGCGATTTGTTTGATCTTCTCCTGCGAGGCATCGCTGAAGGTAACTCGTCGCTGCAAGGGCGAGGTGGAATTGTACAAATGCACAATCGCCTTTTTCACACCGGCAAGACTTTCGAAAGTGCGTCGAATGAGATGCTCACGCGCCTGCACCAATACCTGAATGGTGACGTCGTCGGGGATGCGGTTTTGATCAACCAATGCCCGGAGAAAGTTGAACTCCGTGTCAGCGGCGGAGGGGAAACCGACTTCGATCTGCTTGAAGCCGATACGGACGAGTTCGTCGAAGAGACGGAGCTTTTCCTCCACGCTCATCGGAATCGGTAGCGCCTGATTCCCGTCGCGAAGGTCAACGCTGCACCAGGTCGGGGCATGCGTGATGGTCCGGTCCGGCCACTGCCGGTCCGGGAGATCGACCGCTGGAAACGGTCGGTACTTCTGGATGGATTCAGGTTTCATGGGTTTTCTAGTATGGAGAAAAAAGGGAAACGTCGGGACATGGTTCACCCGACAAAGCGAGAGTCAAACGTTGGGAGAAAAGACGGGGGCAGGGCAGATCAGCCCAGTAGCACCAGCTCGAGAGCGAGCGGGAGAACAAGTAGATTGGTGCTGTGCGTCGAGATTTTCATCTGTGGAAACAAAATAGTTTCAAATGCCTGAGTGGCAAGCGGCAAAACCGCAAAGTGAAAGGATTTAGAAATCCAGGCACTTCCATCGATCGGTTTGAAGTACGGCAGAAGACTCGGTAAGGTTTCAATTGGGGCATTTTTGTTGCTCCGCTGATCCGTAAGGTGGCGGCCTTGACCATGCTTTCGTTTTTTCGCAAGCTCGGAGTATGGATGTACGATTTGCAGGGATCCTTCTTTCGCCAGCTTTCCTTCTTCCATCCGTATGTGCCGAAGTCGACTTCATCCGCGATGTGCAGCCGATTTTCGCCGAGAAATGCACGCTCTGTCACGGGCCGGATGACAAGAAAGGCGGACTGCGCCTCACCTCGATCGAATTTGCTTCTTCCAAACTCAAGTCTGGCTTTCGCGCTGTTGTTCCCGGAAACGCCGCGGCATCTCATCTGATCGAGCGCATTCATTCGGATGATCCCGACGAAGTCATGCCGCCGCCGGACAAAGGCGAGCCATTGACGGAGGAGGAAAAAGAAATCCTGCAACGGTGGATTACGCAGGGAGCCCATTGGCCAAAGCATTGGGCTTATCGCGAGCTGGCGAATTTCGACTCGTCTGTTCTCAGGCCGGGAGATTCGCCCGTCGATTACTTCGTTTCCCAACGCCTGGAGAAAGAAAGCATCAAACCGTCACCGCCTGCCGACGATATCACCCTGATTCGTCGGCTTTTCTACGATCTCATGGGATTGCCGCCGACGCCGGAACAAATCTCCGATCATTTGCCGCGTTTTCGGAAAGACCGGAAAACCGCCGTCGACCGTCTCGTTTCCGACCTGCTCGCTTCCCCCCACTTCGGAGAGCGATGGGGCCGGCACTGGCTCGACCATGCGCGCTACGCCGACTCTTACGGGTACGAGAAGGACAACAACCGGCCCAACGCGTGGCGGTATCGCGACTGGGTCATCGACGCGATCAATCGCGACCTGCCCTTCGATCAGTTCACCATCGAGCAGTTCGCCGGCGACCTCCTCCCGGACGCCACCGAAGGCCAGTTGCTCGCCACCGCTTTCAATCGTCAGACCCTGACAAACACAGAAGGCGGAACCGATAAAGAACAATGGCGTGTCGCGGCCGTGATGGATCGGGTCGAGACCGCCGGCACCGTGTGGCTCGGATTGACCGTCGGTTGTGCCCGCTGCCACACTCACAAATACGACGAGATCACGCTCGATGAATACTACCAGCTCTTTGCCTACTTCAACAATGGTGATGAAACGACCACGACCATGGACGGACCATCTGCCGATGTGGCCCGCTGGAAAGATGTCGTTTCCTCCCGCAAAGTGCAGTTGGAGAAAGCAAAGGCGGACCTTGCCAAAGCGGAGAGTGCTTTTGCCCCCAATCTGGCAGATCGCATCCGCTCAGCTAATCGGCGACTCGCCACGGCAACTGACAAACCAACATTTGCTCCGCTTTCTATAAATAAAATTACCGGACCCAAAGGAGTCACTTTCCAAACCGACAAAAAAGCCAATACGGTTCTGGTTGGCGGAACCAATGTCGATTCCGGCACCTACCGGATCGAGGGTGAAATTCCCGCAGGTGCCACCGTGACGGGTCTCAAGCTCGAGGTCCTTCCTGATCCGTCTCTTCCCGCTAATGGACCTGGTCGCGTGAAGCACGGAAACTTTGTTCTCAATCAAATCCGGCTCACGGTCGGCGGAAAACGCCAAATTTTCGCCGACGCCGAAGCCTCGCACTGGCAGGAGAAAACCTGGAACGTCACCGGAGCGATCGACGAGAACACAAAAGGCAAAACGGAAGGCACCGGATGGGCGATCGGGCCCGAATACGGAAAAGCCAATCACGCCATTTTCGGTCTCGCGTCCCCGGTCACGTCGGACAAAGAGAGTCCGTTCGTCATTGAACTGGTCCAGAACTACGGAACCCAACACATGATCGGTAAGTTCCGCATCTCCGCTCTGACGAGTCCCACCCGCCTCATCGTTCCTTCCGGAGTTCGTGAATTCCTGACAAAACAAGAAGCGGTAGCGGTAATCTCCGGGTCATCGGACTCGCTTCCGGAAGGCGGTGCCCAACGGGGCGGTGCCCAACAGGGTTCCGTCAACGAATCAACAGGGTCAAGCTCCTCACCCGACCCTGTTGCGTCGAGTATTCCCGCTGCGGTTAGCGACTTCTTTACCCGAACCGACCCCGGCATCGCGGCGCTTCGTGAGGGTGTTTCGAAACTGGAAGCCGGGCTTCCGAAGAAACCGACCATGGCGGTCCGCGTTCTCACAGAGCGCGTCAAGGATCCGCGAAAAACGCACGTCTTCCGTCGCGGCGAATTCAAAGAACCGATGCACGAGGTGATTGCCGGAACTTTCGCCTCTCTGCCTGCCGTTGAGCATCGGGGAGAGACCGGCGACCGGCTTGATCTCGCCCGTTGGCTGGTCAGTGGGGAAAACCCGCTACCGCCCCGCGTTGTTGCGAACCGTATCTGGGCGCACCTTTTTGGCGAGGGCCTGGTCAGTACGGTCGAGGATTTTGGCGTGCGGGGGGGTCGCCCTTCCCACCCGGAGCTGCTCGACTGGCTTGCTTCGGAATTCATCCGCAACGGCTGGTCTCGCAAAAAGCTGATTCGCACCATCGTCACGAGCGAGGCATACCAGCGATCCTCTCATCACCGCCCCGATCTTTCTGATATTGACCCGAAGAACCGTCTTCTCGCCCGGCAGAACCGTTTTCGCGTCCAGGCCGAAACGGTTCGCGATATTTCCCTCTCCGCCGCCGGATTGCTTTCGCAGAAAGTGGGTGGGCCGAGTGTTTTTCCGCCGATTCCCCCCGGAGTCACCGACGCGAACTACAATTCCGCTTTCAAATGGAAAGTCAGTGAGGGCGAAGATCGATATCGCCGGGGACTCTACACCTTCTTTAAGCGGACAGCCCCGCATCCGAATTTGATGACATTCGATTGTCCTGATTCGAATGTCACGAATGTACAGCGGAGTCGCTCGAACACTCCCATCGCGGCACTCATTACCCTGAATAACGAAACCTTCACCGAAGCCGCTCAGGCTCTCGCCGGACGCGTTCTTCGCGAAGCTCCTGCTGACGATGCGGCCCGCCTCGAACGAGCCTTCCGCCTCTGCCTTTCCCGCGCCCCGGCGGATCAGGAGCGGGAACGCCTCGCGAGTTTGCTCGAGCAGGCGAGATCACACTATCGGATCCACAATGAAGATGCCGTTGACTTCGCCGGTGCGCACCGCCCCGAAGGTATCCCACCCGAAGAAGCCGCGAGCTGGGCCGCAACGGTTCGGGTGATTTTGAATCTGGATGAGTTTATAACCCGCGGTTGAAACAAGCCTCTCCCATGAATCAATCTATTCAATCCACACGCCGGGAATTTCTCGCCACCTCCGCATCGGGTCTCGGCGGCATCGCGCTCGGCTCAATGTTGAGTGACGACGGTCTGCTCAATGCCAATACAGTGAGCGACCCCGATACCTTTCGAAATCTCCAAACACACGGCGAAGCCAAAGCAAAGGCCTGCATCTTTATCTTTATGGCGGGTGCTCCGTCTCAGCTCGACCTCTTCGACCCGAAGCCGAAACTGAATGAGTTGGACGGACAAAAACTTCCGAAGGCGCTGACGGAAAAAGCCCGCTTTGCCTTCATTCAGCCGGATTCCGCCACAGTGATGGGCTCCCCGCGAGAGTGGAAGAAGCACGGGGAAAGCGGGATGGAGTTTTCTGACCTGCTTCCGCACCTGGGAACGGTTGCAGACGACCTCATCCAGATTCGCTCGATGCACAGTGAGGAATTCAATCACCACCCCGGGCAACTGCTCATGCAATGCGGCGTGTCACGCTTCGGGATGCCGACGATGGGATCGTGGCTCAACTACGGACTCGGTTCCGCTTCGCGAAACCTTCCCGGCTATGTTGTGCTCACTGCGGGACGCGGCTCTTCGGGAGGTTCAACGCTTTGGCAGTCGGGGTTTCTCCCGTCGAAATACGCCGGCGTGCCGTTTCGTAATCAGGGGGATCCGGTCCTGAATCTGGGAAATCCGAAAGGCCTTCCGCCGGAATTGCAACGGGCCGGGCTGGACGCGCTCAGGGATCTCAATGACCGGAAATACAAAGAGATCCACGATCCGGAGATCGCGAGCCGGATTGCCAATTACGAGCTTGCGAATCGAATGCAAACAGCCGCGCCGGAGTTGGTGGATTTGTCAGGGGAGCCGCAGCACATTCTCGATCTTTACGGGGTCGGTCGAAAGGAGCCGCAGGGAAATTTTCGCGGTTCGCTGCCCGGCCTGCAAACCTACGATACCTTTGCGAAGAACTGCCTCCTCGCCCGCCGTATGGTCGAGCGTGGTGTTCGTTTCATAAATATTGTCCACGCGAGCTGGGATCAGCATTCCAACCTCGACAAGGAGTTGCAATACAACGCGACCGCGGTGGATCAGCCTGTCGCCGCGTTGATCAAGGATTTGAAGCAACGCGGTATGCTCGACTCGACCATGGTCGTTTGGGGATCGGAATTTGGGCGAACGCCTCTCGGGGAAAACCGGCGCGGACGGTCCGGGGTAACCGGTCGTGACCATCACCCTTTTGCCTATTCCATGCTCATGGCGGGAGGTGGTTTGAAGGGAGGACTGACCTATGGCGAAACAGACGAAATCGGATGGAATATTGCCGACAAGCCCGTGCATGCGAATGACCTTCACGCCACGATGCTGCATCAGTTCGGGCTCGATCACCTCAAGCTGACCTACCGGTTCCAGGGCCGCGATTTCCGGCTGACTGATGTGGGTGGAAAGGTGATTGAGGACTGGATTGCGTAGACTGTCGCAGGCGTTCTACCTCCTTTTCATTATCCTCCTCTTTTTCCCTGTCTCACAGAACGGCGATCTTCAGGCCGCCAATTTCAGCTCTGGGCTCGGCCACCTGGAGATCGGCGCTACAATGTGGTCGCTGAACGGAAGTTCGCGGGCAAACGAACAAACCGGTTACTCGCCCGGGGAACGCAACTCAGTCAACAGCACCCGTTCCGCGATTTTCACCTTCCCTACCAGATCGCGTATCGAAACAGTCAGCGAGGTCTCTTCACCCGCCCAATCAATCTCGATCTCGCCGAAGTTCTCTTTGTGATAGGTCGTTTCTGAAACCCGAAACCGATTTTCCGTCGGCGTTCCTCTCGGGTGAATCTGATTCAGGCTGCTCGAAGTGAAATCATAAAGAGGATAGGGCGCGTTTTCTGTCACCCTCGAAAATTCGGACCAGTGGCGATCGCCGCTGAGAAGGATGACGCCTTCCGCCTTAGTCTCTGCGATTAAATCGAAGAGGCGCTGCCGCTCGTTAGGGAGATTCGACCACGTTTCCTGTCCTGCCGCCTCCGGCACGATTTGAATCCCCGATCCGATGAGCCGGATTTCGGCCGGTTTTCTGAGTTCTTTCTCCAACCACAGCCATTGCTTTTCTCCCAGCATTGAGATTGATGCGTCCTCAGTCGGATAATATTTTCCACCGGTTCGGCGTTCACCTGTCTTCAAGGGGCCGCGAAAGTATCGGGTATCGAGAAGAATGACCTGAACCCGTTTGCCGACCGGTCCGAAGATTTTGGAATCATAGACACCTTCTCTATCCGGATTGTCCGGCCTGTCCCAGAATTCCCGGAATACTTCCTGAGCCTCCGCCCGCATCGGGTATTCCGCTCCGGCATCGTTGCGACCGTAGTCATGGTCGTCCCAGACTGCCATGATCTGGCTGACCTCTCGAAGTTTTTGAAAAGCGGGGACATTCCCAAGTTTTGCATATTTCTTCCGCATCTCGTTCATGTCATCTGTGTCGGCGTAGACGTTGTCGCCGAGGAAAAGAAACAGCTCCGGTTTCCGGGAAAGGACTGTCTCCAGAATCGGGATCGGGTTCTCCTGTTTGATGCAAGAGCCGAAGAGGATCCGCGTGAGAGGTTCTTCTGCTGCGACGCTTTGGCTGAGCAGCAGGAGGATGATGAGGAATCGCATGTGGGGAGCCTACATGAATTCTGTCTCGACCCTGAAGAGAAATTCAACGAAACCTATCTTTCGCAGCCGCCCGTCCTCGCGCAGCCGCTGTCGCATGGGTTCCGGCAAAGACTGAATTTTCACCCCTCCACCAAAACCGGATCCAGAAGCAAAGTCGCCCTCCGATCGCGCGACGGATCTTCGATCCTCGATAGCAGCATCTGAAAGGCGAGTCTGCCCCGCGCTTCCGTTCCCAGGTCGATGGTGACGGGGCGGGGAAAAAGGCCTTCCAGATACGCCGCCTCGTTGTCACAGGAAACGAAGGCAAAATCTTTCCCCGGTGTCGCACCCAGCTTTCGGCATGCGAAGTGCGCTTGAGCGGTCATGTAGTCAGAGGGAAGAAACAGCGCGGTGGGTCGGTCCCGCTTCGGGCGGGAAAGGACTTTGCCGACGGCGTTTTCCATCCGCTGTCGGCCGTCCTGGATTTCCAGCTCGCGCTTCGTCGGAGAAAGCGACTGTACCTTCATACCGAGCTTTTTCGCGGCAGCGACGAAGGAATCGATTCGGACGCGGTAGGAGGGATTGTCAGGCTCCACTCCGATGGCAGCGACTCGCTGGTGACCTTGTGCCTGCAGATATCGCGCTGCGATTTCTCCCACCTTTTCGTTGCCCGGCAGAACCGAGTCCTCATGCCCGTCGCCGTGAGTGGTCAGCCAGAGCGAAGGGATTTCCTCTGCGGTCCGGGTGAGATGGCTGCGTGAGCGCAATCCCTGAAGAAGCAGGCCGTCAAGATTGCGGGGATGGATCCAGTCGGGAACCGAATCATACCCATCCAAAGAGAGGAGAGAGACAACGAAATCCTTTTCCATCGCAGCCCGGCGCGCTCCTTCATAGACTGATGCAACAAAGGAACTGTGCTCGGCAAAGGCGCGATCGAAAGTCAGAAAGGCGATGTGGCGTTGCAGGCGTTTTGTATTCGGATTGCGACCTGGGCGCTGACTGGAAGGGGGTGCGAGGTATTGCAGCTCTGCCATTGCATCGCGAACGGCAGCTTCGGCCTGTGCGCTGACCCCGGGGCGCCCGTTCACAATCCGGGATACGGTTGCGTGAGATACTCCGGCACGCTCTGCCACATCTGTCATCGTCGGGTTTTTCATGGACGCGGGACACTTTGCCATCGTCAATATGCAGAATCAAATTGTAAAATAATTGTATAATAGGCTTGTGGTTTACGGCGTGCGGTGGTAGATGGTCTTCCGCGATTTATGCTCACTTCTTTTCAGAACTTCCGCCCACTCTATGGCGATATGCACAATCACTGCGGGATTTCCTACGGGCATGGCTCTCTTGACGACGCCTTGTCCAACGCGGAGGAGCAGCTCGATTTCGTATCGATCACGGGGCACGCACACTGGCCTGACATGCCGGAGGCGGATGAGCGCATCCAGTACATCATCGATTTTCACGAGATGGGTTTTGCCCGGCTTCGGGATGTTTGGGAGAAAATGATGGAGACCCTGCGGGAAAGGAACCGGGAAGGGGAGTTTGTCATATTCCCTGGCTTCGAAGTTCATTCCTGTGCGTCGGGCGACCGGAACATGTTATACAAAGATCTGGACGGGGAAATTCTCCACCCGGATTCCATCGAAGATCTGCATGATCAATTGCAGCAACTCCGCGACGCGGGAAAAGACAGCATCGCGCAGCCGCACCACGTTGGATATCGCAAGGGCACGCGTGGTATCGATTGGGATTCCTTTGATTCGCGCTTTGCGCCTTTTGTGGAAATGCTATCCATGCACGGGTGTTCGGAGAGCAGTGAAAACACGCGCCCGTTTCTTCACTCGATGGGGCCTTCGGACTGGGAGAGCACGATCGCCTGCGGATTGGAACGCGGGCATGTCTTTGGGTTTTCCGGGGGAACCGACCATCACAGCGGCCATCCCGGGAGTTACGGGCACGGGCGAACCCTTCTGTGGGCGAAGGACGGAACGCGGGATGCGATCTGGGACGCTCTCTACGCGAGGCGATTGGTGGCTTTGACAGGCGATCGGATGGAGCTTCAGTTTTCGGTGAATGGCGCGCCTCTTGGGTCGGTGATCCCGGCTTCGAAAACCCGGGAAATTTCCGTCGATGTTCGCGCCGGGGGTGCCATTGATTCGCTGGATATCATCCGGAACGGCAAACTTTGGAAACGGGTTTCCCCGACGGATATTGAACCGGTTGGCGAAGATGGTGAAATCATTCGGACGAAGCTTCACCTGGAACTCGGATGGGGCGCGAAGCACAAAACGGCGGATTGGGAGGTCGAGTTCGGAATCGAAGAGGGAACTATCCATTCTATTGAGTCCCGGTTTCGTGGCTTGGAGGTGGTGTCCCCGTCAGAACGCGACGCAGAGGAAGGAGAGAGTTTTTACACTTCGAAAGTTCTCGGGCAAAAGGACTGCTCTGTTTCTTTCCAAACCCGGTCCAGCGGCAATCCCACGAATTCCACTCCCACTACTCAGGGGATGTGCATTGAGGTGGAGATGCCGCGGCACGCAACGGTTTTTGCGGTTGTGAACGGGGTTCGTGCCGAACACACTCTCGAGGATTTGATTGCCGGAGCCAGGAGCGGATTCCTCGATCACACAGACGCTCCCTCCTGGCGTTTCCATCGTGCGCCTCTTCCTCACGAATGGAAATGGAGCGTCTCCTTTGTCGACGACGAACCGATGGATGACGGGTTCTACTACGCCCGCGTTCGCCAGCTGAACGATCAATGGGCCTGGGCCTCACCGGTATTTATTAGAAAATGAGCACGCTACGAGTTGGGATCATCGGGACAGGGAGCCGAGGTATTACCTGCATTGGGCGGCAGATTGCAGAGCAGGCACAGGAACTCGACATCACAGTCACCGCTTTCTGCAATCGTACCGAAAGCCGGATGGAAATCGCTCGCGACGAGCTGAACGAAGTCGCGAAGGCGGCAGGAAATCCGCCATTGGAAATTCGCTTTCATGCAGCCGCGCAGGAGCTGATCGATGATCCGAATGTCGACCTGATTGTTGTGACTTCACCGACAGCAGCTCATGCTGAGGCAACAATCCCGGCTCTCCAATCGGGGAAGAAAGTCTATCTCGACAAGCCGATCGCACACACTCTCGAAGACTCCATCGCGATTCGAGATGCGGAGATCGAGGCGGGTAATCCGATGATCATGGGATTCACTCGCCGCTACGAAACGCCGTGGCTGAAGCTGCACGAGATTGTTTCCTCCGGCAAAATTGGTGATCTCAAAATGTTGCTGATCCGCGCCGTGCTTCCTTACTCGTTCTACTTCCAAACCTGGCACCGCACCCGCGCGGTCAGTGGTGGTGCACTGAATGATAAGGGTTCCCACTACACTGACGTCTTCAACTGGTTCCTTGGTGATGCAAAGGCGACAAAGGTCAATGCTTTTGGAGGTCGAAACGTTTTCATCGAGGAGGAGGATGCGCCCGAATTTTGCTCCGTCTGTGATCGCGAATGCCCCTATCGTGCCAGCGAGGCCATGCCGGATACGCAGGACCAGATGAAAGGCGCGGTCGACCGCAGTTACGAAACCGAAACCGATCCGCTGAAGCGAAAAGACAACTGCGTTTACAAAAGCGGAGCCGATATTTTTGATCACGCTTCGATACACTATCAATACAACAACGGGGTGGTCGCGAATATTTTTTACAGCGTCTATGGGCCACAAGCGGATGACGAGGAAACGTTCGAGCTCGTCGGGACAAAAGGTCGAATCATCCTGACTCGCCTGCGCGGGGAGATCGACATCGTGACCGACTACGGAGAAAAAAGCCACGAAGTGATCGAGTGCAAATCCGAAGACTTCGAAACCTCCCACTTCGGTGCCGACCGCAAACTGGTGCAGGAGATCGCCGCCTTCGGGAGGGGAGGGGAGTCAACTGTCGATGGAGGCTACGGACTCGAAGCGACACGAATGATTCTCGCGGCGATGAAGTCAATTGATGACGGGGGTGTCACCGTCGACCTCGAAAACTTTTAACCTTTTGCCATCGTGTTTCGCTACCTGACAGGGTTGAACAAAGATGCTGACCCTGTTGGGGCGGTGACCAAACAGGGTTTCCCGGCCGGTGTGCCGGATACGAAGTCTCCGGGTCGTGCTGACTCGCTGAAATGTAGGGTTTGCAAAAACATTTTCTAACCAGACCACACCACCATGCCTGTATTCCCCCGCCTCTGTGCGATGATGTTTCTCCAGTTCGGAATTTACGGGCTGTGGCTTCCCATCGCTGGAAAATTTCTCACTGCTTCGCCGGACGAAGGCGGCCTTGGATTCACCGAAACCCAGATGGGGATGATCGTCGGAATCGCAGCCTCGGTAGGTGCGCTCTGTTCGCCGTTTATCGTACAATTCGCGGACCGTCATTTCGCAGCTCAACGGGTGCTTGGCGTTCTCATGATGATCGGAGGGATTCTCAAGATCGCGGTCTACCCGCAGAACAGCTTTCTCGCCTGGTTGCTGCTTTCCGTTTCCTTCACCCTGATGTTTATGCCGGCAGCGGCGATCTGCAATGCCCTGGCGATGAAACATCTCAAAGATCCCAGTCGCCAGTTTCCCAACGTCCGGTTGTGGACCGCAGTCGGCTGGGTATTGATGGGTTGGAGCTTTTCCCTGCTCGTCTTGAAAACCAACGTTTCTCCAAGTTGGCTCCCTCCTTTCTTCAAAGGGGATGACGTTCCCATGGTGATGGGAGAGATGAAAAAATCGGTTCTCTGGTCCGGGATCCTGGCACTGGGATACGGCGTGTGGGCATTCTTCTGCCTGCCGAATACGCCGGCTGTGAAATCGGCATCGCAGCGGCCTGCCGTAGCCGATGCTTTTGCACTTCTCAAGATTCCATCGATCGCGGTGATGTTGTTCGTCACCCTGATCATCAGTCCGATGAACACAATCTACTTCATGCAGTGTGCGAAGTTTCTCGGTGAAGCGGGGCTCGACAATGCGAGCATCTTGCCCGCGATGGCCGTCGGTCAGATCTGCGAAATCTTGATGTATATCGTATTGGGCCGCCTCCTTCCCCGACTCGGATTCAAGACCATTCTCCTGATCGGGATCGGAGCGTATGCCTTTCGCTTTTTTCTTTTCGGCACCATCGGAATCCCCATGCCACTGATCATCTTTGGACTGGGAATTCACGGGATTTGCTACGCTTTCTTCACCAGTACCTGTTTCATCTACATCAACAAGGTTGCGTCCGAAGACGTCGCCAACACGGCGCAGTCCGTCTTTAATTTCATCTGGTATGGAATTGGACCTCTGCTTGCTGTCGCACTCAACAGCACGCTGGCTCATTTCTTCGCCAGCGGAAAAACCTTTGCCCTCGCTGAGTTCCGCCCCTTCTGGTATGCGCTTGGAGTGATTTCTCTGATCGGGTTTTTTGTATTTTTGATTCGGTTTCGTGTGGAAGTGGAGGATGGCGAAAGCTCCACCTGACTATTCCCGTGACATCTGGTTTGCGCGGATCCCGCCATCTACGAATATCGTTTCCCCGGTGATGTAGCCGGAATCGTCGCCCAGGAGGAACAGGGCCGTGCCGACGCAGTCCTCCGCTTTTCCCATTGCGGCCATTGGAATGTTTTTCGCTACGTGGGCGGAGGCCTCATCCGATTGCGCGACTTCATCGGTGAGCCGCGTGTGAATCAATCCCGGCGCAAGAGCGTTGAAGCGGAGGCGGGGTGCGTGCTGAACGGCGAAGGCGCGAATGACTCCGCCGAGAGCAGCGCAGGCCGGATCGTAGGCGAGGTGGTCGGGTTCAGATTGCTCCGCGTTGATGGAGGTAACGGCGACGAAGGCACCCCGGTCACTGGCGATCTCCGAAAAGGCGTGGGCCAGGAGATACCCGGCACGCGCCTTGATGTTTACCGTTTTGTTCCAGGTTTCGACAGCGGAGAGCGAGTTGCGGTTACCTTCGAGATAGACGCCTGCGCAATGAACGATGCCATCGAGACCATTGAGAAGTTCTGCCGCATGGTGAACCAGTGAAACCGGTTCGTTTTCGGTTTCCAGATCGGCGCGGATGTATTGCGCGCCGCGCCCTCCGGGCTCTGCCCAATCAGACGGCTCCACCTCCTCTGCGGCGATGACGAGGTTTTTCACCCCGGCGTCGAGTAGTCCGAGTGCAATCGCCCGCCCGATCCCGTGGGTTCCGCCGGTGACGAGGATCCGTTTTTCTGACCAGTTCACAGGGAGAAGAATAGCGGCGGAATTGATCAGGAGGAGGGCGAATTTCTACGGAAGAGCGTAATTGCTCTGCGGGATTCACCGCACCATTTTAGGCGAATGAGATTCTCTATCGTATTGCTCCTCGCGAGCCTTGTCTTTTCCACTTCATTCTCTCAGCAAAAGGGGAAAGCGCGCAAGCCGGGCTACCCGCCGCAGATTGAGAGCACGTCCTCACATATCTACAAAACGGCTGGGGAGGTGGAACTGAAGCTTTGGCGTTTTGCCTCGGCGGACGGGAGGAAAGAGGAAAAGCGGCCCGCGATCGTCTTCTTTTTTGGAGGTGGGTGGAAAGCGGGTTCTCCGAATCAGTTCGTTCCCCATTCAGAACACCTCGCGGAGAAAGGCATGGTAGCGTTTGTCGCGGATTATCGGGTTTCGTCCCGTCACGGGACTCTGGCAAAGGACTGTGTCGAAGATGCCCGGGATGCGATGCGATACATCCGGTCTCATGCTGCTGAGCTGGGGGTAGATCCGGAGCGGCTTGCGGCCGGTGGTGGCAGTGCAGGCGGTCATATTGCGGCGTGCCTCGGAGTGATCGAAGCGGATCCGGAATCGAGGCCAAATGCCCTTGCGCTGTTCAATCCCGCCTGCGTTCTGGCGCCGCTCGATGGAAAAAATCCCTGGCCGGAGGACCGGCATGAGGAGTTGAAGGAAAGAATGGGAGTGGAGCCGGAGGCGCTTTCTCCCGCGCACCATGTTGGAGATGCGGAGCCGCCTGCTGTGATTTTTCACGGCAAAGCGGATACTATGGTTCCCTACGAAACGGCTAAAGCGTTTCACGAAAAAATGATTGCTGCGGGGAACGAATCGACCCTGCACGGTTATGAGGGCGAACCGCATGGCTTTTTCAATTTCGGTAGAGAATCGAAAGTCAGCGATCAACCTGCCTACGATAGAATCCTACCGCAATTGGATGCGTTTTTTGCCTCCCTCGGCTGGATCGAGAAGTGATATCAGAAGGATGTGCCGCTACGTCGCCGGGACGACTTTTTGCAGCCCCAGGGTGAGGAGAAAGCAGGCCAGCGCGGCGAAAGCAGCCCGCCAGTCAGCAAATGCGAGGATGGCGGCGTCGTAGAACGCGATGCCTGCGATGAGAAGGGCGATACCTTTGGGAATTTTCTCAGAGAGTGCTTTTCGGGAAAGGACGATCCAGGCCCAAATCCCGAAAACACCGACCACCGTAATCGCCACGTAGAGGGAGTCGGTCGGAACCGTGCGTGCACCTAGCAGGGGAAAAAGAACGGGCAGCATCAGGAGAATCCGGTTCAGAAATGAAGTTCCGACCGGGCTGTCGAGGTGCTCATTTCTCGCTGCGAGAGTGATCCCGGCAATGTAGAGAACAACCGCTCCGGAAATGGCGTAGAGAATGCCCGGAACCTCAATAGAACTTGTCTGGGTGGCGACGGCACTGCCGGCCGCAACATAGACGAATGCGCGGCACAGCCCCATGAGAAGAACGGATCCTTTCCAGTGCTTGTGAAGGAGATTGTACAGAACGACACAGAAAATCAGGCCGCCGATGAGAAGGGGATGAGCCGAAGTGAAACGGGTGAGGAGCGCAACCCCTCCAATAGTTTCCAGAATGCAAACCACCCAGGTGGCACGGTGAGAGATTTTACCGGACGGTATCGGGCGGTCGGGAGCGTGCTTTCGGTCCCATTTGGCGTCGATGGCATCGTTCATCGTCATTCCCCCGATGTAGAGAAAGCTGATTCCGGCAACGAGCCACCCCAACTCGGCTGTCCATCCTCCCCCGCTGAAGAACCAGCCTACCGCTACATTTGTCCAGACAGTGGGTAGATTGGAGATGCGACCAAGAATGAGGAGGGTTCGCAGGAATCTCATGGGAGAAGAGTCACTCAGAGCGCGGGAACGTCTGCGCATCTGATAAATGGTGGGGGACTTCAAAAGTGGCAACTCCACAAGGATTCGAACCTTGACAAACAGAACCAAAATCTGTTGTGCTACCGTTACACCATGGAGTTACACGGGGTGGGACTTTACCTGGATTTTGCGTCGAATCAAGTAGCGACTCCCTGATTTTTTCAGTTCGTGTTTTGAAAGGAAAACCGTGCTTTTTCGGCCTTCATTTGGTAATTCCGTCCCATGAGAATCGTTTCTGTCTGTGGTCTTCTTCTTTTTCTCCCATCGTTTCTTTCTGCTCAACATGACGCGCAGCGAAATGCCGTGATTGCTTTAGCGAAGGGAGACGATGAAAAATTTTCCCGGGAGTTTCTGAATCCGAGGAACGATGCAGGTCTGGAGGAGACGCGGATGGTTCATTTGCTGCGACTTTTGCGGAAGGATCAGGTGGATGAGGCGATGAAGTGGGCGAAAGAGAGCCTGGAAGCGGGGCTGAACCCGGATCGCTTGATGGCGGGTTCCGGTGCGGAACTGACGAAGTTGCGGCTGCATCCGAAATTCGGAGATCTGCCCGGCTTGGAGACGGTGGCAACAGTCATTCACGGTCCGATGGTTGGAAATGTGACCGATACGAGTGCCGGTGTCTGGGTGAGAACCCGTGCTGCCGGAGAATACGGTTGTGCCCTCTTTGAGGTGGATAGCGGGGATGTCGTTGTTGAGACGACCGTAAAAACGACATCGGGTAACGATTTCACAGGAGTGGTAGAGTTGTCGGGACTGAAGCCTGCCACTCGATATCGGGGGTTTGTTTTCGAGGACAAAGAAGGGCAAGGCAGATTTACGTTCACGACCCGTCCGGCTGCCGGCTCTCCGACCAGGGCCAAGGTCATTTTCGGAGGTGGCGCGGGTTTCGTCCCCCAGTATCACCAGATGTGGGACACGATCGCGAGCTTCGAGCCGGATGCCCTTCTCATGCTGGGTGACAACGTCTACATCGACGATCCGGAGCATGTCATCACCCAGCACTATTGCTACCATCGTCGTCAGAGTGAGCCGAAATGGCGGTCGCTCGTCTCGAAAACGCCTGTTTACTCAATCTACGACGATCACGATTTTGGTGACAACGATGTTATGGCGGGCCCTGCGATCGACAAGCCGGCATGGAAGCAGCCGGTTGTGGAAGTCTTTCGACAGAACTGGGTCAATCCGGGATACGGAGGCGGGAAGGAGAACCCCGGTTGCTGGTATTCGTTTTCAATTGGTGACATCGACTTTTTTATGCTCGACGGGCGCTACTATCGCCATCGGGATTCGGGCAGCATGTTGGGAGAATTTCAGAAAGCGTGGTTGCTCGACGGTCTCAAAAAATCCAAGGCGACCTTCAAGGCGATCGTTTCCCCGGTTCCCTTTACCCCGGGTGTGAAGCCGGGTAGCAGAGATACCTGGGATGGCTACGCCGACGAGCGCGACGAGATTTTTTCTTTGGTGGAAGACAAATCGATAGACGGTGTCTTTCTCGTGTCCGCCGATCGTCACCGGACCGACCTCCGCACGATCGAACGGGAAGAGGGTCCTCCTTTTTACGAGTTCATGAGTTCACGCCTTACGAATCGACACGTGCATCCTGTGGTTGAAACCCCGGGATTGATCTGGGGCTACAACGAGAAATGCTCCTTCGGCTTAATGGAGTTCGATACCACTGCGGAGATTCCTCAAGTCGTCTTCCGCTGCATCGATATGAACGGTGAGGAGCAGCATGCCTTTACTTTCACCGCAGAAATGGCGGACCGGTGAAGGCAATTTGGAGTGCGTCGAGCCGCCGCACTCCAAAGCATTCGCCCCTCCAAATTCCGAAAATCAATTCCCGACCGCTTCCTCGCGGGCTTCCGCTTTGGTTTTCTCGTCGTGATAATATTCCTTCGGCTTGTATAGCTTAGCGACGACGACAAACAGCAGGGCGGCTCCCAGCATCACTGCGGTGAAGAACCAGAAGTAGCTTGCCCCCTCCAGTTTTACGAGTCCTCCGACTGCGTAGGTCTGAGAGACGGAAGGCCCCGCGTTGTTTGTTTCTTCGCGTGTTTCCACCCCCAGTTCCGCTTTTCTTCTTTCCAACCAGGGGGTATCCGGCCGGAATTTGGAGAAGAATTGTGCCAGTGCCGAAGGCTCCGTTTTCTCTGGGCGGGAAATTTCCAGCACTACGCTCTGGTCCCAGGGAGTCAGCAGCTCCCCGTCGGGGCCATTGCTGGAAATCCGCATCCGATTCCGGTTCACGAGAGTGTAGGAGTGCGGATTCCCCCAGGGATCCATTACGGAGGAAGCCAGCTCTTCACCCCGCTCCTGTGTCAGGGCGGTGAAGTTTTCGGCGGACACTTCATCTGTCACGGCCTTCACGATTTTCTCCAGCTCGGCTTTGCCGGAAAAGCTCAGGTCGGTGCGTTTCCCCTCTGCGTCGAACGTGATTTTGATGTCGTCGGATGTTCCTGTTTTTCCGTCAAAGCCGCCATGGTTTACCTCCGTTCCGACCGATTCGATTCTCGCAACAGGGTCGTCGACCTGGATGAAGTAATTGATCGCGGAAGTGAACTGATTCCCGAGAGTCACCGAGAAAAGAAAGATCGCCATAATCACCGACTTCATGGTCCGCGGAGCCTGGGTATAACTGAATTCCAGGCAGACAATCGACACCATCACTTCGCCGGCAGTGAGAGTGACGTAGGCGAAAAGTTGCCACGAAATCGAAGGGGTCAGACCGGCGTCGATGCGCTCCTGTGCCATAGAAACGAGGAGGAAAGAAGATGCGGTAAGGAAAAGTCCGATACTGATTTTACGGAGTGGTGTCAGAGGGAAAAATTTGTCGATGAGAGGATAAACGACGTAGGAGAACAGAGGAATGAAGGTCAGGATCAGAATGGGATTCAATGCCTGAATCTGGCTGGGGAGCCACTCCACTCCCAACCAGTTGCGATCCATGTTCTCTGCCTGCAGGACCCAGGAGGAACCGGTTTGGTCGAAGAGGGACCAGAAAATGGCCACGAAAATGTAGATCGAGAAAAGTTTACAGATGGCTTTGATCCCTTCGCCGCTGAAAAGTTCTTTTATGAAGCCGGTTCCTTTTGCAGGAACGTGAACAAATTTCCACCGCCCCATCCAGAAAACGAGCGTTGCCAGTGCCATCAGCAGGCCGGGAACTCCGAACGCGAGGTGAGGTCCATACCACTCCAGCAACCAGGGGGTGAGAATCGTTGAGACAAATGCGCCGAGATTGATTGACCAGTAGAACCAGTTGAAGATTTTCGGCAACAAGTGTCGGTTCCTTTCCCCGAACTGATCTCCGACGTGAGCTGAAACGCAGGGTTTGATACCTCCCGATCCAATCGAAATCAGCCAGAGCCCGGCAACGAGCCAGAGGTTTGCCTCGCCGATGACGCCCATGAAGGCAAGTGCCGCGTGCCCGATGCAGTAGACGATGGAGAGCAGCATGATGATGCGGTATTTGCCGAAGAACAAATCGGCAAGAAGAGCTCCGAAAATGGGGGTGAGGTAAACCAGAGAGACAAAATCGTGAAAGCGCTTTGTGACTTCCGTGTCGGACAGTTTTGCGGCCGGTGAGTCACCCATCAGCCAAAGATAATTCACCATAAAAATGGTGAGGATCGTTCGCATCCCGTAGAAGCTGAACCGCTCTGCCGCTTCATTTCCAATGATGTAAGGGATGCCCGGAGGCATCTTCTCTGTGGAAACGGGATGGGAACGGTAGACGGCCATATCCCTGTTTAAGCACGTAGCAGCTCGCGATGCAACGCCGGAAGCCAGAGTTTGCTACGGGGCGACATTGCGGGGTGACACGCCGGTCTGAAAAATCCCCGGACTTTCCCTCTTCCGAACTGCGGAGAGAACCAGTGGCTGGTTCCCGCTTTCGAACCGGTTTGCCTTCTCCCGGTGCCGGATTTTGTCGAAAGGCGGAAGCACGCGGAAAAGCGTTCTCCGTAAAACGGCACGCCCCTTCCGTCTCGATAGTGCCTCGAACGCAGCCGGGCCTCTAGCCCTCAATTATCTTCCGCGCCCAGGCAGTGCAACCGAGCACGCCGGCGTCGTCTTCCAGTTCGGCTGCGAGAATTTCGTATGTTCCCGCGTATGCAGGCAGCGTCCGCTCTGCAGTCGATTCGCGAACGGTTCTCAGGAACAAATCCGGCATCGCCTCGACGAGGCCGCCACCGAGCACGATTTTATCCGGAGAAAGCAAATGGATTACAGTTGCGACGCCGCAGCCGAGAAGTGTTGCAGCGCGATGAATGATATTTTCAATCTCGACGTCGCCGGCTTCGACTGCTGCAGCGAGTTTGCCACTGGTAATATTCGACATGTCGGTGCCGCAGGCTTTGAGCAGGTTGGGAGCCTGTCCCCGATAGGCAGCACGGGCGGCTTCGCTCGCGATTTTGAGCCGGGAGCACTCCATTTCAAGCGTGCTTCCATGTTCGCCGTGGCCTGACGTTTCGGGAAAGAGGGGAATGTGACCCAATTCCATGCAGGAAAGGCTTGCGCCCTGCAGCAGGCGTCCGTCAATCACGGCACCGGCTCCAATTCCGGTCCCGGGGAAAATTCCGACCGCGCAGCGGGCGTCACGGGCAGCGCCTTCATGATACTCCGCGTAGACACCGGCATCGACGTCATTGCAGATTACGACGCGGCAATCGAATGTTTCGCCGATGTGCTCTTCGATGTGAACGTCACGCCAACCGAGATTCGGTGCCTCGACGAGCACTCCGGTCGTTGGATTGATCGGTCCCGGGCAGCCAACTCCAATTCCCATTACCTGGTCAGCTGTGGCCCCGGCATCTTCGAGCGCTTCCTCAATGACATCGACCATGCGGGCGAGACCTGCGGTGGTACCTTTGTTACCTTTTGTTTTCTGCTTGGCTCGTCCGAGGGTTTGGTAGTCGTCGTTGTAGACTTGTGCGAGCATCTTGGTTCCGCCGAGGTCAAACCCGACCCAGACTTTCCCCGGATATTTTTTCTTCTTCTTGCTCATGCGATCAATTCGGTTGCGGTGATTCGGGCTTCCTTGTCGGCGTTGATAATTTCCTCAAGGGAGGGGTGTGCAATCGTGTCGTGTTTTTCCATTGTTGCACGGACGGTTTCCCAGATTTTCGTAAAGGCGATACGTTCTTTGAGAAAGGCGCTCACGGCCACTTCATTTGCGGCGTTCATCACAGCGGGGAGGGTGCCGCCAGCAGTCCCGGCTTCTTTTGCCAGAGTCAGCGCCGGGAAATCCTCCCAGCGGGGAGCTTCAAAATCGAGGCGGGCGAGCTCGGCAAAATCGAGCGGCGGCAGTGTGTTCGGCACGCGCTCGGGCCAGGTGATCGCGTATTGAATGGGGAAGCACATGTCAGTCGTGCTGAGCTGAGCGAGGATCGAGCTGTCGATGAATTCCACCATGCTGTGAACGATGCTCTGGGGGTGCACGATGACATCGACGCGTGCCATTTCGATGTCGAAGAGCCAGCGGGCTTCGATCATTTCCAGCCCTTTGTTGAATAGCGTTGCGGAATCGATCGTGATTTTCTGCCCCATTTCCCAGGTAGGATGCTTCAGCGCCTGGGCTTTGGTAACATCGTCGAGTTTCTCGCGTGGCAGGGTGCGAAAAGGGCCTCCTGATGCGGTGAGAATGAGTCGCGAAACGTCGGTGGAGGAACGATCCTCGAGGCATTGAAAAATGGCGTTGTGCTCTGAGTCGACCGGGAGCACGCGAACTCCTTTTTTCCGCGCGGCGGTCATGACGGTTTCCCCCGCCATGACGAGGATTTCCTTGCTCGCGACGGCGATGTCCTTTCCTGCCTCGATCGCTGCAAGAGCGGGTCGCAGCCCTGCCACACCGACGATTGCGATAAGGACGAGATCGGCATCGGGCAGGGTGGCGAGTTCGATCAGGCCCTCTTCTCCCGTATGAAGCGTCACGTCGGACCCAACCCTGTTGGAAAGATCATCCAACCCTGTTGGGTCATAGAGGCAACCCTGTTTGATATCAAACTCCTCGATCTGTCCAGCAAGGGATTCGACGCTGCGATTGGCAGCGAGACCGATGACATTCATTCTCTCGGGAATATCGCGGGCAACCTTGAGGCTGCTTTCGCCGATTGAACCCGTCGAGCCTAACACGACGACATTTTTCCGCTGCGGTGTTTCAGGCATGGAGGATTACTTGAAAATAAGGAGGTAAATGTAGAAGAGCGGGGCTGTAAAAATGATCGAATCGATCAGGTCGAGGAAGCCGCCGATTCCCGGCATGACGGCTCCGCTGTCTTTCGCCTCAAGGCTGCGCTTGAGAATTGACTCGGCAAGATCGCCTAACACAGCCACTAGTGCGAGAAGAATGGCGAGAATTCCCGCATGAACCGGTGTGATGATGGGGATCTGGTCGCCCATCGCGAAATAGAGAGTGAAGCTGCCGGCGACAGCAAAAGCAATGGCTCCGCCGAATCCCTGCCACGTTTTGCCCGGGCTGACATGCGGTACCATCTTGTCACGACCGATGAGCGACCCGACTAGATAGGCTCCCATGTCAGTCAGCTTGGTTACGGCGATGAGGTAGATCAGATAGAAGTGAGCTGAGTTTTCCCCGCTTTCATTGGTGAGAGGGAGCATCAGGATTTTCGGAATGAAGGCGAAAAGAAGAACGCAGTAGATGAAACCGAAGATCGTCGCCGCGATTTCATCAAGAGTCCGGAATCCCTCGATCGGGGACCGCAGCCTCTCCAGGACAACCAGGGTTACCAGCAACGCAACCGCAAGTCCGTCGAGCTCCGACAGCCATTTCGCTTCAAAGCCCCAGATCGGAGCAAAAAGCAGGACGATGTAGGCGACACTGACGCCGTAAGTCTGCCAGCGGAAGCGGCGAAAACCGCGAATCGGGAATAGCCGGAAATACTCGATGAGTGCGCCGAGGGATATAATCGCGAAAAGGACGGAGTAGAGCCAGTCCTGTGAAAAAACAAAAGCCGGAACCAGAATCGCGATCAGGATCAAGGTGCTGATCAGCCGGCTCTTGAAGGCGCGACGCTTTGCCGAGCCTTTGTCCGAATTTTCGGAAGGAGGCGGGGAACCATTCGGCGCATTTTCGGCCGGGGCATCATGGGAGTCAGCGGCGGTATCGTCTGGCATCACACGGGGGTGAGTGAAAGCTATGAAACAGGCAGGCCCGTAGCTTGGCAATGAATAAATGGAACGAAAGTGATGTGTTGAAACAGTTGCGAAACGTCGGAGCTTGCCCGATTACTCGATCATTATGGCAAAGAAACCTGTAGTATTGATCATTCGTGACGGATGGGGAGACAATCCCGGCGGACCCGATGAAGCGAAAAAAGTGGGCGACTGCCCGCGCCTGGCGAATACTCCGTTCACCGATGAAATGCATGCAAATTACCCCGTTGCGCATTTGAGCTGCAGCGGGATGGATGTCGGTTTGCCGGAAGGGCAGATGGGGAATTCCGAGGTCGGTCACCTCAATCTGGGTGCCGGACGGATTGTGTATCAGGATTTTACGCGGATTAACAAGACGATTGAGGATGGCGAGCTGACTTCGATTCCAGAGCTGAAGAACGCTTTTGAAAAGGCGTCTTCCTCCCGACTTCATCTCCTGGGCCTTGTTTCTGACGGAGGTGTCCACAGCCATCAGGATCATCTCTGCGCTCTCGCCGCAGCTGCGAAGGCGGCGGGAGTGGATGACATCATGGTTCATGCGATTACCGACGGACGTGACACTTCCCCGACCGGAGGGAAAGACTATCTGAGCTATTGCGAAGATAAACTGGCTGAGTCCGGCGCAAAAATCGCAACGGTGGTGGGGCGCTACTATGCGATGGACCGGGATAAGCGCTGGGACCGGACAAAGCTCGCCTGGGACGCGATTGTTCACGGAAAATGCGAAGCCAAAGAAATTCTCGCTTCAGAAGCGGTGGCCGAAAAATACGCCGACGATACGACTGATGAATTCATGAGCGCGATGGTGTTTGATGCGGTCGATGAGCAGCGGGTTCGCGACGGGGACGTCGTGCTTTTCTTTAACTTCCGGGCCGACCGTGCGCGGCAGTTGAGTATTGCCTTTCTCACGGAAGACTTTGACGGTTTTGATCGGGGTGCCTGGCCGAAGGTCGACTATTGCACGATGACCGAATACGACGAGACCTATGACTGTCCGGTTGTGTTCCCGCCTGAAGAGCTTTCCAACACGCTGGGGGAAGTTGTCGCCCGCGCCGGAATGACGCAACTCCGCATCGCGGAAACAGAAAAATACCCGCACGTTTCTTTTTTCTTCAACGGCGGTGTAGAGGTCGAGAATGAAGGGGAGGACCGGCAGATGCTCCAGTCGCCGCAGGATGTCGCGACGTATGATGAAAAGCCGGAAATGTCGGCGGAAGGCGTGACGCAAACCATTCTCGACCGCATCGAGAACTACGACATGGCGATCATCAACTATGCCAACCCCGATATGGTTGGGCACACCGGGGATGTTCCGGCAGCAATCAAGGCATGCGAAGTCGTGGATGACTGCGTTCGCCGTGTCGTTGAAAAAGTGCTTTCGCTGGGCGGAAAGCTGTTGATTACGGCCGACCACGGCAACTGCGAAGTGATGATCAATTCCGACGGCTCTCCTCAGACCGCACACACGACCAATCTGGTTCACCTCATTTATGTGGGCGACGATGCCGACAACTACGAGCTTTCCAGCGGCAAACTGGCCGATATCGCTCCAACAATGTTGAAGCTGCTCGGTCTTGACGCTCCGGAGGAGATGACGGGCGACGTGCTGTTGGCGAAGAAGTAAAGCAAGCCGAAAACGAGCCGTAGAGCGGACTTCCCGGTCCGCTTGTCGGTCGACTGGTGCGGACGCTTTGCTGAACGGACTGGGAAGTCCGTTCTACAGTGGGGGCGACGCGTTGGCGCGCTCTCACAAATCCTTCTCCGTCGGCGGGAATCGTTTTCTGCCGTCGCTATCGACTGGTTGCCCGTTGCGCAGGCTCCACCACTCTCCGGCCCGCTCTTCATTGAAATGAGGATTCGGGATGGGCATGCGGGCGGTGACGCGGGTCTGCCAGCGTTTCAATTTCCCTTTCAGATCCGCGACGCGGCCTTTTTTCTCTTCGGAGAGGTCTTTGGCTTCTCCGGGATCCGAGGCGAGATGAAAGAGCTCTACTTCGCCGGTTCGGTCGAGGTATTCGATCAGCTTCCACTCGCCTTCGCGAATAGCGGAGGCGGGACGATGATGGTGGTAGTGCGGATAGTGAAAATGGACGGCGTTTCGCTTCAGCGCGGTGGCCGGATCTTTCAGAACGGGAACGAGACTGAGTCCGTCGATAGTCTGATTTTCGGGAAGGGATCCTCCCGCCATTTCAACGAAAGTCGGGTAGAAATCGTAGCTGATCGAAACCGTCTCGCTTTCCGTTCCGGCTTTCACCAGCGGCGGATATTTCACGATGAGTGGCACGCGGATTCCGCCCTCGTAGAGTTGGCCTTTTTCCCCGCGGAGCGGAGCATTTGAGGTGACGTCGTCGTCAGCGTGTTCCCGATAGTCGTAGCGGCGGTAGAGCCCGCCGTTGTCTGAAGAAAAAACGATCATGGTTTCTTCGGTCTTCCCGGTGCTTTCGACTGCAGCAACGATTCGCCCGACGAGGTCGTCGAGTTCTTCGGTCATTGCCGCATAAACGGGATGAGGCAGGTCGCGATTTTCGGCTGCGGCTTTCTTTTCGTATTTTTCAACAAGATCGGATCGCGATGCGAGGGGGATGTGTACCGCGTAGGGGGAAACCATGAGAAAAAACGGGTCGTCGCCCTGTTTTTTTACGTAGTCTTCCGCAAGCTGTGCCTCGAAGTCGGTGCGAAACTGGTCGGGTGCCGGCTGAACGCTCTTGTCTCCGTGTTGAACACGGAACTTTCCGGGGAGAAATGGACCTCCGACGACGGCGGTCCAGTCGTATCCCTGGTGCTCGGGCTGAAATTCGGGAGCGTTCCCGAGATGCCATTTGCCGATGTAGCCTGTGGTGTATCCGGCCTCTTTCAGAGATTCGGCGATGGTGACAGTGTCGAGCGGCAGGGCCATTGTCGTGAGCGGTGTCTGGACTCTTTCGAAAGGACGCCAGTGACCGGGGATGTGGGCGGTGATTCCGATGCGGGCCTGGTTTTGGCCGGACTGGACTGCACAACGGGTTGGTGAACAGACAGCTCCCGCCGCGTAGAAGTCGGTGAATCGCATTCCGTCGGCGGCGAGCTGATCGAGATGGGGCGTTTCGATAAAATCGTTCCCGTAGCATCCGATGTCCGCCCAGCCGAGGTCGTCGGCCATGATGTAAATGATGTTCGGCTTTTCGGCAAAAGCAGCGAGCGGGAGAATGGCGAGGATTCCGGCGAGGAGTTTGCGGATCAAAAGGGTGTTTTTCATGGTTGGGAAAAATGCTAGAGGGGACCGGTTCATTCGTCCAGCACCGTGCGATACCGTATTTCGAGAAAGCGATTCCACAAAAACGTGATGGTTTTCCTCGGCAGAAAGCACATTCCGGGCGTAACATCAGAGGCGTATGAAAACACAATCTCTACTTTCCATTCTCGCAGTTGCGGCAATCGCCGCATTTTCCGTGCAGCAGGCTCAGGGGCATTGCCAGGTTCCTTGCGGAATCTACGGCGACCAGCTTCGTTTCGAGGCCATGCTGGAAGATCAGTCCACGATCGCCAAGGCGGGATCCGAGCTCGAGAAATATGTGAGCGAAGACATCACTGCTTTGTCGGCAAACCAGATGGGACGCTGGATCACGACGAAAGAACAGCATGCGCAGAAAATTCAGGACACGATCGCTGAATACTTTCTCGCACAGCGAATCAAGCCGGATGCGGAGAATTATCACGACCAGCTCGTCGCAGCGCATAACGTGATCCGCGCAGCGATGAAAGTAAAACAGGATCCCGCTGCAGAGCATGCCGAGGCTCTGAAGAAGGCGATCACCGATCTTTACGAAGCTTACGAGGGCAAGGAATACAAAGAGCACAGCCACTGATCGGCTCCCTCTAAACAACCGAATTCTGAAAAGCCCGACCGGTTCTCCGGTTGGGCTTTTTTTGTGGGATCAAGCGAGGACTCCTTCGACGACCCTCGCCGGGTTTACCCCGGTCAGTTTCTGCTGCAGGCCTTGAAACGGCACCGCGAGATGCTTGTGGTCGAATCCTAACAAGTGCAGAAGCGTGGCGTGGAAATCATTCAATGGCACGGGGTTCAGCGCGGCACTGTATCCGATCGGGTCCGTTTCCCCGTGGGTGAATCCGGGCTTTACCCCGGCTCCGGCCATCCAGAGGGTAAAAGCACCGGGGTTGTGGTCGCGTCCCTTCAGTGCCATTTCCTGGCCCCCGCGATTTTCGCGCATGGGCGTGCGGCCGAATTCCCCGCTCCAGACGACGAGGGTGTCTTCGAGCATGCCGCGTTGCTTCAGGTCGGTCAGTAGCGCAGAGATGGGGCGGTCGACCTGTTTGCACTTGTCGAGAAAACCTGCGTTGAGCGCCTCGCCTTTGCTCGCCCCGTGGGAATCCCATCCCCAGTCAAAAAGCTGGATGTAGCGCACCCCCTGTTCGGCGAGGCGGCGGGCCAGCAGGCAGTTGTTGGCAAAACTCTCTTTGCCCGGTTCGGTGCCATACATTTCATGAATGTGTTGGGGTTCGTCTTTGATGGACATGACCTCAGGAACGGCAGTCTGCATACGGAAAGCCATTTCGTACTGGGCAATTCGCGTCAGTGTCTCCGGATCGCCGAATTCCTCGTGCGTTTTCTGATTCATCCGGTTCAGCGCGTCGAGCGCAGTTCGCCGGATCTCGCGCGAGCTGCCGGCGGGGTTGGAAACATTGAGAACCGGATCGCCGGTGGAACGGCATTGCACGCCCTGGTAGACAGAGGGAAGAAAACCGGAACTCCAGAGTGCTTTGCCGACTCGGGGCAGGCGCCCTCCTGACAAAAGCACCATGAAACCGGGGAGGTCGCGGTTTTCCGTTCCCATTCCCCAGGTCACCCATGACCCGGTGGAGGGATAGCCCATCTGGGCGTGGCCGGTATGAACCATCAGTTGGGCCGGTCCGTGGTTGAACTGGTCCGTCTGCATCGTTTTAATGAAGCAGAGGTCGTCCGCGTGACTGGCGAGGTGCGGGAGACGTTCTGATATCCACGCGCCCGAATTTCCGTGCTGAGAAAACTTTGCCTGCGGCCCCATCATGTTCGGGGTTCCCTGGATGAAGGCGAAGCGCTTTCCTTCGAGAAATTCCTGCGGACAGGGTTTTCCGTCGAGACGTTCCAGTTCCGGCTTGTAGTCAAAGAGCTCCAGTTGGCTCGGTGCGCCTATCATGTGCAGGTAGATGACCCGCTTTACCTTCGGGTTGTGGTGCGTGGCGGACAGGCTGAGCGGGTTGCCGGGGGAATGGTTGGGGGTTCCGGCGGCGGCTGATGCCAATTGATCACCGAGAAAAAATCCCCCCAAGCCGGTGGCGCAGGTTTTCAGGAATTGCCGTCGCGTGTCAGCTTCGAGCTGGCTGCGCTGGAGTTCGGCTAGAATGGTTTCAGGACTCATATGAATTTCTCGTCGTCTATTGCGCGGGTCTATTTTGTCAGCACTTCATCCAGGTTCAAAATGACCTGGGCTACAATGGTAAAGGCCGCGCCGTCGGCCGTTCCGGCCATTCCTTTATGCAGTTCCGGTTTTGACCGGTATTGGGCTTCAAGTTTGTCAAAAAGTCCGACCAGTTCATCGAGGCGGGCCTGATCCGGTTCGCGTGCGGTTGCGATGCGGTAGCCGGTAGCAACTTTTTCAGAGATCGTTCCTTCGGTTTTGTATTTCATGCGGCGGGCGAGTCCGGCGGCGGCTTCGGCGAAGGCTTCATCGTTCAGCATCGTGAGTGCCTGCAGGGGGGTGTTCGAAACAAGGCGTCTTGGATTGCAGAACTCCCGGGAAGGCGCGTCGAAGGTCGCAAAGGTAGGGTAGGGAATGCTGCGCTTGATGTAGGTGTAGAGCGAGCGCCGGTAGCGATCCTCTTTTCCGGTCCCGGGTGTTTCCCATTTGTCTCCCGATTGAAAAGGCTTCCAGACCCCGTCTGGAATGGGAGGATGGACGGGGGCGCCTCCCGTCTTTTCGGAAAGCAGTCCGGAAATTGCGAGAGCCTGGTCGCGCAAGGTTTCTCCGGAAAGCCGGCCTCTCGGTCCGCGGGCGAGCAGACGGTTATTCGGGTCTCGCGCGGTCAGTTCCTCCGATGCGTGGGCCTGCTGCCGGTAGGTTGAGGAAACCACGATGTCCCGGACGATCTTTTTCATGCTCCAGCCGTGGTCGTCGCGGAAACGAACTGCGAGATAGTCGAGCAGTGCGGGGTGGCTCGGTTTTTCTCCGGAGGATCCGAAGTCTTCGAGGGTTGCGACAAGCCCGGTTCCAAACAGCTGCTCCCAGATTCGGTTTACGAAAACCCGGGAGGTGAGCGGATGTTCTTCCGAGACCCACCATTTTGCCATGTCGAGGCGTGTCGGGCCGGGAGAGTCAATGGGGGGAAGGCTGGCGGGCACACCGGCGCTGACGGCCTTGTCTTTTTCCAGGAAATTGCCTCTCGCAAAAACGTGAGTCGGTCGGGCGATGGAGGAGGGGCGCTCCGCCATAACTGGAATGGCAGTTGCGGGGATCGCTTTTCGCGAAGCGATTTTTGTTTTCAGATCAGCCCGCTTTTTCCGCTGGTCTTCGCTTTTCGCAAATGTTGTCAGAGACGGATCACTGCTCGTTTCGAAGTAACCCTTTTGCACGACAAGCGGAAACGCTCCGAGAAGATAGCCCTTGTTGGAAATGCGGATTTTTAAACGCTGGCCTGCCACTGCGAGAGGCTCTTTCGGGATCAGGACTATGCTTCTCGCATGATGAATTCTCGACCACGCTTCGAAGCCTTTTCCGGATGGCTCAATGACCGAAAGAGGGTCGTGGGGAAGGTGGGGAACGTCGGCAATCGAAAGGGCGAACTCGATTGGTTTTTCCTTCCCTTCCGGACTTGAGAGGTCGACGGTTGCCGCCGAGAGATCGCTGATTTCAAATCCCCATTCTGAATCTTTGAGGGCTTTGCCGGAGTCTTTCGGGAGGACGGTGAGGCGCAGGCCGGTGAGAGGTGCTGCATCGGCCGGGAATTCTGAATGCAGGTCGTAATCGGGTCCCCGCTGCACGGTTCCGACCGTGTAGAAGAGGGTTTGCCCGTTTCCTTCCTTTTTTTCCAGCTTTGTATGGTTGCTTGAGGCAGCGTGAGTCAGAGGAAGCGGTTTCCATTCCGCCGCCGCTGCGGCCTCATTTCCTGTCTTCCAGATCTCGTCGTGGAGTTTTTTGATTTTACGATCCAGATCACGGGCCTTTGAGTAGTCGGCGCGATTGTTCGGGACGTGAAGCAGCGGCGCGTCGTTGTTCAGATCGGAGTCGGCCGTGTTGTTAAAAAAGGCAAGAAACTCGTAGTATTCGTGGTGTCGAAATGCTTCGTAGGGGTGGTCGTGGCATTGCACGCAGCCATATGTGATGGACCCCCAGGTCTGCCAGGTTGTGTTGACCCGGTCAATCACGGCTTCAGTGCGGAATTCTTCATCGTCAGTTCCGCCTTCGTTATTGGTCTGCGTATTGCGGTGGGCTGCTGTCGCAATGAGATCGCTGATTGTCGCGTTCGGCAACAAATCTCCCGCGATTTGCCGGATCGTGAACTGGTCGAAGGGCATGTCCTCATTAAAAGCATCCACCACCCAGTCCCGGTAGGGCCAGATCGTTCGTTTCCCATCCTGTCCCAGGCCTCGCGAGTCGGCGTAGCGAACGAGGTCGAGCCACATCGTAGCCCATTTTTCTCCGAAAGTGGGGCGGCTCAACAGGTCGTCGACTGCTTCTGCCACCGCTGCATCGGGATCGCTCCTGTAGGCCGTCTCGAAAGCGTCCAACTCCTCCAATGTGGGGGGCAGGCCGGTAAGATCGAGTGAGAGGCGTCGGAGAAATCTCCCTCCCTTCGCCGGAGGCGAGGGCGACAGATTGTCTTTTTCGAGACGGGAGAGGACAAACGCATCAATCCCGGTTTTCGGAGCAGATGCTTCGGACAGCACGGGGATGTCCGGCCGCGTCGGTTTCTCAAAAGACCAGTGCCCGGACCATTTTGCGCCCTCATTGATCCATCGCTTTACCAGTTGGATTTCGTGTTCCGTCAGACCTTCAGGATGCTCATCCGCAGGCGGCATTCGGTCTGAATCATCGGCCGGCAGAGTAACCCTTACGAAAAGTTCGGAAGCCTCAGCGTCGCCGGGCTTGACGACCGGGTTGCCCGAATCGCCGGCAAAATTGATGACCTGATCCTCGTAGACGAAAGAAACTCCGCCGGCCTGTTTCACTCCGCCGTGACAGCCGGTGCATTTTGCGTTCAATAGAGGTCGAATATCACGGGCGAAACTTACTGGATCGTTCGCGCCAGCCGTTTGGGTGGCTAGATACAAGGCGATGACTGTTAGGATACGCGACATAGCTTCTAAAACGTAGAGTCGAAAAAGGATGGCCCTATCCGCGTAAATACGGAAGGATTTTCCGCGTAATGAGTTTCTCTTTCCGCTGTATCGCTGCCGCAGTCCTGCTCTCTGTTATGCCTGTCCATGGTGACGACAGGCTTGAATACCAGCCTGCTCCGCCGGATAATCCGTTGAAAGGGCTGGTCCCGTACGTGGAGGCCGACGGTTGGGATCAGTTCCCCCACAGTCTCGAGTTCCACTATTTTTCCATTCGAGACCTCATGACCGGATATGATGAGTTCAACTGGTCGCCGATTGAGGAAAAACTAGCGATCACGCAGGCGCGTGGCTGCCAACTCACCTTCCGGGTCATGATGGAATACCCGGGCAAGCCGAATCAGATTCCACAGTTCCTGATTGATGAAGGTGTGAAAATCACGAAGTGGAAACGGGAAGCTGCTGATGGCGGCGACTGCCACACGCCCGATTACGACGATCCCCGTTTACGAAGAGCGCTGGTCAATTTTATCACCGCGCTTGGTGAAAAATATGATGGCGATCCCCGGATCGGATTTCTGACCGCCGGTATTCTCGGCCTGTGGGGCGAATGGCATAACCACCCGCGCGTCGACCTGATGGCGAAGAAGGAAGCGCAGGAAATCGTGATGGCCGCTTTTGAAAAAGCCTTCACGCGAACTCCCGTTCTGCTCCGCTACCCTGCCGGGGAAAACGACTATCACTACGCACCGAACGCGAAGCGCCGCTTTGGATTTCACGATGATTCTTTTGACTGGGCGACTCTGGATACTGGAAGACCGGAGGATGACTGGTTTTTTATTCCCCTGCTCAAGAATGCCGGGGCGCTGGATCGATGGAAGCAGTTTCCCGTCGGCGGCGAAATTCGCCCCGAGCTTTGGGAGAAAAGTTTCACTGATAGTCCTCACCCGAGGGCGCAGGGCTTCGATGAATGCGTTCGGCAGACTCACGTCACCTGGCTGATGGACTCCGGGCTCTTTGAAAAACGGTTCCCGCTTCCGGAAACGCGGAAGCAGCGGGCGATCAAAGAGGTTCAGCGAATGGGCTACGAGTTTCACATTTCCAACTGGAGGAAAACGGACGCCGGAGTCGAGATCGATGTGGAGAACCGCGGCGTCGCTCCGTTTTATCATGACTGGAAAGCGGAACTTCACTCCGGCGCCTCGCTTGTCACAACCTTCGAGCTTCGTGGAATATTGCCCGGGGAAACGAAGACCTGGAAAGCGGAAACGAAAGGGGACGGCCCATTCAAACTGCGGGTTCCGAACCCAATGGAAGGCGGGAAGCCTCTCCGCTTTGCAAACGAAGAACAGGGTGACGAGTGGCTTACCCTCCCGTGAACCGGAAAATCGCCATCCGCAGATCGCGTGCCATTGCCGTAGCGTGAAGGCGTTAGCAGCATTTCACGGAATATCGAGCACTTTGGGAACGTCATGAGCCGCTTTTTTCCCACCACGTGCTCCGGACCGGTTTCCCGACGCAGTTTTCTGCAGGTAGGGGGACTCAGTGCTGCCGGACTTGGACTCAGTGATTTTCTCCGCTACGAAGCGCAGGCGATGGCGCAGGATGCTGCCCACGTGAAAAACGATCACTCGGTAATCTTCATCTGGCTCCCCGGCGGGATGCCGCACATGGAGACCTACGATATGAAGCCGGACGCTCCGTCGGAATACCGAGGTGTCTTCAGCCCGATCAAAACGAATGTGTCCGGGATCGAGGTTTGTGAGTTGCTTCCCAACCATGCAAAGATCGCCGACAAATTCGCGATTGTCCGGTCGATTCACCACGAGTTCGCCGATCATGGTGGTGCTCACAAACGAATGATGACCGGCCGACCGCCGAAGACGCCGACCGGGACAGTCAACGATATGCCTGCAGTCTCGTCTATCGTGAAGCAGGTGATGGGCAAGGATGCGACGGGCAGCTCGGGAATGCCTCCCTGTGTGTCAGTGGTTGATCAGGGACGCCACGGGATTGATACCTTTGCGATGGGCCCCGCCTACCTCGGTGCATCGAGCACGCCATTCATCGTCGCGGGTGATCCGAGCGATGAGGATTTTAAAGTGCAGAATATCGGGGTGAAGCAGGAGATGCAGACCCGCCTCGATGACAGGCTTGCGATGCTGGAGGGAATGGACCGTCTCCGTCGCGAGATCGACAAGAGCGGTGTCATGGGAGCGATGGATTCTTTCAATCAGCAGGCCATGGAGATGCTGACCAGTGATCAGGTGCGGGATGCGTTTGATCTGGGAAAAGAGGATGCCGCAACGAGAGAACGCTACGGCATGCACGCTTACGGACAGCGCGCGCTGATGGCGCGCCGTCTCGTCGAAGCGGGAAGTCGTTTCGTCACCGCCGTTTGGGAGAATCCGGATCCCGGCGGGAAAATTCCGATCAACTGCGCCTACAACTGGGATTCCCACGCAGTGAACTGCGACATTTTTGCCGACTGCCGCTGGAGAATGCCGAGGTATGATCAGGCACTCTCCGCTCTTATCGAAGACCTCTACGACCGTGGTCTGGACAAAAAGACCATGATCGTCGTTGCCTCGGATTTCGGGCATACGCCGAAGATCAATCCGCAGCGCGGTAACAAATCGAAAGTCATTCAGCCCGGTCGTGATCACTGGCCGAAGGCGATGTCTGTTCTCGTTTCCGGAGGAAACGCAAGAATGGGTCAGGTCATCGGAGCCACCAACGCGAAGGGGGAGCATCCCATCGAGCGCGTCATGACACCGAATGATCTCTGGGCGACGGTCTACCGCCACCTCGGTATCGACTACAATGCCTACCTGAAAAATCTCGATGGTCTGCCCGTGCAGATTCTGCCTTTCGGCAAACCGATCGAGGAACTCGCTCCGATGGGGGCATGAGAGCGGCATCCAACAGTATCGGGTCGATGAGCAAACAGGGTTGGGTCTTCGGATTAACCCTGTTGAGTTTGCTGACGGGGAGTCTCACTGCGGAAATTCGTCTGCACTCCGGTTCCGGGGCGGGCGTGGTATCACTTGTCGGTTCGGATGATCGATCTCAAATCGTGGCGACAGACAAAAGCGGTCGCGATGTCACGCGGGAGGTTTCTTTTTCTGTCGATCCTGCCGAAATCGCCACGATCGATGCGACAGGATTTCTCGTTCCGAAAAAAGACGGGAAAGCGACGCTGATCGCAACAACATCGGGAGATAACCCGCTGGTCGCGAAAATGCCGGTCACGGTGGAGCGCTTTGCCAATCCCCGGCCGGTCAGTTTCGCGAACGACGTCGTTCCGGTTTTCACCCGTCAGCACTGCAACGCCGGGGCCTGCCATGCCAAAGACGGCGGTCAGAACGGATTCCGACTTTCGCTACTCGGCTACGAGGCGATGAGCGACTACGAGCAGATTGTGAAACATTCACGCGGCCGACGGGTCAGTCCGGGGGCGCCGGAGAACAGCTATTTCCTGATGAAAGCGACCGGCGACATTCCCCACGAGGGCGGGGCGCGGCTTGATAAAGATTCTCTCGAATACCGGAAGATCGTCCGCTGGATTGAGAGCGGTCTGGAATTCCGGCCGGAAAATGATCCTGACGTAGAGCGCGTTGAGGTTTTCCCGAAAACTCTCGTGACAAAACCCGGTGCGAAGCAGCAGC
>JAKSBG010000394.1 GCA_022361255.1 Verrucomicrobiales bacterium
AAATCGATTTCACATAACTTCGCCCCGCAAAACTTGCTGTCAGCGGAAATATTGACCTGTTGAATCTCCACATATCCACGCGCGATTTCCTCCACCATAGAAGATTTTGGATTTCGAACATGCTTTGCCAACTCCACGGCAGCAAGGCGCTCGGAACTGAAAAGGTAATCAATGCCGAAATGCTGTCCGAAGTCGAGAAACAGGGCATCCCGCTGAACGCCGGGATGGACGCGTGCAATCGTTTTTTTCGCCCCGAGACTTTTTGCCACAGAAGCAGATACGAGATTGATATTGTTGTCACTGGTCAGGGAAAGAAACAGGTCGCAGTCCGAGACACTTGCATCAATGAGAACTGAAATAGAGGTGCCGTCAGCAACCATGACCCGCGCATCGATCCGGTTATTTAAATCACCGGCAACCATTTCATCAGCCTCAATGACCACGATGGCATGTTTTTCATCTGCCAGGCTGATCGCGATGTGAGTCCCGATCTCCCCGGCTCCAACAATAATTATGTTCATATAATGGGAGCGCGTCGCATCCTAACCGAGCAGAATAGAGGGTTCAATCAGTGTTCGGATGGAATTTGAGGCCGGAAATCAGTTTTGTTTCATCCAGTTCAACACCATTCTCCAGTCGGTCATTCGTATGGGCGTGCCATGACTTCCCGTCTCAAAACGCACCATCTTTACGGGATATCCCGAACTGCTCCCGCGAATCGAGCGATAGAAATTCTCCATCACCTCAATCGGCACCACCCTGTCCGCGCTACCATGCCCGATGTAGACAGGGACTTTTAACGAAACCGCTGCGCTGTGCAAAAAGCCTGCGTCCGGAACGGAACCAAGTAGAAGCAAACCGCTCAGTTGACCGGCAATCACTTCATCTTTGGCCAGCAAGTATCCCACTCTTCCGCCAGCCGAGCCACAAGCAACAAAAAGATCAGCACCTGGATTCCCCTCCATTGTTTTCGCCAATAATTCCCGAATCTGTATCGCCGATTTCTCCCCGAAATCAGTCACATCAGGACAAAGATAGAGCCCTCCATTTCGAAACATGAGGTTCTTGATCCGATTGAAATTCCCCCCGAAACTCCAGTCGTCCACTCCCTGCTCACGACTTCCGCCCCTTCCGTGCAGATAGACGGTCACAGTCGATGCCCCCTTCGACTTTCCTACAGCAAAATATCTCAAATACCCTGCCCCGGTTCGCAGCCTCGCGCTTTTCTGCTTCCGCCTTGGATCGAGGGAAACCCAGCCCTTTTTAACCCGGCGTTCCTTAATGGCATCCCGCTCATTGATGTCCCTCTCTTCCCTGTAATCGACTGAACTCCAGGCTCCGTTATCACGCTGCGACAAAACGGCAGGGAGGGCAAATTCCGCATCCTTCCACGGTCCCAGCAGCGGCCCCGCAGTCAGAACACAGGGAAAGAGTATCACCGCTCCGGCGATCCAAACTTTTAACGGAAAAATCTTCATGGCCGATGCAGCGGAGAAGCAACTCATATCAATGCGTGCAGAGAAATCCGCATTTTACAAGTTGCTGATCATCTCCGAAAAAGTCTACCTTCCCAACCATATCCATGTCGGAACCTGCCACAACATCCGGTTCAAACTACCGGCCATTTTCTGTATTTGCTCTTGTTTGGGCAGTCACAACACTTGCTCATCAACTTGCGTTCACTTTCTGGACTGAATCGTGGGAAGGATGGCTTCTCGTCGCTGCAGCGATCTCGGTTCTCTTCCGCAGCGATTGCACCATCCGCTTTATCATCCTCGTTGCCGCATCCCTTCTGAATCTCTGGCACAAACTCCCTTTCGTACCCAATCACATTCTCTGGGAAGGCATGCTTCACCTTATTATTCTGGCGGCTGCCGGGTCCTTTTTTCTACACGGAACAGGAAAGTCGGAATGGAAAATCGTTTCCCGGACCTGGAAAAAAGGTACGCTTCTCTTCCTCCTGGCTGCGGCGCTGAAGGGGGGGTTTCTGCTCATTCCGGACTTACCTCAAACCTACCATTATATTTTCGGCGCCCATACCACTCTCTTCCTTCTCCTTTCCTTCGGCCGGTTAATCTCCAAAGGATCTTCAATGGGCGGAGGCGATGATCTGTTTTCCCGATTCGCTCCGGTAATGCGAATTGCGGTCGTCGTGATGTATGTCTGGGCCGTGATCCAGAAGTTGAATCACGACTACTTTAATCCGGAAGTCACCTGCGCAGGGAAGCTTCACAAAGAAATCAATGCCTACTTCGGGAATATTCTTCCTCAAACTGACTGGGCATTGGTCGGAGCAGCGGCAGGGTCTCTCGTCTTCGAACTCGGCATCCCCCTCCTACTCTGTTTCCGAAAGACACGATTTGCGGGATTTGTCGCAGCGATTGGTTTTCACCTCTGGCTTTCGATTCATCCGGCCGCCGGAATCTTCAGCTTTACCTCCCTGATTCTCGCGATCCTTCTGCTTTTTCTGCCAGCATCATGGGGCATTGAATTACAGAACACCTGGAACAGGCAGTTGAGAAAACTCGGTGGCGGAGAACTTACGACGGGGAGAAAGCGAGCCCGCTGGATTGTAATTTTGGCATTTTTCGCCACCCTGATCACTCAGGGCCTTCTCTACCTGACTATCGAGCGAAGCTATGAAGTGTTTCACACGGCGAATCGCATTGGCTTTTTCACATTCTTTGTCTGGGGGGTATGGATCGGGATATGCTATCTCACAGCAGGAAGAAAAGCACGGAATGCGCCAGATCAGTCCTTACCCGGGAAATTCCGTGCCACCTGGGTTCTGCTGGCCCTCATCCCCACCCTGATAAACGGTATTATGCCGTGGATTGGAGCACGAACGCAAACATC
>JAKSBG010000397.1 GCA_022361255.1 Verrucomicrobiales bacterium
TCGCGGTAGCCGCACGCGATTACCTCCCGTTAAAATTTGATCAATATCGTATTATTGTTCGGCTCGTTACAGGACGAGCAAAGCCTCTTGCCACAGTCGCGAGCCCGGGAATCGACCTCAAATCGGAAGCGAACAAGGCGGCGAGCTCAAGCCCAAACCCGTAGCGAGTCGATTGACTTCTCTGATTCGATTCAGTACTCTTCTATCAAGGCCGCGCCCCCAGTTTGGGCTGAGCTGGCTTGAACGTTGTGCCAAGAAAATGAGAGCGAGAACAAATCCCGACGTTAGCCTCATTTACGACTTGGTTTTCGGGAGGATCAAAGAAGCTGACTTCGTGGAGCTTTATGGAATCGAGACGAATGAGTTTTCGGCCGAGGTATTAAAACTAATTTCTCAAGCACATAAGAATTGCGATGGCAGGCTCGTTGAGGCTGCGCTTACTCTCGGGTTTCATTATGGCTTCCCAGATGGACTTCTTGAGGAGGTTCATCGCTTGATTCCCCTGAAGTGGCACAGTCGTCATGAGGATCTGATTGGATTACTTCAAGAGTGGAGAAAACCGGAGAGTGTTCCGGCAGTTTCCGAAGCGATCGAACTAAAGCCGCATCTCGATTACCTCGAATATGACGATTACGGGGCCTACTACAAAAAGTGTCTTTGGTCCCTCGTCGCCATTGGCACGGAAGACGCGAAAGCCGTGATCGAAGCGAAATCTCAATCTGAGATTCCCGAGCTGCGAGAGGAAGCAGTGTATCGACTTTCGAAGTTTGACGAAGACGCCGATTGGTCCCGAAATCGAAAGCCTATGGTCCCGAGAAATCGAGCCGAACAAGATGCTGCGGTGAAAAGTCAAAGGTAAATTGCATGAGTTTGCCCGTATTTTCCGGGATCATGCGGGGGGGATGCGGCTTTTTTTGTCGAGGTGAGTTGGTTATTCCGGACTTGCCGCTGACATAGTATCCGGGAGCCACATCGGCCCGGGCGGCGAGCTGCCTCGCATCACCGAAGGATTCGATTTCAGCAAGCTTTGCAGCACCGACTTGTTAACCCGGTAATTGAAGACGAATGTTTCATCAAAGTCATTCGCCCCGGGACACACTGTGAACAGCGAGCCCATGCGAACGACGGCCGCCAACGGTCAGCCGGGATTTCCAACACCTTACGCGGAGATTTGAATGCGCATCATCACACCAAATAATATCGTTCTCGGGGGATGCGCGCTGGCTTTTGGCGCATCATTTTTGAACACGGGGTTTTTGCTCTCGACGGGGACTTCCGTAAGCCATCTCACGGGCGATATTGCGCGGATCGGCTCCGGATTGTTGCAGGTCAACAGCGCTGAGGGTGAATTTCTCGCCAAGGTAAGCATCGCCTCACTGGGGTTCATGACCGGAGCGACAATTTCCGGGTTTCTGCTGCATCACCCGACGATTGAACTCAGCCGGCCGTATGGCAGGGCATTGAGCACACTGGGATTTTTTCTGATCATCGCCCATTTTCTTCATTCCGGCTTTCCCCTGCTGTCGATCGGCATCGTGAGCGCGGTTTGCGGGGGCCAAAACGCGCTGGCAAACCGCTACCGGGGCGTAGTTCTTCGAACAACCCATCTGACGGGACTATTCACGGACTTCGGAATTCACCTGGGAATGCGACTTCGCGGACATGATATTGAACCCTGGAAGCTTCTCATCCCTCTCTGGATTACGTTTTCCTTTTTGCTCGGCGCTCTTTTGAGTAGCTACCTGTTCCTGACCGGACGGTCCGATTGGTTGCTCTGGTCTGGTATCGGATACATTTCCGGAGGCATCATCTGGAGCATCTACAAGAGAACCGGAGAAAAGGATAGCAGCGCACCGAAACCCGAATGAGGAGTCGCTGAAAACACGCCGCACGGGCGACGGGCGCGGAGTCAGCGGGGACGCTGACCCTCCGGTATTGTGAGGCGGGCAGTTTTCTCTGCCTCGAGGGAATCGGATCGCGAGCGGTTTGACCGGAAATTCTTTCCCGAAACAAACTGGCATTTTTCGTGCGTTGACTGGGGGCTGATCTGATACTGTCTGCCGATATGTTTTCCGAAAATCAAACCATAGACCTGTTTCTCAGAGGCCTCATTTTGACTTCTACCGGTCTCGTGTGGGTGGTCATTCTCACCCGCATCAATGGACTCAGGTCGTTTTCGAAGATGACGAGTTTTGATTTTGTGATGACGGTTGCAGTGGGTTCCCTTCTCGCCGGTGCTGCGCAGTCGACGAGCTGGGGCGCCTTTGGTCAAACCTCCACGGCGCTGGCGACGCTGTTTCTTGTCCAATGCTTCGTGGCACGACTTCGCACCAGCTCCGGCACGTTCGAGGACCTCATTCAGAACGAGCCGGTCATCCTGATGCGCGACGGTGATTTCATCGAGAAAGCGCTCCAAGACACCCGGGTCACGAAGAGTGATCTCATCGCGAAGCTGCGGGAGGCGAACGTTTTGGATTTTTCCGATGTACGAGCTGTTGTTCTCGAAACGACAGGCGACATCTCCGTCCTGCACGGCGATAGCTGTGCCGAATCCCTCCTCGAGGGAACAAAGCGCCCGGATCAATAGTCCCCCGCTCGCGGTCTCCACCGACAGGTCTGGACCTGCGCGCCCACCCGGAGGGTCACGGTCCCCCGTGACTCCGCTTCCTGCGAAAATCCTTCCCAACCGGAATTCATTTTCGTTCCCGCTCCGCCGGAACAGGGTTCATTCCCTGACCGAACCCTGTTGCATGTCCGACTCCACCCTGTTGTGTGGGGCGCTTCACGGAAGTTGCTTCCACCGCAAGCTGCTCCGCATCCCTCATATGAGGCGAGTTCCCGATTGTTCCCCTATCTGAATCCGAATAGAAAGAGGAGGTCTATGATCGCCCGCCTCAACGCGCTTCGCTTTCCTCACGTTTCCCCCGCTCTTCTGCCGGTTTTCCTGTGGTTGATTTCCCTGACTCCCGGGGCGGCGGCGGACAAAACGACGGTTGTCACCTTTGGCGACTCGACAACAGCAACGCGCGGGGATTTGCGGATCTATTCGCGGATTCTCGAAGAGGAACTGAGCGGCGTCACAATCATCAATGCCGGTGTCGGGGGCCACAATACGAAACATGCCAGAGCGCGATTCGCGAAGGATGTCAGGGCTCACGATCCGGATCTCGTGGTGATTCAGTTCGGGATCAACGATGCCGCTGTCGACGTCTGGAAGGATCCGCCGCAGCAGACGAATCGCGTTTCGCTGGCGGAATATCAGAAGAACCTGCGACACTTCGTCGATACGCTGAAGGCAGACGGTGCCGGTGTGATCCTGATGACACCGAACCTTCTCCGCTGGACGCCTAAGATGCGGGAAATGTATGGGAAGCCGCCCTACGACCCGGATGATGAAGACGGTTTCAACCGGTTTCTCGAATCCTACGCCCGGGTCGTTCGTGAGCTCGCGGCGGAAAAGGAACTGCCTCTCGTAGACGTGTATCGGCTCTTTGAAACGTATGGGGAATCGCCGGAGCGGCGTGTCGATGATTTGCTTCTCGACGGCGTTCACCCGAATGAGGCCGGGCAACGGATCGTGGCGGAAGCTTTGCTGCCACAGGTCAGGAAGTTTCTGGATTCTCTCGCAAAGGTAGAGGTGGCGATGAATCCCGAAAAGTCGCTTCTCGCCGAACCGGGAGAGGCCACGATGATGGTGCGCTCCGAAGACTACGTATCCAATCCTCCACCCGGAGCAAGCGATCCGGCCGGGGGAGTCGTCGCAGCGTTTCCTACTCCTTTCGCGGGGTTTGTGCAGCCTTCCCGGGATTTCTCTTCGCTTTCCCCGCTTCCCGATCCGGTGGGGCTGCTGGTGGAAAGTTCTTCGGGAAAGGTCAGCTTCTACGATCCCAGCTCCCTCGTCGACTGTGCGGATTTGCGGGGAAACCCGCTGCTTTTGCGTTTTGTGGATCCGGCTGACACGACCCGTGCCGCCTCGGTTTCCCGTCTCGCATTCCGCCTTACCGGAACAGCCGTGGCCGGAGGCCGGGTGCGCTATCATGTGTATGACAAAGCCGGGAAAAAGCTGGGATCGGGAACGGCAAGGACCGGACCCGGCGCGTCCGGGGCGATGGCTGAAATCGACGTGACGGCAACTGCCGGAGGCAAGCAGTCCGCTCAGATTCACAAGCTGGTCGTGGAGCAATCCGGACCCGGGTATTTCGTGATCGGAGGCGTCAGCAGAACAAGTGAGCCGGACATCGCTTTCGAAGGCTTCACCGTCGGGGATGCCCCGATGAAACGACCGCTCGAAGAAACGCTTCCGGTCTCTCACGCGGAACAATGGAAGCAAAACAGCAACGCAAAAATCTTCACCGACATGACGCTTTTTGAACCTAAGGAAGCTTTGTCGGATCGACGCCATCACGACAAATGGAAGGTGTTCGAATACGAAACCGCAGACTTCACAGGGAAATGCGTCTCGGTCGGCCGCGAATCGTCGGCCCCCGATCTCACTTTGCGACTGGACCGCAAGGGCTGGCATGCTGTCTACATCGGGATCAGCACTATCACGGACCTGACGCGGACAGCACCGAATCAGATCGAGGCGAAATTCACCGGGGAGCCCGCTTTTCAGCGCTTCAGCAACCGTCTTGCTCTAGGTGACCGTCGCCGTGACGTGCTGGAGGAAATCTTCGTCGGTGTCGCAGATCTGAGCACCAACGATTTGCAGATTTCAACCGTCTATCAAATGCCGGCCCGCCTCCATTATGTGAAAGCGATTCCACTGGAGGACCAGGAAGTCGCGGCGATCCAATCTGACCGCAAGCAGCAGAAAACGAGGACATCGGTGGCGACGATGGACGGATTCAGCTGGATCCATCCTTTCCGCCCGAAAACCCGGGCGGACCTCGCAACGACTTTCTCGCGGTATCGATACAGCGATTTCAAAACCTGGTGGTTTCAGGTAGGAGGCGCCGATCTCGTCCACCACCCGGGCAAGGTCGGCAATCTCATGGGCGGCCATCTCGATACCTTTCCCCGATCGGTTGACCGGGAATATGTCGAATCAGTGCGCCACCTGCATGAGCGTGGCATCGATCCTTTGAAAGTTGCGGTGGAGGAGGCGCATGCGCAGGATGCGGAAATCCTGGTCTGTCTCCGCGCCGCCGGATGGAAAGGCGCGCCTCCGTGGGAGGAGTTTTTCATGAGTGAGTTCTACGAAGCGCACCCTGAGTTGCGGTGTGTCGACTACGACGGCACTCCGACGATGCATATGAGCTATGCCTCGGAAGAAGTTCAAAACCACCTCATCAAAGTCTACCGCGAGGTTCTCGAGCGGGATCCCGACGGTCTCGGATTTCTCTTTCACCGCGGGTTGCCCCTCATGCTTTGGGAGAAACCCTTCTGCGACAAATTTGAAAAGAAATTCGGAGTGGATCCCCGTAGCATTCCCGAAGATGACCCGCGTGTCGCCGCGATGAGAGCGGAAATCATGACCTCATTCATGAGGAAAATCCGGGCGCTGCGGGACGAAACGAAAGAGCGCCGTTTGAAGATGGCGGTTACCA
>JAKSBG010000253.1 GCA_022361255.1 Verrucomicrobiales bacterium
ATCACGCGTTTTATTCCGAAAAAGCGCAGCTGCGAAAGAATCCGATCTACCCCGATTTGAGTCGGCTTACCGGACCCCAGTTTGAAAACTCCGTCACCGATCTGATCGGATCCTTCCGGAACACCGGCTATCCCCCGATGATGGAAAAGCGGGGCTTGAAAGGGCGCTACACCCTCGACGACCGGAAAAAAGCGGGCAACAATGATTTCAAAAAGGAGAAATTCGAGCGCGCCGACCCGGTGATTCGCTTTGACTACGGCAGCGGTCTACCGGCTCTTCCCGAGGGAATGGAAACCCAGCTCACCCAGTTCCGAATCGAGTGGACCGGATCCATTTTTGTAAAAGAAACCGGAGTCTACGAATTCACTCTTCGCACGCGAAACGGAGCCAAGCTCTACGTAAACGAACCAAACCCGAACATGACCCCGACAATCGACGCGTGGGTCGCGCCGGACAATGAAATCCGCGAGAAAAGTGGATCGGTCAGGCTTCTCGGAGGCAGACGTTACTTTGTCAGGCTGGAGTTTTTCAAATATCAGGAGGAAAAAGCCCTCATCGAGCTGCTCTGGAAAGAACCCCACGGAGTCAGAGAGGTTGTTCCTTCACGGGTTCTCGATCCGGACTGGAACAATCCCGAATTTGTTGCGTCGAAAGGACTTCCTGCCGACGACCGCTCCTATGGTTACGAACGCGGTTCCAGCGTTTCCCGGGTCTGGCTCGATGCGGTGAACACAATCGCTTTTGAAGCTGCGGACTATGTGCAGCACTATCTCGACGACCTCACGAAATCGAAGCCGGACTCGGGGGACCGGGAGAAGAAGCTGAGGGACTTCGCCGCCGAATTTGCCGCTCGCGGTTTCCGCCGCCCTCTCAAACCGGAAGAGAGAAAACACTTCGTCGATGCCCGCTTTGACGCCGCCGAATCGCCGGAAGATGCCGTTCGTCAAGTCGTCCTGCGCACCCTGACATCCCCCTACTTTCTCTATCCCGGAACCTCCTTTGACTCACCGACCGGCCCCTGGGCGAAAGCATCCAGCCTCGCACTCACGATCTGGGACTCCGTTCCCAACAAGCGGCTGCGGGAATTTGCTCAAAACGGAAAACTGAACAACCCCGGCGAACTGGAGAAGCAGGCGTGGCACATGCTCTGGGACGGTCGCGCCCGACACAAAATGGCCGGGTTCTTCGAGCACTGGCTTGAACTGTCCAAAGCGCAGGACATCGCCAAAGACAGCAAACTCTACCCGGAATACTCCGATGCCATGCTCGCGGACCTGAGGAAGTCCCTTCTCCTTTTCGTGGACGACATGGTGTGGAACGAAGGGCCGGCCGACTACAAAAAGCTTCTGCTCTCCGATACACTTTTTCTCAACGAGCGGCTCGGAAAGATCTACGGAAAGCCCGACCTGAAAGGTGGGTTCCAGAAGGTAACTTTTCCGAATCAGGGGCGAACCGGAGTCATCACCCACCCCTATCTGCTGACGGCTTTCGCCTACCACAACAACACCTCCCCGATTCACCGCGGCGTTTTTCTGACGCGGAACATTGTCGGACTCACCCTCAAACCGCCCCCCGAGGCAATCGAGTTCAAAGACAACGAATTTCCGCCCAACCTGACAATGCGGGAGAAAGTCACGGAATTGACCCGGGCCAAAGCCTGTATGGCCTGCCACTCCATGATCAACCCGCTCGGTTTCAGCCTCGAACACTATGATGCGATCGGACGCTGGCGAGCCAAAGAGGGCAAGAACCCGATCAACGATGACGGCATTCTCGAGACCGACGGCGGAGACAAAATTGAAATCAAAGGTCCGCGCGATGTTGCGGAATACGCCGCCAACTCTCCGGAGGCGCACAGCGCGTTCGTCAGGCAGCTGTTCCACCACCTCGTCAAACAGCCCATTCTTGCTTATGGAGTCGACACCCCTGAGCAGCTGGAGGAACATTTCCGGCACATGGGCTTCGACATCCGTGCACTCATGGTGAAAATTGCTCTCACTTCCACCCAACCTCTCGTACCCGAATCCTGATATGAAAAGCCCAATCGACAGAAGACAGTTTTTGAGATCTCTTGGAGCCTCCGCCGGTGCGGCACCGTTCCTCACCGGGCTGCCGGGTATCAGTTCAGCTGCGGATGCGAGTGCGCAGAAAAAGCGTCTCATCGTATTTTTCTCCCCCAACGGCACCATTCCGCAGGAGTTCTGGCCGGAGGAAAAGGACGGACAGATGCAATTCAAGCGCATTCTCAAGCCCCTCGATCCTTGGAAAGATCGCGTAACAGTAATGAAAGGGCTCTCCAACCGGATCGGGGGAGACGGTGATCGTCACATGCGCGGCATGTCCTGCCTTCTGACAGGGACGGAACTTTTCCCCGGGAACATCCAGGGCGGCTCAGACACGCCGGCCGGTTGGGCCAGCGGGATCTCCATCGACCAGGAGTTGAAGAACTTCTTCCAGTCTAACAAAGCCACCCAAACCCGTTTCGGTTCACTGGAATTCGGCGTTGCCGTTCCCGATCGCGCCGATCCGTGGACGCGTATGTGCTACGCCGGACCGAATCAGCCCGTCGCCCCCATCGACAATCCCAAGACGATGATGGAGAAGCTCTACGGCAAACTCGAGGACAAGAAAAGCCTCGTCGGAATCGTCGACGGAGTCAGCAGCGAACTGAAAAACATTTCCTCACGACTCGGCAGCGAAGACCGGGCTCTTCTCGAAAAACACCTTCAACTCGTTCAGGAGCTGGGACAGGAACTCGACCGGCAGGATGATGGCGAGCTCGCCCACCCCATGCCCGAGGTTGACCCCAACGTGGAACTCGTAAACGAAAACACTCCGAGAATATCCCGGATTCAGATCGACCTGCTCGTCAACTCACTCGCCAACGACATGTCCCGCGTCGCGACCCTGCAGTACATGCGCTCTGTCGGTCAGGCGCGGATGAACTGGCTCGGCATCGAAGAGGGCCACCACGGCCTCTCTCACGAACCCGACAACAACGCCGAGGCAGTCGAAAAACTGACCAAAATCAACGAGTGGTTCTGCGGCGAACTCGCCTACCTCGTGAAACGTCTCGCGGAAACTCCCGAGCCGGGCGCCGACGGCACCATGCTCGACAACACAACCGTGATCTGGTTGAACGAGCTCGGCAAAGGAAACTCACACACACTGGAGAACATTCCTTTCGTTCTCATCGGAGGAGAAAAATCCACCGGATTCAAAAACGGTCGCGTGCTTCATTTCCCGAAAGAAACGCCTCACAACCGCCTCTGGCTTTCCCTTGCCCACTCCATGGGGCACGGGATTGAGAGCTTCGGAACCGAGATGTTCTGCCGCGACGGGGCCCTGGATCTCGCGTAACTCCGTCTGCGCTGCTGTCGGATACGAGTTTTCTTTCTCATTCAACCCTGTTGGATCAATGACCCGACAGGGTTGACTTCTCTGCGCAACAGGGTTGCCTCACCGGTTCAGCCACCAGAAGCCGCCATTGAGGTAGGTGGCATAGCAAACCCAGAGGAGGTGCGGCAGCAACAGTAAGGCAGCGACTCTGTCCTGCGGATGGAACACCCGAATCGTCCCTGCAATCGCCGCGATCAAAGCAACGATGATGACCAGAGAAACCCCAAGCCAGTTTGCGCCGAAAAAAACAGGCGTCCAAAACAGATTCAATCCCAACTGACAAGCCAACCAGAACCAACCTTTCCTCTTTGGCTCCCCCCGCTCAACAAAATGCCAGAATCGTGCAATTGAAATACCGATCAAGGTGTAGATCATGGTCCAGACCGGGCCGAATACCCAATTCGGAGGAACTCCCGGAGGTTTTTCGAGCGAGGCATACCATGTCGGGATTTTTGAACTTGTGATGAAAGCTCCGGCACCGCCAAGGAGATTCATAAGCACCACACAAAGAAGAACTTTTGCCCACAGCTTCATAGATTCGTGAAATTCCCAAGCTCACTCATTTCGGGAAAATTTCGAGTGAAGCTTTCCTTCTGTTCGGTAAACTGAATGCAATGACTCTCTCCGGGCTGGGTTGGAACGATGAACACGAGAAGGCTTTCGCCCCTTTTGCAAAGAAGGGGTGGAAACCGGCACGGCTGATTCGTGATAACAAAATCACCTATGGTGCTCTCACTGACGGCGGGGAAGAATACGAAGTCATAATGGGCGGCAAAGTCTACCACGATGCAGAGTGCGATGCGGAGCTGCCTGCCGTCGGCGACTGGGTCGCCCTGGAAATCGGAACCGGGGATCTCGACACGGTCATCCGTGCCCGCCTCCCCCGCCAGACCTGCTTTTCCAGAAAAGCGCCCGGGAAAAGTTCCGAGGAGCAGGTGATTGCGGCCAATGTCGACCTCGTCTGCATTGTCACCGACGCCGGAACCGACTTCAACCTTCGGCGCATGGAACGCTATTTCACCCTTGTCGGCCGCAGCCGCGCAAAAGCGGTTGTGTTGGTCAACAAATCGGATTTGCACACCGCCGAAGAGAACGAATCTGCGGCGGCGGCGATTCGCGAAATTGCGCCTGATGCCGATGTCCACGTCACCAGCGCAGTGAAGGGAAAGAACGTTGCCGTAATCCGCTCCTACCTTTCTCCCGGAGTATCGATCACTCTCGTTGGATCCAGCGGAGTCGGAAAATCATCCCTGATTAATGCTCTGTTAGGCGACGAATGGCAGGAGGAAGGTGAGGTCAACGAGGTCACCGGGAAAGGTCGCCACACTACGACCGCCCGGGAACTGATCGTTCTGCCCGAGGGTGGAATCCTCATCGATAATCCCGGAATTCGCGAGGTCCAGATGTGGACGGACGAAACAACTCTGCGCGAAAAATTCGCTGACATCGAAGAACTGGCTGCCCAATGTCAGTTTCACGACTGCAAGCACGGCCGCGACAAAGGATGTGCGATCCGGCATGCGGTGGAATCCGGGGAACTTTCCGCCCGGCGATACGAGGGTTATCTGAAACTGGAGGATGAAATCGAAGAACTGAAACGCCGACTCAAAAAAAGAAAAATGACAGTGGAGCGGCGCAACAAGCGCGACCACCGCATCAAAGCCCGCAACCTCGCCGACCGGGTCGACTACGAAAACGAACTCGATCCCCGCGTCGGAAAATCCTTTTCCCATTTTGACGAAGACTGATGAAGATCAAAAACGCCCGCTTCGTAACCAGCTACACCAGCGTTGAAGACTGCCCGGTCCCTGACGTCCCGGAATTCGCGTTCATCGGACGTTCCAACGTCGGTAAATCGTCTCTCCTCAACAAACTCTGCAACCAGCGTTCACTCGCCCGCGTCTCCCAAAAACCGGGGCGAACCCAGACGATCAACTATTTCGTCGTTAATGAATCGTGGTTGCTCGTCGACCTTCCCGGATACGGATACGCAAAGGCTCCAAAGGCGAAGCGTCATCTTTTCAACGACTTTGTGGCAGACTATCTCGAGTTTCGGGAAGGGCTCACACACGTTTTTGTTCTAATCGATTCCCGTCACGAGCCACAGCGAATCGATGTCGATTTTGTGACCTGGCTGGTGGAGAAAGAAGTCCCCTTCTCTCTCGTTTTCACCAAGTCTGACAAGGTAAAAAAAGGGAAACTGGCTGCCAATCAGGAACAGTTCCTTGAAGTGCTCTCACAGTATATCGACGGCGCCCCCCGCGTCTTTACCACATCAGCCAAAGACGGAGACGGAAGGCTGGAGTTACTGGATGCAATCGGCGAATTGATGAGCTGAAGACCTACTTGAACCGGGCGCGGATCTCAGGGGCAAAAATCTGGAGACGAAGGTCGAAATCCTTATCGTAGATTTTCGCGTTTCGTATCGC
>JAKSBG010000398.1 GCA_022361255.1 Verrucomicrobiales bacterium
AATCGAGTTTTCTGGTTTTTGGTCTTTTTGACCGTTCACGGTGCTCATTTCGCAACCTCACAGGAGATTGTCGTTTTCCCAATTGAAGGAGGCAAAGAGTTTTCGAATCTATTTGGTCAACACGCTGGAGGAACTCGATATCACTCGGCGGTAGATATACCAAGAACTGAGGAATTTGATTCACGATTACATGTGCCCGTTTTTGCAATCGCTGATGGCATTGTAAAATTCAGCGCCTTTGTCTCTCGGGATACGCCTGAAAATCCCGATACTGGGTATGGACATGTTGTGGTCATTGAACACGAATTTTCCGGCATCGGGAAAGTTTGTAGCGTATACGGTCACTTATCTTCAAGGGGACTCATTGACAATGAAGTCAGAGTGCACAGAGGGGATTTGATTGGATTCCTCACTAACGAGACAGACCAAGACGGAACGGGGAGGCACCTTCATATAGGGCTGCGAAAGGGGGGCTACAGCACCGAGAGCGACGGAGATGGCAAATGGAGATATAGAGGGTATACAAAATCCTATTTCCTAGATGATTGGATTGACCCTGTCGAATTTTTCAAGGAAAGAGCATTCCACACTTTTTCCTCTGGATCGAGAGTAAGAGTACAGGGGAGTGGCTCAGGCGTTAGGGCATACGAAAACTTGAATTCGGGTAGCAGCGTGACTAAACTCGACGGTTCGACTGGAGCTATAATAAGAGGTCCAATACAGGCTCGAACTCCGTCTGATGGGGTCGTTCGGTATTTTTGGGAGATCGATTGGGACAATGACGGAGTGGACAGGTGGTCTGTAGTTGATTTTATCGGATGGGACGAGATGGCCATTGTTGCGGCCTTTATAGATCCGGTCCGCGCCAATCCAGGTGAGTCCATTCAGGTTTCCTACTATTTTGAAGCTGAACAAGGCGGCTCGATTTTACTTGGTGCTGGAATTGATCCTTCCAATTCAACGATCTCTTGGGATAGCGCAAATGTTGTGCGTGTTGAGATTCCTTCCCAGGCGTCGAGTGTTCGAAGTCGCCGATTGGAGATACCTGATTTTGCCCGTCCCGGACTTTATAATCTTACTCTAGAGGCTTGGAGAGACCAAAATGGCAACGGTAGAATTGACCGTGCGGTAGACGTTCAAGTTGCGGGTTCACGATTCGCCTCTCAAATTACAGTGCTGGGGGACCCCGGAGGTGGCACTGGAGGAGGCGGGGGCGGTGAGTATTCGATACAATACCGAAGCCACGAGATCGACGACACCAGAGGGGGAAATGGCGATGGAGAAGTCGGCCCCGGAGAAGCCATTGAAATTCCGCTCACCCTTGAGAACGACGGCGATTACAGGCTAACAGGAGTCGAAGCGAAACTATTGTGTGAGGACCCTTGCGTAACAATTTCTGACTCAAGTTTATTCTTTGGGACGATCAACAGCGGAATGACAGATACTCTCGCTGATTTCGACGCAATCTTCGATAGTGATTGTCGTGCCGGTGATGTAATCGAATTCCAGCTTCGAATCGAAGCAGACCAAGGGGTGTGGCTTAGCTCATTTTCAGTGAGGATCGCGGATGCGCCTCTGCCAAAACTTACTTATTTTCGAACCGTGGTTTTTCCAAATCGGATAACCCCGGGGGAGCAATTTTTTGTGGACCACCATTTCGATGCAGAAGATTCAATTCCGATTGTAGTGGAGGTAGACATCAAGGACAAAAGAGATGGGGCAATTTATCCTGGTGACGAGCAAGCTTTATCGCGCAATTTGCCGCAGGGCGTTGGATTCTTACGCCAACAAATAGCAACTGATACTGATTTTCGCCTGAGCGTTTTCGACCTCACGGTGTACGTCTTTGCCGACCTAAACCGTGATGGAGAGGCAAATGTAGAGGATGACAAATTGCTAGAGATTCGGACCCTTAAAAACGCTTTGTCGTCTGTGCCCTGTCGAGCAATCTTGCATGAACCTTTGCCAAATTCATCGACTGGATTTCCATGGGAGTTTCGATGGAGCCTTTTCGGCTCATGTCCTGCGGTGCATGTCGTATTCACAGACGATCCAACTCCACCGATTCAAATAGCCTTCAGTGCGCCTCTTCAGCGAACTGATGAAACGGTCAGCGAAGCTGACTGGGAACAGATTCGTGCCAGCATTGGGAACTCCGAGGAATATTATTGGACCATCGCTGTCGACCTCCCTGATATATATCCGCCAGGTCCCCAATTAGCTCGCTGGGCACCGTTTCGGCCAAATCCCATTCTTCAACCAGACGTTTGGAGCAGCCCCAATACCATACTCAGTTCAGGAAAGGGAGTATTTAGCCGCAACCCTTATTCTCACTACTTCTCTCTTACTTCGAGACGTGCCAGAAAGAAGAATGGGATATTCTACGTGGAAAATGCAGGAAGTATCCCAGATTCGTTTGCTTTGCGCTGCCTGCGGAATAATCGATATGTGAGACAGATTTTTAGGGCGAATAATCTCAATCAAACTGCAGCTCTCATCACAGGGGTATTCACTACAGCCGAGGTTCTTCCGTCTGAGAGAGCTGAAAGAGTGCTTGCGGAATTTCGACCGAATCGAAAGGCGTTGAAGATAAAAAGAAAGAGGAGAAATCGCTATCGTAAAAAGAGGAAAATTCTTCCGCTCTTCGCGACATCGCTCAATGATTCTACGGCGATTGATACAGTCTCTTTCCTACTCAAGATGCGCTAGCATCTGGGGTGATTCGAAAAAACGTCCTAGACTCGGACTATTCGCCGTCTGATAGAATGAATAAATCTGTCCCAATCAAGTGGATCCTTAGTTTTTTGCTTCCTGTTCAGCGGCTCACCGTGAGTAAGAAAAATGCCAAGAAAGCTACCGGTGCGCTAAGGGTCGAATTGTAACGTTTGGCGGAATGCAG
>JAKSBG010000156.1 GCA_022361255.1 Verrucomicrobiales bacterium
TCCGCTGAGAACAGCGACCATCTGGGCCGCTATTCTTTTCTCGGGGCACAGTCGCGACTGGAAATCCGCTCCGAGGGGCGAACCATTCTGACAAGAGAACGCGGCGAGAAAGAATTCCAACGCCGCGAGCTTTCGGATTCCGATGGCGACCCTCTTCACGAGGTGGAAAAGATCATGTCCGCCTTCCACCCCGTCGAGGTCGAGGGACTGCCCGTTTTCTCCGGCGGTGCCGTCGGCTTTCTCGGCTACGACATGGTTCGATTTTTCGAGCCGACTGTTCCCGGACCACCTGATTCCGGGCTGGGCCTCCCGGACATGGCGTTTGTCATTGCTGATACGCTGGTGATTTTCGATCACCGCTTTCGCAAGCTGCAGGTTGTCGCGAACATTCATACAGAAGACTTTCCGGATCTCGAAAGTGCCTACGCGTCTGCCGGAGAGCACATCGAAGCGATCATTGAAACCCTTTCGAAATCGAGCGGAGTCGCTCCGTTTTCCCTCATGGATGACCCGCCGGAAACGGATGCTGTCACCAGCAATACAACGAAAGAGGAATACGAGGGAATGGTCGACAAGGCGAAGGAATACATCCTCGCCGGGGACATTTTCCAGGTCGTTCCCTCGCAGCGCTTTGAAAGTGACTACACCGGTCGCCCCATTGATCTCTATCGGTCACTGCGCCACGTGAACCCCTCTCCTTACATGTTCTGCCTGCAGTTCGGCGATGAGTTTTCTCTCGTCGGCAGCTCGCCCGAGGTGCATGTCCAGGCCATCGATGGGCGCATCAAGATTCGCCCCATCGCCGGTACCCGCTGGCGCGGAAAACCGCAGGAGGAAGACGACGCGCTCGCCGAAGAACTTCTCGCCGACCCAAAGGAACGGGCCGAGCACGTCATGCTGATCGATCTCGCCCGGAACGATGTGGGACGCGTCGCGAAGTTCGAGTCCGTGGAAGTCAGCGAGTTCATGATCGTGGAACGCTACAGCCACGTCATGCACATCGTGTCGAATGTGAACGGTCAACTTCGCGATGACCAGAGCGCCTATGATGTGATGCGGGCAACCTTCCCGGCCGGAACGGTCAGCGGCAGCCCGAAGGTCCGGGCGATGCAGATCATCGATGAGATGGAGAAATCCAAGCGTGGCGCCTACTCAGGTGCGGTCGGATATTTTGGATTCGACGGAAACCACGACAGTTGCATTGCCCTGCGAACCGTTGTGCTGAAGGACGGGAAAGCCTACGTCCAGGCCGGTGCCGGCGTCGTTGCCGACTCTGTTCCGGAAAACGAATACAACGAGACCGTCAACAAGGCGAAAGGCATGATGCGCGCGATTGAACGGGCGAAGCTGCTGGGGTGATTGCAAATTTCCCAATCATGACCGTTCGCGATTGCAGAGAGACTTTGCGGGAAAAACTTCAATCCGAAAACCCTTCCGTAGCCATACAGGAATTCGTGATTCGCCTTCGCGATTCGGGAAAAAACCAGCAATTTGTGGAAGATCTTCTTCAATCCGAAATGGATGAATGCAGAGCCCTGAAGAACGAAGAAGCATGGGATGCGATGGCAGATGCGATGGATTTCGTGGTTGGCTGGTGCCCGCCCTCGAAAAAACTCTTCTAACCTTCCCGCTGGAAGCCCGAAATAAGGTAGCCGGTGGTGAAACGAGCTCCCGGCGAGTAAGCCACCGGTTTTTGAGCGGCAATTCCCAAGTCCAGTCGGGGCGATAGACCGGACTGCAACCTCCCTAACACGCCCGCAAAAACGGCGGGTAGAATCCACCGCTACAGGGTGGAATAGGACGTTTTACTCCACCCGCTCCAACACCACCGCCTTCACATCGGGCATTCTTCCGCCCTCCATTTCCTTCACCACTAAACGCAAA
>JAKSBG010000338.1 GCA_022361255.1 Verrucomicrobiales bacterium
CTCAGCAGGATGTGCAACAGGGCCACGGAATCGCGTCCGCCTGAAACGGCGACGAGATAGGGGATTTCCCGGGGAAACTCCCGGATGAGGGAGTCGAAAAAATCATTGTCGATTTGTCCGGATTCGATCACAAAACAGAGTAATGCGTGAGCAAGGAGATGCCAGTGAGAGATCAGATCCCCCCGAAGCGGCGCTGCCGAGACTGGTATTCACCAATTGCGTCGAGAAGGTGCTGTCTGCGGAAGTCGGGCCAGAAGGTTCTCGTAATGACGATTTCTGCGTAGCTGATTTGCCACAGAAGGAAGTTCGAAATGCGAAATTCTCCACTTGTTCGGATCAGGAGATCGGGATCAGGGATGCCCGCCGTATTGAGGTGTCCGGAGAAAATTTCGTTGTCCAGATCTGCAGGTTCGATTTCGCCGCGCACCGCTTTTTCCATCAGCTCCCGAGTGGCTTCAACGATTTCTTCACGTGAGCCGTAGCTCAATGCGACCACGAGGGTGAGCCCGTCGTTGTCGGTAGTTTTTGCGATCGTTTTCTCGAGGGCTTTCCGGTTGGATTCAGGCAGCCTTTCCATCTGCCCTATGACCCGGAGGCGAATGTTGTTCGCCATTAACCTGGGGGTTTTCTCCTTCAGGAAATGGGTCATCAGGCCCATTAGGGCGTTGATCTCGGATTCGGGACGCTTCCAGTTTTCGGAGCTGAAAGCGTAAAGTGTCAAATATTCGACTCCGATTTCGCCGCAGGTTTCCAGAGCTGCTTCGACGGAGGCCGCGCCTACGCGATGTCCTTCCCGGCGGGGTTTTCCCCGGTCTTTCGCCCAGCGACCGTTGCCATCCATGATGATGGCGATATGGCGCGGGATCTCTTTTTCCGGATCAAACGCTGCCATGAAACATGTTTTCTACGGCAATCACCGAATGATGGTCTGGTCTCGATCGGGTCCGACTCCCACCATGCTAACGCGGGTTCCGGTTTCTTCCTCAATGCGGGCGAGGTAGTTGCGGGCGTTCTCGGGCAGGTCGTCGTAGTTCTCGATTTGAGTAGTATCGCAGTTCCATCCCGGGAGCGTTTCGTAAACGGGAGTGACGCGGTTGAAATCACTCGCCGCTGCAGGGGGAAGGCGGAGCTTCTCCCCGTCGAGTTCGTAGTGTGTGCAGACCGGGATTTCCTCACAGTCATCAAGTCCGTCGAGGATCGTGATAGCAAGGTCGTCGAAGCCGTTGACCATCGCGGCATAGCGGACCAGCACGAGGTCGAGCCAACCGCAGCGGCGTTTCCGCCCGGTCGTTGCTCCGAATTCGCGGCCCATCTTGTGGAACTGATCGGCAAGCGTGTCGTTCTGCGTCGGGAAAGGCCCTTCCCCCACACGGGTTGTGTAGGCCTTTGTCACGCCCACCACGCGATCAATTTTCTGCGGGGGAACTCCGGAACCGGTGCAGGCTCCTGCGGAGGTCGTGTTGGAAGAAGTAACATACGGATAGGTTCCCTGATCGATGTCGAGGTAGGTGCCCTGGGCACCCTCGAAAAGGAGGGATTTTCCTTCCTTCATTGCCTGGTGCAGGTATTCAACCGTATCGGCAGAATAGGGAGCGAGGCGCTCGGCGGCGGCGAGAAGCTCTTTGCCAATCGCTTCCGCGTCGAGCTTCTCCATACCGACGGATTCAAACAGAGCGTTGCAATCGGAAACCCGCTGATGAAGGCGTTCCGCAAAGAGAACCGGATCGCCAACGAGGTCGTGGAGACGAAAGCCGATTCTGTCAATTTTATCTCCGTAGGTCGGACCGATACCGCGCTTCGTGGTGCCAATTTTCCCGTCCCCTTTGCAGGCTTCCTTGTACGCGTCCATTTCGCGATGGAAAGGCATCACGAGATGAGCGCGATTTGAGATCATGAGGTTCTCCGGTGAAACCTGGATTCCTTTTTCTGCAAGTCCGTCAATTTCCCCGAGAAGGGATACCGGGTCCATTACGACGCCGTTTCCGATGACGCACTTTTTCTCGGGCCACAGAATGCCGGAAGGGATCAGATGAAGAATGTATTCCTTGCCGCCGCTGATCACGGTGTGTCCGGCATTGTTCCCGCCCTGAGCGCGAACGACGACATCTGTTTTTTCCGTGAGAAGATCGACGATCTTTCCTTTTCCTTCGTCGCCCCACTGGGCTCCGATCACGATTGAATTAGACATAGCAGGTCAATGGTGAAGTGTCGGGATCAGAGTCTTGATCCCGAATGATAACTCCGTTGGAGAATTTTCGGCCCGGGAGAGCGTTCCGGCAGGGCCTGTGTGGTTGAGCTTCAATTGGGTTTCGGTCACCCGGCCGACATTGTTGTCGAAATACCGATCACTGCGATGGCCGCGATGATGGCGAGCACGCCGAGCAGCATGGCAACCATAGCCATAGCATCCTTTTTCACGACTTTTTCGATCGGGGAGAGATTGGAGAATCCTTCGGGCTTGTTCGAAACGTCGGAAAGTTCCGCAGCGTGTGCGCCGTATCCGCTTCCGCCGCTGCTTGCGCCAAAACCGCCGGATTCAGCCTCTTCGCCTTCCTCTTCCCCGGCCTGTTCGCCATCGGAGATTACCGATTCCACATTGCCGAAGGATACCTGTGATCCGTTGCCAAGGACCACCGCTTCGGTGATCTGGTTTCCGTTGACGAAGGTTCCGTTTGTTGAACCGGCGTCGGATACAAATAGCGATCCGTCAATGTTTTGAATGAGCGCGTGCGCTCCGGAGACAGAGTGGTGATCAAGAACAATATCAGACTCCGGATCTTTACCAACGGTGAGCTGCTCGTAACCGTCGAGGTCGTAAGCAACGGGTTCCTGATCCGGGACGTAAATGGAGATAGTAGCCATATCGGTTTCGGTTTTACTACGAATTATCGTGTTTGATCAATGAGATTAGCAAATTCTTCGAAGAAATAAGAAGCGTCACTCGGGCCGGGGGCTGCCTCGGGGTGATACTGCACGGAGAACACCGGGTAGTCCCGATGCCGCATGCCTTCGACCGTGTCATCGTTGAGATTGATGTGAGTCACCTCAATGTGAGACGGCAGGGAGTCACCGTCGGCAGCAAAGCCATGATTCTGTGAAGTGATGGCAATCTTTCCGGATCGCAGGTCTTTGACAGGGTGATTGCCCCCGCGGTGACCGAATTTGAGTTTGAACGTGTTCCCGCCGAAGGCGTGTGCCAAAACCTGGTGTCCGAGGCAGATTCCAAATACCGGTTTTTTGTCCACGATCTGTTTCACTTCCGAGTGGATGTAGTCGAGTGCCGCCGGATCACCGGGGCCGTTGGAAAGAAAGACTCCGTCAGGGTTGCGGTCGAGCACTTCCGAGGCGGGCGTACGTGAATTCACCACCTCGACGTCGAAGCCGTGTTGGCGAAGGCTGCGCAGGATGTTTCTCTTGATCCCGAAATCGTAGGCGACAATGCGATATTTTGGATCGGCGAGGGGGCGATACATTTCGCCGTCCTCTTCTTCGAGAGGTTCATCTACAGAGGCGTTTACGATGGTCCACTGTCGGCTCAGTTTGCTTTCGGGATCCCACTGGTATCCGTCCGGCGTCGTGACTTCCTTGACAAAATCGGACCCTTCCATCGGGGAGGCACCCCTGGCTGCGGCGACGGCTCCTTCCGCGTCGAGACTGCCATCGGTGCAGATTGTGGCACGCATGGCACCTGCTTCGCGAAGACGCTTTGTCAGAGCGCGTGTATCGATCCCTTCGATTCCCGGAACATGGGAGCTGGCGAGGTAATCATGCAGGGAAAGGTCGCTTCTCCAGTTGCTGGGAATGTCGCAGAGCTCTTCGACCACAAATCCGCGGACGTGGACAGCGGAGCTTTCAGGGTCGGTGTCGTTGGTTCCGTAATTTCCGATCAGCGGACAGGTCATAGTCACGATCTGGCCCCGGTAGGAGGGATCAGTGAGGATTTCCTGATAGCCCGTCATCGACGTGTTAAAGCAGGCTTCACCCGTCTGTGTCGTTGCCGCACCAAAGGCGGTTCCTTCAAAAACAGTTCCATCTTCCAGCGCGAGTATCGCTGGCTTTCGTTCTCTTCCGTTCGTGTCGCTTCCCATGACTATGCTGGCAGGTCGAATCTGACGCCGCTTTCAAAAAGGGCCTTTGGAGGATGGCAGAAAAGAACGGGCTTTCAACCGCTTTCGGTGAGGAATCCAAAACTAATGAGCCGTTGCCCACCGTTTCACCGGGTGATCTTCCCAGACAGGAAGCCCCTTCAAGGCCCGCTCCACATCGTTGCTCATCGGTAAATTCCAAGTCGCCCAGAAGGGTTGCAGGTTCATGCCACACGCTTTTGAAAGTCGAATGACCCACTGATCGTTGATTTGATTCTGCCCTTTTGGTCGATTCTCCGGTTCGAGCCTGTTGTATTCATCGAAGACTTTCTGAAACGGTTCCCACCCGAATTCCTCCTGGATCATCAGGTAGGTTTCCAGCGCAACCCATACCGACCATTCATCCTGAAACCTTGCTCCGTTGGAAAAATAGGCATTGAGACGCTGTTTGCGATTGAGGGGGCGGATTGCCGAATGCGTTTCGTCGCGATTTTTTCCGACGTATTCTTCGTAGATGTAGACGGACCAGAGATTGCAGGTCGTCTCCCCGGTGCCGGGAAGTGCCCACAGGTTGTGCTGATTGTTGTGGCCGTATTCATGAAAAAATCCCCAGTTCCCGTCCTTCAGCGTTTTCGAATCGACAGCCTGTTCCGCACTCGCACCCAGATGCGCTGCAACAGGATAGCTGCTGTGCATCGATCCGGCTGAGGTCTGGCGATCAAAGACGATTCGCTCGGCGCGGTAGTCGTCGCGGTCCACCTGTGTGAGTACCGCTGCTGTATCGATAAAACCGTTCCAGATTTCCATGACTTTGTCCGGATCGCTCACTTTCCTGATGTAGTCACTTGGAATGGAGACGATCATCCTGTTACTTGCCAGCTCCGCCCACGGTGCAGGGTATTTCCGGATCGTTTCGTTCCACTCTTTGAGGCCGGTTTTGCCGTGTTCGTAGAGGGGAGCCCGAATGCCTCCCTCGATTGTCACGGGGATTTCCGCGTAGTCGGCATCTCGCGGTATGCGAATGGTGACGAGCCCTCCCAGTCCGCTGGACGCGTGTGTCTCCCGGCTTGTCACCGGCACTTTGACCTGCCAGTCCGGATAGCGGTGCCAGTTGTCGCGGTTTCTCAGGTGCCCGTTGTAGGATCCGATTACCACCTCAAAGCCTTCCCCTGCGAGACGGGCCGGCAAGGTCACTTTTACGACTTCTCCGGGTGGAGCGTAAATTCCAGTTGGGCGCATTTCCTTAGCGGCCCAGCCCCCGGCATTTCTGCCTTCGAGCCAGCCTTTGTAGACGCCGTCCATTGTGAAAGAATGGCTGACCCGCTCTGATTCATCGCCGACCGCACCGGGATAGTCGGCAGAGGCGGGAATAGCATACATGGTTCCGGCAGGAGTGTTTTCGTTGAAATGAGTTTCCAAATCGATGATTGCATCAACGAGAGGATCCTGTCCCGGTGTGACTGGGGTTTCTTTTGTCGGTATGATCGGCCCGACCGTTTTATTGAGCTGGAGGAGCAGGTTGAGAAATTTTTCCAACTCACTGCCGGACAGGTCCTTCGCACTTTTCAGATCAGTGATCAGAGTGGAGCGCTCAGAAGGGCTCAATGACATGTGTTTCTCGATCAGTTTCCTTGCAGCGACAGCGGCGCTTCCTCCACTGCCTGATTCCGGTTCCGTTTGAGTCATGCCTGGGGCGGCGGAATCCGGTCGGGGCATGGCATTGCTGGAGCCGATTGTGAAACCTTCTTTTTTTGCATAGCCGTCCCCGAGAAACTGGAAGCCGGCGGAAGAAAAAATCTGATTTCCGGGAAAAGTGGAAAAGGGGTCATACTTCTTCTTGAAAGCCCACGGCGTTGTTGCGATGACCACCCCTCCGCCGTCGTTTGCGTATTCGAAAAGGCGGACAATCTCTCCGTCAGACAGCTTTTCATGTCCGATCAAGCAGTATGCTGTTGGCTTATGGTCACGCATATCCTCCGGTGAATAGGCTTCCGCATCGAGACCTGCCTCTTCTAAAATCGAAACTAACTCTGCGATGCCGGGATGAACTCCGACCTTCGGGCTGGCGCTTCGGCCCGCCCAGCGAATAGAATTAAGAACGACCTTTCTCACTGGGGCCTGATCCAGCAAGGTGCCGGGTTTCAGAAAACCGCCGTGTGTGTAGCCTACGACCCGACCTTTTCCCGGTTTTCCCGCTGCCGCTACCACTGCGCCATTGCTATCCTGAAGAATTGGGAAAGAAAAGTCATTCGTCAGGTCGATACGCCCCGGAACTGATTTTCCGAAATCGACTGTGCCGCCGCCGGCAGTAATGAGCTTTCGCGTTTCGTCGTCCGCGTGAAGAAGAGGGGAGAGAATCAGCGCGAGAAGGGGGATCGTTTTTTTCATAGGGAGACGCCTGAAAAATGAAAGCATGGCTTGAGGTAATACCCTCTCCATTACGCGATTGTGACAGGGAAAACGTGTATGACACAAGGAATTGGCTCGTCCATACTGTTACTATGAAAATGCGCCTTGCCCTTGTTCTCCTTGCTGTCGCTTCCCCTCTCAGCGCGGATCCGGAAACGTTCGGTCCGGCGATTGTCGACGAAATTGCTGTCCAGCACGACTTCGATCGCCCGGTGTATCAACTCGCCAAATCGAAGTGGCAGGCCCGCCAGGGAACGCAATGGAAAATCGCGGGCGGCGTTTTGTCCGGTATTCCTTCTTCAGCAGAGTATCAGGCGAAGAAATCACATCACCGCGGCCTCGAACCGAGACTGAGCGTTCCGCCCACCCCTGCCGAGTGCGTCGCGCGATTTTCCATCCGGTTTATCGAGGGGGCGGAAACAGACATTGTCCCTTTCATCGAATTCGGCCACCACATTGTCCGGTTGCGTTTCAGCCAGACGGAGGGCGTCGCCTTGCTCGTCGACTACGAGTCACTCAAAGTGGCGGAGGACAAAACCTTCCTCTTCAAGCCGGGAGAGTGGATGACAGTAACGGCTGCACTGAAAGGCGACGAATTCCTCATCGAAATCGAAGACGGACCCCGACTCTACGCGAAACACCCGGTCATCAGAGAGTCAGCGCCAAGCGGTGGAACCGGTCTCGGCGTGGCTGGCATGAGAGGAGGCAGAATTGAAATCGATGATCTGACGATTTGGACGGTGAAAAAGGAAGTCGCCGACGGTTGGGCGGCGGAGCGGGATAAGCTGCCGGTGTTCAAGCCGGTGAAAGTTAGAGAAAAGCCGAAAAAGTAGGCTCTACAGATCCCCCTCGATCGCCGCGAGAATTTTCGCGGCTATTTCCCCCTTTTCCGCCCGGGGGATTTCCTCCCGTCTTCCGTCGGCAAAGAAAAGCCGGACCTCGTTTTCGTTGTGATCGAAACCAATATCGGAACGGCTCACATCGTTTGCGACGAGAAGATTGCAGCCCTTTCTTCTGAGTTTTTCTGCCGCATTCGCTTCAAGGTTTTCGGTTTCCGCAGCAAAGCCGACGAGATACCCGTCGAAATTGAATTCGGTCCTCGTGCTTCCGAGAATGTCGGGAGTCTTCACCAGCCTCAGGACGAGTTCATCGTCGTTTTTTTTGATTTTCTCCTCCGCAACCTCTTCGATCCGGTAATCGGAAACGGCAGCGCAAAAAATGGCGACGTCTGCGGTTTTGATTTCTCGCTTCACGGCCTCGAACATTTCCGACGCTGATTCCACTGCCGTCACGACCGCATCATGCGGTGGTTCCAGCGAAACCGGTCCTGTGATGAGGTGAACTTCGTGCCCCATCGAAAGAGCGCCGTCGGCGAGGGCGTATCCCATTTTTCCCGACGAGCGGTTGGAGAGAAAGCGAACCGGATCGATCGGTTCGCGGGTCGGACCGGCGGTAATGAGAAAGCGCATTACGATGTCGCGAGCAGAGTTTCGATGCGCTCCTCGATTCCCTCGACCGGCCAGAGGCGGCCGATCCCTTCATAGCCACAGGCGAGCAAGCCTTCCTCCGGGCCGATGAAGTCGGCTCCGCGCTCGCGCAAAAGTTCGACGTTTCGCTGCGTTGCCGCATGTTTCCACATTTTGCCGTTCATAGCCGGCGCTATCAGAAGCGGGGCAAGCGTCGCAAGGTGAATCGCCCCGAGAGTGTCGTCGGCGATTCCGTTGGCAAACTTCGCGATCGTGTTGGCCGTGGCCGGAGCGATAACGAGGAGATCGGCATTGTCCGCCAGCTCGATATGCCCGGGGTGCCAGTCCGCCTTTTCATCGTAGAGATCTGTCGTGACCGGTTGGCGGGACAGGGTTTGCAGAGTCAGGGGCGTGATGAACTCCTGCGCATCTCTCGTCATCACCACGTGAACCTCATGGCCACTCTTCGTCAAACGGCTCACGAGATCGGCGGCTTTATAAGCTGCGATGGATCCGGTAACGCCGAGGACGATGTTTTTGGGGGAAGATTCAGACACGGGAAAAGATCGCGGCGAAGCGGATGCTTGGCAAGTGCAGTGTCAGAGCCCCAGCTCAGGGTGTTTCTCCGCTGTTTCCCGGCTTGGCGCGAGCCGGGTCGAGCGACACCTTTCCCCGGCAATGATTGCAGAGAAAGTGGCGAAATCCGTTTCCTTGTCGGCGCTGATGACGCTGTATTGGTAGTCTGGCCAGTGCCGCATTTCCTCGCGGGCGTTTTGCAGACGAAGATCGACCTGATCCTGCGTTTCGGTGCCGCGTCCGGCGAGGCGGGCGAGCAACTCCTCTTCACCGGAAAGCAGGATGAAAATATCGACAAACGCCTCGGTTATCGCGGGGTCGGTCTGCTTGCGGATCAATTCCGCTCCCTGCACATCGATATCCATCAGCACGTCCCTCCCGGCATTGATGTGGGTGAGAACTTCCGATTTCAGAGTGCCGTAAAGATTTCCGTGCACTTCGGCGTATTCGAGAAATTCTCCCCGGGTTGCGCGGCTTTCAAAGTCTTCACGGGTCAGGAAAAAATAATCGACCCCGTCTTTTTCCCCGTCCCGTGGTGCGCGCGTCGTAGCCGAAGTGGCGTAGACGGCGGAGGGATCCTCATCCGAGAAGCGTCGGCACAGAGTTGTCTTGCCCGAGCCGGAGGGCCCGGAAACCACGCAGAGAATTCCACGTCGCTGAAGTTCAAGATGGCTCATCAAACAGGGTTGAGTCAGTGACCCAACAGGGTCAGGTCATGGACTTAACCCTGTTTCGTCGGGATGGCAACGGGGATCGCAGCGCGTTGGGCGCTATTGTCGCAGGAGGGTCGGCGTCCCGGCCGACTTTGTTTGGCTGCGGGAATCGTCCCTGCAGTCACGGAGGACCGTGACCCTCCGGTGGGAATGCGACCAGGGAAACCCGCGCCGTTTTTTTCACTGCACGTTCTGCACCTGTTCGCGGATTTTTTCCAGCTCGGTTTTGGAGCGAACGATGCCCTGGGCAATTTCGGCATCGTTGGCCTTGCTGCCGATGGTGTTGAGCTCGCGATTGAACTCCTGGCACAGAAAATCAAGAGGCCGCCCGACCGGTTCGTCGCTTTCGAGGTAGCTGCGGAACTGGGCTAGATGACTGTCGATGCGGGTCAGTTCTTCGCTGATGTCACAACGATCGGCGAACAGACCGATTTCTTTGAGAACACGATCGTCGTTCAGGTCGATTTCCAGACCCTTGTCGCGAAGTCGCTTCATCAGATTTTCCCGGTAGGTTTCCGGCACTTCGGGAGCTTTTTGGCGTATCCGGTTGGATTCGCCTTCAATGGCATTGAGCCTCTCGATGAGGTCTTCGCGGAGGTGTTCACCTTCCTGCTGCTGCATCTCACCGAGGCGGGTAAGGGCATTCTCAACGGCTTCCAGCAGGCCTTCCCGCAGATCTCCCGCTTCCACTTCCGCATCTTCGAGGCGGAAGAGGCCGGGGGCGCGAAAAAGGTCGGCTGCGGTGAGTCGGGATTCGATGTCTCCCAGTTCAGAAAAGATCCCGGCGGCTTCGATATACTGACGGGCGAGGTCTTTGTCGAAGGCCAGCTCTGCAGAGCGGTTGCCGGTGTGTTCCAGATTGACCCGGACACTGATGCGGCCTCGGGAAATTTCCCCGGTGACGCGTTTTCTCACGTCGCCCTCCAGCTCGGAAAGGGCGGACGGGAGATTTACGGAAACATCGATCTGTTTCCGGTTCACACCGGAAAGTTCGACCTCGAGTTTCCATTGGTCGACAGTGGCTTCGCCACGGCCGAAGCCGGTCATGCTGCGCATGGGGAAAAACGGTGTTCCGGCGGTTGCCCTATTCGTCGTCCTCGAGATCCGAGGCGTCACGAATGTCGTGAAGGGCGTCGATAAAGTCATCGAGGACCTCAATCGGCACCATAATGGTGTCGCGGCGTCCGCGAACATCCTCAGTGATTTTCACAAACTGCCCCCGATCATTTTCTTTCAGGTCGAGGAAAAACCTCTTCCGGTCTGATTCGAGTTTCTCCGTGTGGATTGGCTGGTTGTCCGATGACCGGCGTGGCCTTCTGTTGTCCTCTTCGTAGTCCATTCTCTCTCTTGGTTCGTACCGCTGAATTTCGCTCACCCTTCTACCCGGGAGCGCGCCTACGTATCATTTGATGATATTTTTGCAAGCGTTCTGCCTCACGCAAAAGAGCATTGTTTTTTGTAACGTCCAATGGATTTCCGCCTTCCCGGCTTGTCTGTCGTGGTACGCGATCACAGACCTGCTCTCGCGGTCTTTGCCGTTTTGTAAATTGAGGCTATTCTTTCGACCCGTTGAAACAGCGGGTCTTTGTCATGCTGAAAACTGCTTTCGAAAAACTTTTCAAAATGCGCGAGAGCGCGGCTCGCATGCGCCCCGGGGCGGATGAGGGATACGATGCTCACGAAAAGCCGTTTCTCGATCATCTCGAGGATCTTCGCCATACCCTGATGAAAATCCTCGGTACGCTGGGGATCGCGACATTTGCCTGCTTTGCTTTTCACCGTCAGATCTTTGAGCTGATCCAGATGCCGGCGAAGATGCCGCTGGCTCGCGTTTCCGACGGAGTCAGTCTATGGGAGCGTCTTGACCTCATTACACTGAGTCCCCCTGAGTTCATCGTTTTGATGTTGAAGCTTTCTTTCTTCAGCGGAATCATCGTTACGTTTCCCTTCCTCCTGTTCTTCATGTTCCAGTTCATTCTTCCGGGACTGCGACAGGTGGAGAAGAAAGCAATCATTCCGGGAGCGGGCGTCGGATTTATTCTTTTTCTCACGGGTGCCTGTTTTGCGTTTTTCCTGGCGGCTCCGGTGGCACTGAAGTTTTTCTTCGTATTCGAGAACGAGCGGATATCGAACCTCGATCCGACGAAGCAGGCGATGGAGAAATCGATCGCTGAATTTTCTCTCGTGGGAATGGATGGCGAAATTATCAAGCCGCTGAAGAAGGGCGGGCAGGAATCGGACGGGGAAGTAGCAAAGGAAGAAGCCAGTGGTGAGGGAGTTCCCGAAGGGAAAGAGGCGGAAAAGGTGAAAGAAAAGGACCCGGTTTCACCGGAGACCGCTGCCATTCGCGAAGAAATCCGGAACACGATTCGGGAAACCTTCGCAACGGTGGAGGCGTCGAACATGGCGTTCCGGTATGACGACTCGCGCGACAAGCTGGTTCTCGTCGAGGTGAAGGGTGGTAAAAGTGTCTACCGCATCGGGGAGTACGTGACCTTTATTGCGAGGTTGGTCCTGGTTTTCGGCGTGAGCTTTCAGTTGCCGGTTGTCGTGACGATTCTTGTTAAACTCGAGCTGCTCACGGCACGGGTAATGCGGGCGACGCGGTCGTATGCGTGGATCATCATTCTGGTATCGGCAGCGATTTTGACGCCGCCGGACCTGCTGACACTCGGCATGCTGGGAGGGCCGATGATCCTGCTCTACGAGATATGCATCATCATCGCTACGTTCATTGAGCGTGGTCGTGAGAAGAAGCAACTGGCAGAGGAGGAGGCACGGCGTTCCCGGATGGAGCAGCTTTATTCCAAGTCTCCGGATGATCTCACGGAACAGGAGAAAGAAGAAATTCACCGTGCCGAGATCGAGCAGTACGAGCGTGAGCACGCCCACCTTTACGATGGCGAACATGGGCACGATGATCCGCACCACGGCAGTGATGGGACCGTTTCCAGAGACAGCCTACACGGGGATGAATACCATGACCCGTATCATGACTATGATCCTCACCATGACGAAAGCTGGCACGAGGACGAGCATCACCAGTGGCACGACGGGCACCCGGATGATCCGAATTTTCACGAACATGATGAGCACGGGAATCTCATCGAGAAAGACAAAGGAGGGGAGGAGAAGCCGGAGTCTGGCGACGGTATGGAAAGTGATCACGCGGAGCCGGAGGATCTTTCTCCCGCCGATGGGGAGGGAAATCAGGACGAAAATGTCTTCCACGATGACGAAGCCTGTGAACCATCCGGTCCGGTTGTCGATGTGAACCACGCGTCAAAAGAGGAGTTGGAGACACTCGTGGGTGTCGGGCCGGTTCTGGCGCAGGCGATCATCGATCACCGACCGTTTGAAACCTTCGACGATCTGGAAGCGGTTCCGGGACTTGGTCCCGATAAACTGAATGCTATGATCGACCGGCTCATGATCGGTTGAAGCGCCGCGAACCATCCCATTTTTCCCTGCTGAAACCCCGCTTGCGCCTGCGCGAACCGGCTGTATTTTCCCAGCCCTCTGTTCCGCAGTCTTCGCGGAGCGTGCCTGCCGTGGTGACGCGGCTTTCTATTCACCTTGTGACCTATCATGTACCGAACCCATCACTGTAACGAAATCCGCAAATCTCATGCCGGTGAAACCGTGACGCTGTCCGGTTGGGTCAATACGGTGCGGGACCAGGGCGGTGTAATTTTTATCGACATTCGCGATCGCGAGGGTGTCACACAATGTGTGTTCCGATCCGAGGAGAACGCCGAGGCGGCAAAGCTGAGCCACACGCTGAGAAACGAAGATGTCATCCAGGTGACCGGTCGCGTCGACGAGCGCCCCGAGATTGATGGACAGTCGACGGTTAATGAGAAAATCGAGACAGGTGAAGTCGAGATCGTGGCAACGGAATTGCAAATTCTCAACAAAGCGGAGGTCCTTCCATTCCAGCTCGATAAGGAGCTGAGCAACGAGGACCTGCGGATGAAGCATCGTTATCTTGACCTGCGTCGTCCCCGTATGACGAACAACCTCCGGACGCGTCACACGATTACGAAAGCGCTTCGTGACGGTCTTGATGAAAATGGTTTCGCTGAAATTGAAACTCCCGTTCTTTCCAAGTCGACTCCGGAGGGCGCGCGAGACTTTCTTGTTCCTTCGCGCCTCAATCCCGGAAAATTCTATGCCCTGCCTCAGGCACCGCAGCAATACAAGCAGCTGCTGATGGTAGCCGGAGTGGAGCGGTATTTTCAGATCGCACGCTGTTTCCGGGACGAGGATTTGCGTGCCGACCGTCAGCCGGAGTTTACACAGGTCGACATCGAAGCGAGTTTCGTCACGAGAGAGGATATTTTTTCTCTGATTGAAGAGCTTCTCGCAAAAGTGTTTTCCGAATCCCGGGGCGTCGAAATCGAAACGCCGTTCGAGCGTCTCGACTACCGGGACGCGATGGACCGCTACGGAAGCGACAAGCCGGAGCGCCGCTTTGGCTGCGAGATTGTTGATTTGTCAGAGCATTTCAAAGAGTCAGGCTTCGGAGTTTTCAAGCGCGCTATCGATGACGGGGGCGTGGTCCGCGCGATCAATGCAAAAGGTTTTGCCGGCGTCTCCACCGGGCAGATCAAACGACTCGAGGAAGTGGCCAAAGAAGCCGGGGCGGGCGGCCTCGCCTATATCCAGGTGCGCGGGAAAGAGCATGATACGTGGCGTTCTCCTATCGTGAAATTTTTCAGCGAAGAGGAACTCGCCGCCATTGAGAAAGAACTCAACATCGAAGAGGGGGACCTCATACTTTTCGGATGCGACAAACGTGCCACCGTCTGCGATGTGCTCGGACGGCTTCGCCTCGAATGCTGCGAAATGAACGGCTGGCTCGAAGGGAAAGAGGATGAACTCGATTTTCACTGGATTGTCGATTTCCCGCTCCTCGGTTACGACGAGGAGGAAGGAAAATGGAACGCGGTTCACCATCCCTTCACGAGACCGAAGGCAGACGATCTCGAGCTGCTCGAAGACGAATCGAAGTGGGGTGAAATCCGGGCCGAGGCCTACGATGTTGTTTTGAACGGAAACGAACTCGGCGGCGGCAGTCTTCGAATTCACGAAGGTGATCTTCAGGCAAAAATGTTTCGCGTTCTCGGAATCGACGACGAGGAGCAGGCCGAGAACTTCGGTCACATTCTCGGTGCATTCCAATACGGCGCTCCTCCGCACGGCGGAATCGCGCTCGGGCTGGACCGGCTTGTTATGCTTGCCTGCAAAGAGGACAGCATTCGCGAAGTGATTGCCTTTCCCAAGAACAACAAAGGCGTCGATCTCATGTCAGCGAGCCCGGCGGAGGTCGACTTCAAGCAGCTTCGTGAGCTCTATGTGAAGTCGACCGTTCAGGATAAGAAAGACTGAGCCTCTGGATCTGATTTGTCATGAAAAACGCCCGCATCATCCGCTTCGTCCTTATTCTCGTCGTCGCCGGGGTGGCCTACTGGCAGCGCGGGCGCGTGACTAATCCGGCAGGGGAATCCCAAAAACCGACAGCCACTCTCAAAGAGGATCCGCTCGGTTCTGCCGAGAGCAAAAAGCCGACAGCGACCTTGAAGGAAAATCCGCTGGGGAGTTCCACAGAGTCTGTTGAAAAGGTTCGCGGTTACGACAAAATTTCCGGTGCCCGCCTTCTTGATCGTGATGACAACGACGGCGACAGCTTCTACGTGAAAGCCGCCGGTCGGGAGTTTCAGTTGCGGCTTTATTTTGTGGATGCTCCGGAGAAATACCTCAGCGACCGATATGAAAAGCAGCGTCAGCGCGTGGCCGAACAGGCTCGTGAGATGGGCGGGATTTCTTCTGATCAGGCTGTGGAAGTCGGCAAGGCAGCGAAAATTTTCGTCGAGCGTGAACTGAGCGGGAAGCCTTTCACGGTCTACACATACTGGGAACAGGTCTATGACGGCGACCGCTACTACGGTTTTGTCGAGTTGGCGGACGGCAGCTATCTCGGAACCCGTCTCGTCGAAGAGGGGCTTGTTCGCATTCACACGAAAGGTCCCGGGTCCAAAGAGAAACCGGTTCCGACTCCGGACGGGAAGTCTTTTCATCAGCATCGCGATATGCTCTACAACCTCGAGCGGAAAGCGCAGCGTTCAGACATTGGTGCGTGGGGACTCTAAGTGTCTTCGCCGGGAAATCGGCTTGGAATTTTCTGCGGTTCCGTTCATAACCGTAGTATGAGAAAAGCAGCCGCAGTGTTGTCAGCCTTTCTGGTGGCCGGATTTCTTTCCGCTACGGCGGCAGACTGGAAAAAAATTGCCCGCGAGACGGATGAACCGGCCTTCGGGCAGCGAATCGTTCACATTCTGCCCGACTCTCAGGCCGAGCGAATCGGGCTGAAAGTCGGGGACTATGTCGTGCAGGTGGATGAGCAGCAGGTTCGCGGCTTCGGGATGCGGAACTTCGATGTGGAGCGCGCATTTTTCTACGTGAGAAAAGGCGGGGAAGCGGATTACACAACGGTCGAGAGCGGGAAAGTGGGATACATCATGGAGGAGGTCTTTCGCCCGTGGATCGCCTATCTCCGTGGCGAAATCGGGACTCCGTCAGAGAAATGGGAGGATGATGTCACCACCGTCCTGCTGCAAATGCATGAAAATCCCGAAGCGGCAGGGGAAGGCTGGAAGAAAGTTCGCGAGGCAGGATACCCAGCTGACGAGCTGGACGCTTTCATCGCTGCCTACCTTGCCTGGCGGAAAGGGGAACCCATCCCGGTCCGGGAAGCGTTTGATCGGGTTTTCGAAGAATTTGAGGTCATGCCGGCTCTTTATTTTGCGAAGCTGGAGGACATGGCGACTGCAGCAGGGCAGACGGATGTTCTGAGGAATCTCAAGGATATTGATCCCGAGTCGAGCAATGTGAGTGACCGGCTTGCGAGTGTCTGGGACAAGATCGATTACGAAGACAAGGCGCCGAAAAACTTTCTCGAAATGGCAGAGGCCCGCAGGGGGAAGGAAATCACGGCGGACCTGGAGAAGTATGAAACGGAGAAAACCTCGATCCGTCCAATGACGTCCAACCCGCTCGAGTGCAAAGTCATGAGCGCCACCCCCGGTCACTACCAGTTCTACCGGGGGGAAGTTCCGGAGGGCATCCGGAATTTGCACTGCCGGTTCCGACTGCACGCTTCATCGACCGGATTCCATGATCGCTGGTCTTCACGTATGAGGTTGGATCTCTATGCGGCAGACAAGGAGGAGTGGGACGAATACGGAAGTTCTCTACTCGGAAGGATTGGGGTGGGGGAAGACCGCCACGCGGGATCCTACATTTACGCCGAAGGCGGACATCGCGGCTATCGAAAATTCGGAGATGTCGGAATCGTGAACGGGATCACCAAGGGAGTGGTAAAAGAAACGGTCCGGGAGGTTGATTTCGACGCCCCTCCGTATCAGCTCGATTTGATCTACCTCGATCAGCACATTGCGATTTACTTCAATGGAGTGTGTTATCTCAACCTTCCCTGCGGCGAAGGCATCAACGACCTTGCTCTCGGTCTTCACGTATGCGGCATGACCGCTTATCCGGAATCGTTTCAGGTTTGGGAATTGAATCCGGAGTAAAAGACTGCCGGGAAATTATACTTTCGACCAGATGCGCGTGTTGAGGTCGAGCTCCTCGATCGTATCGAGAAAGAACCTCAGTTCAACCAACATGCCCCGGACCTGATCCGGATCGGTTGCGGGGACAGAAGTTTTCGGTTCGAGAAACGGAGCCGAATGGGGAACGGCAAGAAAGAGGCAGGATTCTTTAAATCCGAGCCTGACGTCTTCTCCGAATCTCTTTCGCATATCGAGAATACGGCGGAGCATGGCCGTGCTGAGAATATAGCGGGCCTCCACCTCGTCCGTTGCGTAGACGGCAAATGCATTCTCGAATTCCGGATCTTCGAGCCGGATCAGGGTGGTATGCCGTCGACCGCCCATCTTTTGAAAAAAGCGGGCCACTCCGCCGAAGGACCGTTCGCTCTTGTCGGGAAAGACAAAGGTGCGCCCGTGAAAGTGTTTGTGAAAATCTGCAATCAGGAGGAGGCCGTCAAAGATGTTCACGTAGTAGGTTTCCGTTTTCCCGTCGCTGTCGGTGCGGGTGCGTCTTTCTTCCGCGTCGATCTCCGCGAGCTGCAGGTAGGTTTTTCCGTAGTTCCCGTGGATGAAATCTTCGGTTTTGTATCGGTCCGGGGATTTCTTGAAAAGCTCCGTTCCGACAAAGGTTGAAGAGGGAATTCCGCTGTTTGCATCATACTGCAGTCCCGGATCAATTGTGTTCAGGAGGGCGGGAACGACGGTGCGTTTGTAGTGGCGAATGTAGGTGCTGGCGAGGCTCGCTGCCCGGACTTGATAGAGAATGATCCCGATCACGAACCAGATCCCTGCGCCGATAAACCAGGGGATTTTGCTATCCGAGGTAAAGGCTACGAGAAGAAGCAGGGCGAGCGGTCCGAAGAGCAGAACGAGATAGCGGCTTCTTCTGCTGAGGTATAATTTTCGCCCGTCTTCCAGCTTTGCTAAAGTGGGAACCAGCCGGTCGATGATCTGATCAAGATTCTGCATGTCTACAGGGAAACATTTACCGAACCGCGCGAGTCGGCATCCGCCTCGAAGAAATCGTGGCGGTGAAAACCAAAACTGCCTGCGATAAGGTTACCGGGAAAACTTTCCACGGAGTTGTTAATCTCGAGAACCGCAGCATTGTAGGCGCGCCGTGCAGCGGAGATTTGTTCCTCCACTTCATTTAAGGTCCGTTGGAGATGGAGGAAGTGATCGCTCGATTGGAGCTCGGGGTAGCTTTCCGCGACAGCGATGAGTCTCTGCATACCGGGACCGATTTGCTCTTCGACTCGCAGGCGTTCAGAATCTGAAAGGTTACCGGAACGTATTTCCTGACGGGCTTCGATCAGCCGGGTGAGAGTTTCCTTTTCATGCTTCGCGAAGCCCTTCACGGTTTCGACAAGAGCGGGAATCAGATCGTGCCGCTTTCGCAGATTCACGTCGATTGAGGAGAATGCGTTTCTCACCATATTCCGCTTTGCGACGAGGCTGTTGTAAAAAAGTGCCAGGATCACGAGCAAAGCGCCCCCGCCCATTACCATATAAATCAGCATGCTCCTCATATCGCTTTTACTGTAGCTGGGGAATGGAGTGTTCGGCCACTACAATCAGGTGCTACGATTGCAATTCCCTTGATTGAATGAATGAAATCAGCAGGAGACGCGTCTACTCTTGGTTTCATTCAGGGAATTTATATGAGCAGCCATTTTCTATCCGAAACGAAGAAGCAGGAGATCGAAAATTTGGTGCACTCCGGGAAAAAAATTCCAGCCATCAAGGTCTATCGAGATGAGACCGGTGCGAGTCTTGCCGAATCGAAGAGTTTCATCGACTCCATTGCGCTCGAGGGAGTGAAGGAAAAATCTTTCGATCCGTTTTCGGAAAGCACAGGCAATCAGGTTGAGGAATGCGGGGAAGGGCTCACAGATGCTATTCAACAGGAGATTGCTGAATTGATGGACAGGGGGCAGAAGTTGCACGCTGTCAAAACCTACCGGCTCGCGACGGGAGCGAGCTTGAGGGAATCCAAAGAATACGTGGAGAGACTTCACTCAGGCGATGCAATTTTACCTGGAGTTTCTTCACCACTTTCGCCACGGAGAAACAATGAGAAGAAAACCAACGAAACGCATCCGCAGGTGCACTCTACCGGATGCGGTTCGTCCGTGATTGTCTTCTTTCTGGTCGCAAGCGCTGCGCTTACGTGTGTCTACCTTAGCCTGACGGCTTAGCTTCCCTGCGAATCGCGCCGGGTCGCTTCGCTCTTCAGGCGGAGGGCGTTCAGGCGGATGAAGCCGGTGGCATCGTCCTGATTGTAGGCGTGCTCGGCTCCACCTTCCATCGTGGCGACGTCTTCGTTGTAGAGACTGAGCTTGGAGCGGCGACCGGCAGTGATGATGTTGCCTTTGTAGAGCTTCAATCGAACTTCGCCGGAGACAGATTTCTGAGATTCGGTGACGAGAGCCTGGAGAGCTTCCCGCTCGGGTGCGAACCAGAAACCGTTGTATACGAGCTTGGCGTATTCGGGGATCAGTCCGTCGCGAACGTGCATGACCTCGCGATCCACGGTGAGGCTTTCCATTTGGCGATGAGCATCGAGCAGGATGGTTCCGCCCGGCGTTTCGTAGATGCCGCGGCTCTTCATGCCGACAAAGCGGTTTTCGACCATGTCGATGCGGCCGATGCCGTGTTTCCCGCCGAGGAAATTCAGGACGCGCATGACGCCGTAGGGACTCAACAGGGTATAGTCACCCTCCGTACCCTGTTTGCTGACATCTCCAAGGGAGTTGATAATGTCGTCGAGGGCTTCGGATGCGAGACCGATGCAATTTCCTTTTTCGAAGAGGAGTTGCACGTATTCCGGATCGTCGGGAGCTTCTTCGGGGGAAACGCTGAGCACGTACATGTCGCGGTCGGCGTCTCCGCTGGCGTCATACCAGGGATCTTCGAGGACGCCGCTTTCGAAGCTGATGTGGAGAAGGTTCCGGTCCATTGAGTAGGACTTCTTAGCCGAAGCCTGCACAGGAATGTTGTGTTCGGCGGCGTAGTCGATCATTTCGGCGCGGCCGGGGAATTGCTCGCGGAACCGCTGCTGCCGCCAGGGGGCGATCATTTCGATATCGGGCGCAAGCGATGCGGTGGAGAGTTCAAAGCGGACCTGGTCGTTGCCTTTTCCCGTTGCCCCGTGAGCGATGGCATCGGCTCCGTTTTCGCGGGCGACACGAACCATTCCCTCGGAAATGCAGGGGCGGGCAATCGACGTCCCGAGAAGGTATTGCCCCTCGTAGATCGCTCCGGCCTGGATCATGGGGTAAATGAAATCGGCGGCGAAAGTGTCTTTCAAGTCGTCGATGATGCATTTCGACGCCCCGGTGTTGAGGGCCTTTTCCTCGAGGCCGTCGAGTTCCTCCTGCTGACCGACATCGGCGCAGTAGGCAATTACCTCAGCCTGGTAGGTGTCACGAAGCCAGGTCAGAAGGACAGAGGTATCCAGCCCACCGGAGTAGGCCACGACGATTTTGTTAATGTTTTCGCTCATGAAAAAACGTTGCTGATTGTATTCCGCACCGTAGCGATGAGGGACGGGAGTGCAAACAGGATTGCATTGAACCTGTCACTTCACTTCTTCGTTCTCACCGCACGTTTCCTTTCGGGAAACATTTCGATACAGAGGGGGCAAACGGTCCCGTCACATCCCCGTGCGGTGCAGTGCTCCCGGCCGTAGAAAATGATCTGGAGATGGAGTTTGTTCCAAAGCTCTTCCGGGAAGGCCCGTTTCAGATCTTTTTCGGTCTGGACCACATTTTTCCCGTTCGTCATTTTCCATCGCTGAGCGAGGCGGTGAATGTGGGTGTCGACGGGAAAGGCGGGAACGCCGAAAGCCTGGCTCATAACAACGGAGGCGGTTTTGTGGCCGACTCCGGGAAGCGCCTCGAGAGCCTCGATGTCCTCGGGTACGATGCCTCCATACTTTTCGACAAGAATCTTCGACAGTTCGGAAATCGCGACCGATTTTCGCGGGGAGAGGCCGCAGGGTTTGATGATCTCGCGAATTTCGTCGACGGGGACGAGGCTCATTTTCTCCGGTGTGTCGGCGCGGTTGAACAACGCGGGAGTGATTTTGTTGACCCGCTCGTCCGTACATTGTGCCGATAACAAAACCGCTACGAGAAGGGTATACGGGTCACTGTGATCGAGCGGGATCGGTGTCTCAGGATACAGTTCCTCCAGTCGCGTGACGATGTGCGCGGCGCGCTCCGCTTTGGTCATGCCGGGGGTGGGAGAGGGGAATTCAGGCGCTGCCGCCTGTGCTCTTCTTGAGATAGCCGGCTTCGCCGCGCTTCTCGATTTCGCTCAGCATTTTGCGAACGTGATGGGCATGGCGGACGTGCTTGCGTCCGTCGAGGATTTTACGGCTCTCTTCAAACGAGCCCCACTCGATCACGCGAATGGGAACATTGCGGGCCCCCCACTGACCGATGCCGGCGAGATTGGGCTTGTAAATGTCGATCGTTTTCGTGCCGGTCAGGGCACTTCCGTAGTCGTCGATGATGTATTCATACGGAAGTCCTTCGATTACAAATCGAGTGCCCATAGGGAATTTCGACCAGTCGGCAGCTGCACTTCGAATTTTTTCCCCATACTGCAGGGTGTTTCCTGCCGCGCTGAGACGACCGTAGGGAAGGCTGTCCGCCTGCAGGTGGCTGTAGGCGGTTGTGCGAACCATCATGACCTGGTTTGTCGGCTGGCTTTCGACGGAGGTGAGAGGAACGGATGCGAGAGTGAAAGGTGCCTTCACCTCCTCGACCTTTTTTTCTTCGGGTGCCGGCTCAGGTTTTGGCGTGAGGTCGTTGGAAGTGGCAGGGATGGATACCGGTTCACCGGCTGGAGCTGCTTCCTCTTTTTCGGTCTCTTTCGCGATCCGGTTTACGGCCTGGATATTGGATTGAGAGAAAGCGGAAAGGTTCGAGGTACTCGTGCAACTGATAGAGGAGCAGGCGAGCAATCCGGCTGCGAGCAATAGCAGCGATGTGTTTTCGATCTTCAGGAGCATGATCGGGCGGTTCTCTTTTACGGCGGGAAGGGAAATTGTCAATTTCCGTTTCGGTAAGCCTAATCTGTTATCGTAGCGTAATTCTGCCTTCAGGTCGAACACAGATTTGGTGGAGGAAAGACGGGACAGTGTGCTGCTTTCTTAGAAAATTTACAAACTTTTTTCCATTACCCGGAGAGTTGCCACCACTTCCTGGAGACGGTGCGAGAACAGTTCCAACCGGTCATGCTGGAAAGAGAGGGTGATGACGCCGGTTTCATCAAGTGTGAAAAGCTTCGTTTCGCGGTTTTCCAGATACCGGCGCAGCGCTTCCGGGATACGCTGGGACGCGGGGAATTCCGAATGGCTGCTGATGACGATCTGCGGATTGATCGCTTCGACAAATTCCGGAGTGCCGGAAGGGGATTCGACGTTTTGCCCCCGAATCCAGATGTCGGCTGAGACATCCAGGCCGGATTGTAGAAGATAGCGCTCTGTCCGGAATCCCGCGTCAAAGGTGAAGAGCAGGCGTGATCCACCTGTTTCCGCGAGAATAACCAAAGTCCGGTCGTCGGCGAGGCGTTCATCGTTTCCGGGAGAGGGGGCAAGGATCTGAAATCGCCAATCCTTCCCTCCCGGAAATTCAGAGAGAGAGACTCGTTGCCCGGAGCGGAGCGGCATCACAGGGATATTTCGCTTTTCCGCGAGATCGCGTAGCAGGGGGTAGGCGGTGGAGCGAATTCTCGCCTCCGGCTCAAACACCACTCCCGGGCGGAGCTGAGACATGGCGTCCACGGCCGCTCCGATGTGACCGATGTCGCCGTGACTCAGAATGATGCCGTCGAGACGGTTGATACCGCGGCTTCGCAATGTCGGGAGGACCTGTCTTTTCCAGGTTCGTTCTCCTCCGGGGTCGATCATCCAGAAAGCGGGGGACCCACTATGCTGGCCTGGAATGGTCAACAAATGGGCGCCTTCGCCCCGGTCACCCATGATGTCGAGCGTGGCTACTGCGTCCGCGTTTTTTTCGCGTCCCGGTTCTCCGCTGTGAAAGTGAGCTCCCGGCAGGTCCGCGAAGAACTGAGCAGTGGTCGTCAGCATGATCGCCATGCCAACGTTCGCTTTGTTGAGCAAGCTCCCCAGGGGAAGCAGCTTCAAAGAAAAGCAGAGTAAGGTAATCATTGCGAGCACCACGGCGGCACAGGCGATCGCAACGAGAGGAAGGTTCGCAATGATCCCGATCGGGGAAAGGCTCTGAAAATGCCAGGTGAGCAGGCCGAGGGATCCCATCCATGAGACGATGGAGACGGCCAGCGCGCCGGCGATCCAGTAGGCAGCTACGTCTCCTCCCCGTCGCAAGGGGCTGAGCAGTGTCGGAGGGACGAAGGGATCCGATACCCACAAACGCGCCATTCCGTCCCGCAATTTCTCTGCAAAAAGCGCGATGAAAAGAAGGACCGCGAAGGACAGCTGGAATCCCGGCAGAAACAGTTGAGAGGTTTGAAATGCGAGAATCAGCATGCCGGCCAGCGCGAGACTGTTGAGCAGGCGCGGTTCTTCCCGAAAGGCGTATCCGGCGAGAAAAATCGACATCATGATTGCCGCCCGTACCGCCGAGGGCCTGAGTCCGGTCAGCACTGCGTAGAAAAGGACGAGGGGTATCACAATCAGAACCGCGTAGCGCTTCGGGATACGAAGAATCCAGAAAACCGAGAGGAGCAATCCCCCGACCACCCCGACGTGCAATCCCGACACGGCAAAGAGGTGCATGGTTCCGCTCAGGCGAAAGGCTTCCTCGAGATCTTCGGGCGAGTTTTCCCGTGCGCCCAGCGACATCGCGGCGATGAGTCTCGCGTAGGGTTCGTTGACTGGATCAACGCCTGCGAGCAGGCCTGATTCGAGATAGTCCCGGAGCCGGTTGGCGGTTGAAATCACCAATGAGCCCTTTTTTCCTTCCCGAAACAACATCTGATCGCCGCTCCGGATTTCCAGGCGGGCGAGGGATCCTGTTTTGCGGTAGTGAAACGCGGACGGATCGAACCCACCCGGTGCGTCGGCTGTTTCCAGTGGTTTGAGAATTCCGGAGAACTCGATTTCCGCTCCGTAGGGAAATGATTCGCCCGGCTTCTGGATCCATACGGGAACGCGATGGTCGCAGGGGATTTCTTTTCCTCCAATCGTCAGAGTTTCGAGTGTGAGAATGCCCGTAGTGGATCGGGCTCCTGTTGTTGACCTCGATGAGATCCATCCTCTGCCGGAAATTTCGATGCTTTTTCCCTCAGCGATTTCTCCGGCGAAAGGGAAGGCATGCACTTGCGCGAGGTGGAGGTGATGCAATCCTCCGAAAATCAGAGAAGAAAGAAAAGTCGCGGCGAGGATGCGTCGAAGGGATCGCGATCTCGCAAAG
>JAKSBG010000137.1 GCA_022361255.1 Verrucomicrobiales bacterium
CGACGACTCCGGGGAGAAAATGGGCGAATTTGATACCGGTTGTTTTCATGCGATGGGGGAGCTATTCCACCAAATTTGGATCGCGAAAACAAGAAGTCTTGCCGGGAATCGAACGGTTACACGCGGAACAATGCCCCCAGCTTTTTCCCGAGAATCAGGCCGGCGCCCACAATCGTTACCGCGAGAAAAACCATCGACCAGACGCCGAGAGCGGATGCGAGATGCGGCCCTGTTCCCAGCGAGGTGACGAGCGCATAAATCGCTTTCGTGATCGGAAAGTGTTGCTGCTGTTCCGCAAGAATGAGCGAGTCAGATACCTCCAGCATCGCAAAGGAAAAGGCAAGCAACCCACCGGCGATGAGGTTTGCGGCGATGAGCGGCAACGTGACTTTTCGCAGGGCTTTCAGCGGCGGGCAGCCGAGATTTTGCGCGGCTTCTTCCAGCGTGACACTGGTCTGCTGAAAACCGGCCGCGGCAGATCGGACGACGTAGGGAAGACGCCGCACCGCGTAGGCTATCACGAGAATGAGGATGGGATTCTCCCCGAGGATGAGAAAGTCGAAGGGCTGTCCTTCGCGCGTCATCGCAAGATAGCCAAACGCCAGAACCAGACCGGGAACCGCGAGCGGGAGCATCGACATGGCATCGAGAAATTGCCGCCCGGGCAGCTTCGTGCGAACGACAACATAAGCAATCCCGATACCGAGAATCACGTTCGCAAGCGTCGCGAGCGAGGCGTATTTCAGCGAGTTCCCGATCGAGTTCAGCGTGAGGGGGTGCCCCAGTGCATCGAGGTAGTGTTGTGGGGTATATTCCAGCGGAAGAACCGTCCCGTACCAGCGTTCCGAGATCGAAAGAAGGATCACTCCAAGGTGAGGAAGAACCGCAAGCCCTGTCACAAACACAAAAGCGCCGATGCAGAGAACATTCACCCAGCCCCGTGCCTTTTTCAGCGAACGTCCCGTCGCCGCACGCCCCGAGCTGGCGGCGATTTCTTTTCCGAAAAAGAATTTCCCGATCAGGTAAAACAAAACCGTCGCGACCAGCATCACGACGACAAGTGCGTAGGGGAAAGGGTTTCCGCTGAGGTCTTTGATCCCGTCAAAAATCTGAACGGAGGTGACGCGCGTGAAATCAAAAATCAACGGCACGCCCAGCTCGGTAAAGGACCAGATGAAAATGATTGTAGCTCCCGCAAAAAGACCTGGCATGATCAGTGGCAGCGTGATTTTCCAGAGTCGGCGTGCGCCGTGACAGCCGAGATTTTCCGCTGCCTCCTCCATCGCCGGATCGACGTTTGCGAGCGCCGCTGTGATGTTCAGGTAGGCGATCGGATAGAGATGCAGCGCGTTCATGAGGACGACGCCGAAAAGCCGTCCTTCGCCGAGCCAGTCGAAGGGCGCATCCGCCGACATCAGCCCCAAATCGATCAGGAACGCGTTCAGCGCCCCGGCCTGCCCGAGAATCTGCTTCACCCCGAGCGCACCGACAAATGGAGGAAGGATCAAAGGGACGAGGACGAGAGAATTAAGCAGATCTTTACCCCGGAAATCCCAGGTGTTGGCGAGGAGTGCAAGGGGGAGCGCGATCAAAACCGACAGCAAAGTCGAGAAAAGCCCCATGTAAAAACTGTTCGCAAGTCCTTCCAGGTAAATCGGATTGCGAAACAACTCGGCAACGTAGGCGAACGTGAACCCGCCGTCCGCCGAGTGAAAAGCCTCCTTCACCGTATGCCAGATCGGATAGATGAAGAACAGCGCAAAAAACACCGCCGTCACCGCATAAATGAAAATGGCGAGCTTACGAGTCATGGGTTGTAATACGTGACAGAGCAAAACCGCTACTGTAGAACGGACTTCCCAGTCCGTTTCTCTTTTCGACTGCCCGGGTGTATTGCAAAACGGACTGGGAAGTCCGTTCTACGAAGATAATATCGTCAGGATGGAAAGTGGTCATTACTTTGTGCGGCTAGAGGCACCCAATTTTCACGTAGGCCCGGTCTCTCTGATCGTTTGTCAGGAGGTAGTAAATCCAATTCGATGATTTGGTGTTGTTTTTCAAAAGCCTTAGTCCCTGCCACTTCCTCCAATCCGGAGAGTTGGGTAATTTTGAGATGGGAATATGGGGGAATTCGCTGATCCGGAACTCCGTGTCGGCTTTCAATTTCAGTTCATGAATCAGTCGATTGATTTCATCAGGAGTAGTTTCGAAATAATAGGTGTCGATATAGTCGGCAAGTCCTCCACCGGAGAAGAAATATTCCAGATTCTCGCAACGTCCGGGAAAGGCTGCTCCGCTGAATCTTTCGAAGCGTTCCTCCGGCTGTTCTGCGAAAAGAGTTGCTTTCAGAAATGCCCAACAGAGGAAAAACATGGATGGAAAAATCACCCAGGCAGTCCTGAAGCGATTCCATTTTGTGGCACGGTATATCGCAAACACACCCAATCCCCAGGGTAGGAAAAACACAATCCAGATCGGGATCACCAAAATGGAGTGACGCACACCATTGGAAATTCCATGCCAGGTATTCGACCAGCCCAGTGATTCAGCGGCAATGTAAGCAATCACCAGTAGAAAGAGAGAAATCAATAACGCGTAGCCGAGATGCAGCGGCCCTGTTATTTCTCTGGTGGTAATGTCCCCTGGCTCCGTGCTCATACGACGCGAAAGATTTGTCGGAGTGAATTTGGAAAGGCAATGGCGTAGCGCTGGTTGTGGCCAAACCTGCCATCGGAGGAGAAAAGGCGCGGAGTTGTCACGGCATGGCAACGCAGCGCGCAAGCGGGAGCTTGCCCCTCCACACCTGATCCGGTGGCGGAGCCTGGAGGGGCACAGTCCTCTGTGCCCGCGAATGCAGTCCGGTGGCACCAATTCATTCCGCACCTCCCGCTATCTCTTCATACCTGGCCCGGAACTTTGAAGACAGCTCTCTCGCGAGTTTCACCTCGGCGACCTTGTCTCGTTTTCCCAACACGGGAGCGATTTCGTTGATTACGGAATCATAATCAATCCCTGACACATCAAGAAAAGCGGCCAGCGAGTCTTCCGGCATTTCGGCTTCGATGAGGGACTTCCACGCTTCTTTCTGTTCGTCGTGCGGCTCGATGCAGGCGCAGCGGATGACGAATCGAAGGGAGGCAAAGAGCGATCCGGTCCTCTCGGGGTAGTAGGTGAAATCTTTGGCGAGGTCGTAGGGGAAAAGCCCGGGGTCGGAGCGGTGCGTCGCGTTTTCCGCCGTGTAGAAATCTTTCCGGATTGGCGGTCTTCGCAGGGAAAAACGCTTTGGACCTCCGGGCGAGCCGGGCTTGAAGTTCCACAGCTTTTGTCCGTCGGGGGA
>JAKSBG010000399.1 GCA_022361255.1 Verrucomicrobiales bacterium
ACCCTGCCCGCAGTCGACCTGCTGACGTGGAGCCGTGCGACGCCGAGAGTCAGCCCACCATCTGCGGGCAAGCAGGGAGCTTGCCCCTCCACGTCGAACCAGTATGCGGAGCATGGAGGGGCAGGTTCCACCCTGCCCGCTTCCCGGTCGCAACGAACAAATGCCCCTTGCGCCACCGCCCCGCTTCCTTCCGCGCCCTCTCAGTCCAGACGCTTCACCTTCACGTTCCGGAACGATACCACGTTGCCGTGGTCCTGCAGATTGATGTGTCCTTTGGTCGGTTTGCCGAAATTCTCGAATTTGGAAAACTTGCTTGCCGCAACTTTTGCATCCCAGTCCGCCGATCCCTTCACGTATTCGCAATACTTGGTGCCGTTCATGTAATGCACACATTTTTCTGGACTGATGATGATGTGCATCGTGTTCCATTCGCCGGCCGGATTGGTGGCATCGACTTCCGAGGGATATAGCTGATAAAGCCATCCTGCTTTCTGCGGATCATGTCCGTCGACATTATCCTGAATCTGCACTTCCGGGCCGGTGCGCCAGGGAGTCTGTTCCGTTTCGGTAACGTGATACATCAGACCACTGTTCCCGCCTTTCGAGATCTTGTAGTCGAGCTTGATTTCAAAAGCGCCGAACTGCTCTTTTGTGATGATGTCTTTTCCTCCCTTTTCCGTGAGAGTGAATGCTCCGTCTTTCACAACCCACTTCTCGTCGACGCCCTCCCCTTTGTAGTTCCGGAATTTGGAAAGGTCTTTCCCGTTGAAGAGCAATTCCCATCCCTCCGCTTTTTCCTTCTCCGTCAATGTGTTCGGTTTGGCACCGTGATGGTCTGCCAGAGTGAGCGTTGCGGATACTGCCAGAATTGCGCCGGAAAAAAGAATCGATCGTTTCATGGTGGCCATGTATCACTTCCTGACCATCCTGACAAGCTGCATGAAGTCACTTTTTCTGATACCGCTTTTTTTCCTAGCCGTCGGCTTTGCCGCTGAAAAACCCCACATCGTCTTCGTGATGGCCGATGATCAGGGATGGGGACAAACCGGCTACGCCGGCCACCCGGATCTTATCACTCCCAATCTGGATAAAATGGCTGCCAACGGACTGCGCTTCAACTGCTTCTACGCCGGAGCCTCGAATTGTTCTCCCAGTCGCGCAACCGTTCTGACCGGGCGTTCCAATGATAGAACCGGCGTCCAGAACCACGGTTTTCCGCTGCGGTTGCAGGAGAAAACAATCGCGCAGGCCCTCCGGGAGGCAGGCTACACGACTGGTCATTTCGGAAAATGGCATCTCAATGGATTGCGCGGACCGGGGGTTCCCGTCCTCGCCGACGACACGCATTCGCCGGGTGCTTTCGGCTTCGATCACTGGCTCACGGTGACCAACTACTTTGATCGCGACCCCATACTGGGACGACTTGGAGTATTTGAGGAATTCAAAGGTGACTCCTCCGAGGTTGCCGTCGAGCAGGCCCTCGCATTTATCAAAAAGGAAGCGGGATCGGCACCCACGTTTTCCGTAATTTGGTATGGGACCCCGCACGACCCCATGGTTGCATCCGAAGCGGACAGAAAACCGTTTTCTCACCTTCCGGAAGAACACCAGCACCAATACGGGGAAATTCTCGCGCTCGATCGCAGCATCGGAAATCTCAGAAAGTCGCTTCGCGATATGGGCATCGCAGAGAATAC
>JAKSBG010000400.1 GCA_022361255.1 Verrucomicrobiales bacterium
CCGCGAGTGGCGGCACGGATACGACCGGGCGACGAACGTACCCAGGCGTCTCGTTGAGGAAATGGCGGAAGCACAAACTCTGGCGAAGTCGGCATGGGCTGAAGCGCGGGAGAAATCAGACTTTTCTCTCTTTTCCGGATCGCTCCAGAAGTTGATTGATCTGTGCCGCGAAGAGGCTGAGTGCCACGGCTACGAGGAAAATCTCTACGATGCACTCCTCGACAAATTTGAGCGTGGCGCGACCACTGGCAGGCTGGATGAGACTTTGGGCGGATTGCGGGATTTGCTCGTTCCCATTGTGGAAGAAGCAACATCGCGCGAGCCATTCGATGAATCGAAACTGGCGGGAGATTATCCTGTTGCGCAACAGGAGGCATTCAACCGCGAGGTGGCCGGGTCAATGGGATTCGATTTTGAAGCCGGACGCATTGACACGGCCGTTCATCCCTTTTGCTCGGGGATGGCTCCGTTTGACACCAGGCTCACAACGCGATACGACGAGAAAGATTTTCGCAGCTCTCTCTTCGGGGTGTTGCATGAAGCCGGTCACGGCCTCTACGAGCAGGGGCTGAATCCCGAATATCACGGCCAACCGGTAGGCAAAGCGGTGTCGCTCGGAGTTCACGAATCACAATCTCGGCTGTGGGAAAATCATGTTGGTAGAAGCCGCTCTTTCTGGGAGAAATGGCTCCCCCGTGCGCAGCACTATTTCCCGCATCTTTCTTCAGTCACCGTTGATGAAATGTTCGAAGCGGTGAACCAGGCAAACATGAGTTTCATTCGTGTCGAGTCTGACGAAGTAACCTACGACCTGCATATTCTGCTTCGCTACGAGATCGAAAAAGCCATTTTTGCGGGAGATCTCGCAGTCGCCGATATTCCGGCGGAGTGGAACCGCCGGTTTGAAGAATTCTTCGGTATGCCGGTCGACAAGGATTCCAATGGCTGCCTGCAGGACATTCACTGGAGCATGGGAATCTTCGGCTACTTTCCGACCTACAGTCTTGGCAATATCAACGCCGCCCACCTCGCGGCTGCAGCGGGCGCCGATTCTACAATTGCAGCAGAAATGAAGCAGGGGGATTTCTCCGGGCTGCTCGACTGGATGAGGAAGCGGGTTCACTCGCGTGGAAGCGAGTTGCTGCCTGATGATCTCATTACCGCTGCTGCGGGTAAGCCCGCTGATGCGTCTGCTCTGGCGACCCATCTGCGCGAACGATATTTGCGATAGCGTGGTATAATTTTCCCTCTTTGTGATGAAGCGCGTCTTTCTGGTATTCCTTTCTCTCGGGTGGGCAGGCGTCTCCGCTGTATCTGAAGAGCGTGGCTCGGAGTTCGCGAAAGCTGCGGAAGCGAGAATCGAGGAGAAGTCCAACATTCGTGGCGACGACCCAGAGTGGTTTTTCCTGACGAAAGAACTCCGCCATGTTGCTACAGGAAAATTCTGGGAAAAATCGTGGGAAGAGGTGGCGAAGAACGGGACTGATCCCGTGCCTTCCATCGTCGAGTTTGCGAATCAACTTGCCTCGCAAGACGTGCGCCTCGTTGTAGTTCCGGTGCCTCCGAAGGCTGTCATTTATCCTGATAAACTGGACTCTGGATTCAAGCCCGGTGATGCCTACAGCACGCTCCCGTTTCTCGAGCGGTTGCTTGAGGAAGGGGTTAATGTGATCGATCTCGAATCCGAATTTCTCACAGCGCGCGACGAAGGGGACGATGTCCTGTGGTATTGCAAGCAGGACGCTCATTTCTCGCCGGCTGCGATCGAGCGGATCGCGGATCTCATTCTGCGGAATCAGGGAAGGGAAGCGGTGGAAGAATCGTCAATCACTCATGGCGAGACGGAAGAAATTACGATCATTGGTGATCAGATTGCCGGGAGCGAATGGGAGGGAAGGGGAGCGCCCGAGAAACTCTCGATCCGACCTGTCTTTTACGAAGGAAAGCGCGGGGTTGATGCGGAGGGCAGTACTCTGGTGCTCGGCGATTCGCATTCACTCGTTTTCCACCAGGGCAGGGAGAACGGGATGCACTGCACGGGTGCAGGGCTTGTCGACCAGCTGTCGCAACGTCTCGGTTCTCCGGTCAGCCTGATCGGAGTGCGGGGGTCTGGATTGGTGCAGGCCCGGAAGCAGGCCTTTTTCCATGCTTCGGAGAATCCGGGTTTCTGGGCAAATATGAAGCTCGTCGTCTGGATATTCAGTGCGAGGGAATTCACCCAGTCACGCGACCGCATCGTACCGATTCCGCTGGAGCGGTAACCGGATTCTCAGGCCATCAGGCTTTGGCGACAGAGCATGGCGTAGATGCCGTCTTTTGCGATCAACTCGTCATGGGTGCCCTGTTCGGCGACCTCGCCTTGATCGAGGACATAAATTCGATCCGCATTTCTCACGGTTGAAAGACGATGTGCGATCACAAAACTGGTGCGGTCATCCATCAGTTTCTCCAGCGCTGCCTGAATCAGTTTCTCTGTTTCGGTGTCGACGCTGGCGGTCGCCTCATCGAGCAGCAGCAGGGGAGGATTTTTCAAGATGACGCGAGCTATTGCGATGCGCTGTTTTTCGCCGACGGACAGCTTCACACCACGCTCGCCAACGTTCGTGTCGAGACCTTCTGGCAGCGCTTTGACGAAGTTTTCGGCGTTGGCCGCACGCAGCACTTCCCACATTTCGTCTTCGGTTGCGTCTTCCCGGGCGACAGCGAGGTTTTCTCTTACGCTGCAGTTGAAGAGAAAGCTCTCCTGCGTGACGTATCCCATTGCGGATCGCAGCGAACTTTTTTTTGTATCCGAAATTTCCTGACCGTCGATGCGGATCGATCCGGAATCGGCTTCGTAGAAGCGCGTCAGCAGATTGATGATCGTGGATTTCCCGGCTCCGGTATGGCCGACGAGGGCGATCATTTCGCCGGGCTCCGCATTCAGATCCACTCCTTTCAGTGTCGCAATATCGTCGCCGTAGGAGAATTTCACATTCTCGAATTCCACTTTGCCTTTGACCGGTTGTTTCAGTGCGAGTCCTTCATCGACGTCCGGTTCCTCCTCGGCATCGACGATTTCGAAAACCCGCTCTGCCGCGGCACGTCCCGCCTGAATAATCTGGTTGAGACCGTTGAGGCGCGAGATCGGCTCGTAGAAAAGGCCGAGAGCGACGAGGAAGAACGCAAAGGTTCCGATTTCTTTCTCCAGCGCCTCCCCGGTGGGAGCCTGCATGACCCACCAGCCGCCGAACCCGATCACGAGCACGTAGCCGAGGTTGCGACAAAATTCCATGCTCGGATTGTAGGCGGCCCAGACCCGCATGAGATGCAGGGTCGCTTCGCGGAGCCGGTTGCTCGACTCATTGAAAGCCTCATGCTCAGAGTCTTCGCGGGTGAACGCTTTGATCTGCTGAATCCCGTCGATGTTGTCGTGCAGAAGGGAATTCATTGAGCTGGTCGCCTTTCTGACTCGCCGATGGCGCTCCGGAGCCGTTTTGGTATAAGTCCACGCGCCCAGAATGAGGAAGGGCATCGGGATCATGGCCACGGCGGCGAGACGCGCGTCCTGGAGGAAAAGCGCGATACCCATCACCACGACTTGCAAAACAGCAACGACGCCCTGCTCGATGCCGTCGATGAGGACCCGCTCCATCGCGGTCACGTCCTCGGTAACCCGGGTCATGACGTCGCCGGTGCGTTTGTTGTCGAACCAACGCATGGGAAGGCGCTGAATTTTTCGATACAAATCGGAGCGAATATCAAAGATTACCTTCTGCTCGAACGTATTATTCAGGATAATGCGGAGTGCATTGAACAGGTTCGTGAGAAAAAAGGCCCCGAGCGCGAGTAGTGATAACGGGAGGAGCCGGTCGAACTGCTGCTGCGGAATGACCTCACCCGTAACGATCTTCGTGACCGTCGGGAAAACGATGATCATCACCGTCATGAGAATCGCGCAGGCAAGCTGGGCCGAAGCCAGCGCCGGATAGCGCTTCAGATAGGAAATAACCCGGAGGACGGTCCGCATAATTAGAGTAGTTTATTTAAACAGCTTTTCAGGATAGATTAATGAAGTCCCCGGATTGGAATCAGTGTCAGATTTCCAGTCCGGCTTTTCAAACGACAATCATGGCGCGCAAACGACGGCTCTCCAACTTTTTCTGGTTTGTGTTGTTCCCGGTATTGCTGGGAGCAGGTGCCGTGGTGGGCTGCAATCTGTGGGTGGTTTTGTCGACGCACAACCGGGTTTACGCTTCCACGGAGAAAATCGAGGCCCAGGGAGTGGGACTTGTTCTTGGGACGTCGAAGAATGTGGCACCTGACACACCAAACCGACATTTTCAGAACCGTCTCGCTGCGGCCGCCAAATTGTATGAAGAAGGAAAGGTGAAGCAGCTTCTTGTCAGCGGTTACCGGGACAGCCGTTACTACGATGAAACAGAGGACATGATCGAGGCACTTCTCAGCCTCGGTGTTCCGAAAGTCGCGATTCTCTCCGACGACAAAGGGGCCCGGACGCTTGATTCTGTCGAGAGGGCAAAAAAAGTTTTTGGCTTTGAGCGACTCGTCATCATTTCTGACGATTTTCATGTGGGGCGTGCGTTGTTTATTGCAGACCGGGTGGGGGTAGATGCTGTGGCGCTGCGCAGCAAATCCGTTGACTATGCTTCCTCCGGCCGGGTTCGGCTGCGTGAGTATTTTGCCCGGGTAAAGGCGGTTCTGGATCTGTACGTGTGGAATCCGAATGAAAAGGCCCCGGTGATCGCGGGGAGATAAACAGGAGTGTTTCACCTCAGCGGTTGCATACGCGGAAAGAATCGCGTCTTTTTCCCCGATGACGAATTTTCCCCTCGCCACCTGGGTTCACCACCTTGATCCATTTGCGATTCAGTTCACCGAGAGCTTCGGCTTGCGCTGGTATGGTCTTGCTTATGTGGCGGGATTCGCCTGTGCCTTTTTTCTCATTCGATGGTTTGTCAGGATCGGAGCATCGGAACTGAAAGAGGACCAGGTAGCGGATCACATCACCATTTGCGCGCTCCTCGGCACGATGCTGGGGGGAAGGCTTGGATAC
>JAKSBG010000297.1 GCA_022361255.1 Verrucomicrobiales bacterium
GTCGGTCGGGAGAGCGGCGGGCTGAAGTTTCCATGGGAGTTCCCATGGCAGCGGAGTTCGTGACGGGGTTTGTCCGTTGAAAAACTGCAGAGTGCGTTTCGGCAGTTCATCGTCGGGGCATTGAAAGAGAAGCCGTGATGGCCGGAGGGGGTCGCCACTTTCGCTTTGCCGTCCGAAGATGAGGTCGACGCGCCCGCCGTTTTCTTTTCTCGTGCGTATCAGTGAATCGAGAAGGTAGGCATCGCGGGCAAAGCGGTCGTCGTTGTTCGGGATGCCGAGTGCGCGACGGGCGGAATCCGGAAGGAAGGCGTGTCCGATAATGGCTTCGGGAACGACGTGGTCGTTCATGCCGGTAACGATGAGGTGCGGTGCATCCTCCCAGAGAAGCTCAAGCCAGCCCTGCAAATCGATGTCGTCCGGTTCGCGTTCGTCGTAGAGCCGGCGTTCACGGACGAGTTCGAGGAGAAGCTGAAAGCGGTCCGACGGTGTGATTTTGTCAGGGAAAGCACGGCTTGTAACGGTTAGGGCGTGATCGGCTTCGAGAATGGCCGCGGCAACTTCCGGAAAAGCACCGTGAGAGGCTTCGCCGGGGGTGAATTTTCTCGTCGCGAAAATGGTGGTGAGCCAGGCAGTGAGGGTATCGCTGAAATCCTCTTTCCGGAAGCGCTTCAGCCAGTCGTCGATCCATCGGAGGCCGGCTTCGAGCTCGGGGCGTTTTGAGAAATTTCTCATCGCTCCGGCGATGGCGTCGTCGAGGCGGTCGGGCAGGCAGCGCTGCTGCAGTTGGTCCATTCCCTGCAGAAAGCGGGTCGGGCCGACGTCGATTTTTTCCTCCTCCTGTAAGTGGCGGGTCAGGGCGGAGGCGATGTCGGGGCAGCGGATGAGCCGGGTCACCGAGTCGAAGGAACGCGAGCTGAGAAGGTCTCCGGTCCGCGCGAGCAGATAATGGATGCCGTGTCGGGAGACGGGGCGTCCAGCGGGATCATGGGTGCTCCAGCCCCGGGCGATGGCGGTTTGTTCCATGGGGGAAACAACTTCCTGGTCGGGCACGCCCACGGCGGTAAGGGCTGCTGGGCTTGAGGTTTCGCCGATCAAATCACAGGCAAGTTGCGCCTGTGCGGAGGGGGTCGCGGCGTCGCGAATGCTGGATTCCGGATCGGGAATTTCGATTTCAGCTTCGAGCCAGTAAGAGGCGAGAGGGCGACCGAACCGGTCAAATTGAGCGGATGCCTCTTCGTTTGCGTGGACGAGAACCATGGTCCGGTAGGAAGCGGCGTAGTGGGAAAGTGCGGTTCGGGCAATGGCGGGAAGGTCCGGGTTCGCCGCGATGAAAATGGTTTTGATTTCAGGAGGAAGAGCTCCCTTTTCGGCCGCTTCGATGCTTGCTGCGACCTCATCACGCAGGCCGAGGGATTCTGTTCTCGTGATGGCGAGGGCTTCGAGTTTTGTCAATTCCTCCCACCGCGCCGGTTCCATATCACGCTCCTGGAGGACAGGGGCGGCGGTAGCGAAGGTGAGGCCGGAGGAGGCGAGGAGATGACGGACGTCGAGAATTTCCGATGCATTTTTGATGGCCCACGCGAGATCGCGAGTTACCGGCTCTGCTGGAAAAACGCGGCGGAACTCCTTCAGATCAATATCGAGAAGCGTCGCGGCCCAGACGAGACGTGAGGTTTCCCGGTCAATTGCGGGAGCGGCATTGTGACCGAGGCGATCCGGGGAAGTGAGGTAGTCAGGCGTCGTAACGAGCGGGGGGAAAACCGCTCCTCCCTGCGACGAGGCATGGACAGCGAGAGCCTCACGGAGGCGCCGTCCGGCATTTCTGGTCGGTACGATGACTGCCGTGTCGGAGAGGTCGAGCACTCCGTTTCCGGTCCAGTTTCCGACAAGTTCCTTCGTTACCGCATCGAGCACAGACCCCTTGCCGCCGGTGAATTGCAGCTCGATGGATTTCGCAGGTTCCGACGGGGTGCGGGAAACCGGTAATTCACCCGGATTATCGAACAGGTTGAATTCCTGCTGCTGGGGAAGGGGATTCGAATCGTCGTGCGGCATGGGGGACTATTGACTAACATTAAATTCCATTTTCGTCGCGTCGGGATTTTGCGTTTCACGTTTACAGCAACGGGAATTTGTAGAATGATCCTGCCCACATGGCGAAATGGTTCTACACCGACGCAGAGGCGAATCAGCAGGGTCCGGTGGACGATGCTGCCCTGCTGCAACTGAATACGGACGGGGAGATCAATGCAAAGTCGCTCGTCTGGCGCGAGGGGATGGGGGAATGGGCCCCGTTTCGTGATGTCGCGGCACCTGTTTTCGGCGAATCCGGGGACGGGGTTCCTACGACGATTGGTGTCTGTGCTTATTCTTCCCGGGTCTATCCGATGGATGAGATGATCCCCTATGGTGAGGCATTGATCGGGCTGGAACACAAAGAGGCTTTCATTCAGCAACTGATGGAGACCGGGACGGTCGGGGTGGAGGATGCGACGGAGAAACGCTTTGAATACGCCGGTTTCTGGTGGCGCTGCCTTTCTTCTTTCCTTGATTATTTGATCAAGTTGATCCCGACTTTTCTCTGTATGGTGCCTTACTACGTGGTCCTTTTTACCTCAGATTACAATCAGGCTGATTCGGGAAATATGGAAGACCTCACCATCTCGATGGCGATTTCGCTCGGCATCGGGATGCTGGGTATGCTCGCGGTAAGTGTTTTCTACGAAACCTGGATGGTTGGAAAATACGGGGCAACGCTTGGGAAAATGATCATGGGGATGAGAGTCGTGAATCCCGAAGGGGGAAAACTCACGTATATGAAAGCGTTTTTGCGATGGTTTATCAAAAAACCGGTCAACTACCTCATTCTCTACGTGCCCGCCTACGGGGTGTTTTTTCTCGTGATATTCGGAATGAGCGAGATGTCGGACTCATCGACAGGGTCTGCGACAGTGGTGATGGCGTCTGTAACCGGTATGTTCGTGAGCGGTGCGGTCGCTCTTCTCTGTGCGGGGATCTACTGGATGGCGGCATTTGA
>JAKSBG010000402.1 GCA_022361255.1 Verrucomicrobiales bacterium
CGCTGAAGTAGAAAGGAATTTCGATGACCGCCGGATTTTCCATTGTCCCGGTGACTTCGTGGACGCTCAGCGCCTGACTGCCACGCGGATTTACACCGAATTCGAGAAATCTCCGGTCCGGCGTCCCTTTTCCTGTGAGCGCTGCGCGGACGCGAATTACATAGTTACCGGCCGGCCACTTTTCCCCGGTTTTGGTATCCCATCCCACGGCCCAGGTAATGGCGCCGTTTTCGAGGATTGAGGGGTGTTCGGTCGGGATTGCCAGGTACATGCCCGTGTCGACCTTCGGCTGCTGCAGGTAGTGCTGATGATACGGCAGCCAGTAGGCGCGCCGGGCGGCATGGGCCTTGTCCGCGTTGTTCTCAACGGTTTCAAAGCCGAACGATTCCGGAGAAGGGGCACCCGGAATTTGCGCCCAGAGGCGTCGAAAATTCTCTTCGTGATCGTTCACTTCTTTGCGGAGCTTCGCCACGATCGCGGCGTTCTCCGGTTTGGCAGCTGCGGTTTCCACCGCAGCGACCCAGCGTTCCGCCCGATCTTTCGCGTCGATCTGCCACTTCACGTGCTCGCGGACTTTGTTTGAAATGGCCTCCGTTTCGTAGCGCCAGTAGCGGTTTTCGTTGGCCATCAGTTCCCGTTCGAATGCACGATCCAGAGCCTGCCGGCCAAGAGTGAGATATTGCTCGAACTGGTTTGCCGACATGAAAAGGTTGGCGCCAACCGTATCGAAATTGCCGGAACCGGTGTCGGCGGGCAACTCGCCAACCGGCATCTCCACACCCAGCAGTTCACGCAACGTGTTCTGGTATTCACGTCGATTCAAACGACGCAGGGTCGCGGTGTTGCCCTGGTCGTTCAGCCGTTCACGCGCCTCGACCATGAGGTTTGACAGCGTATCGAGAAATTCGGTTTTGGCGTCGTTGGGAAGGGGCTCTTCATCCTCCGGTGGCATTTCACCGGAATTGAGAACATTGAGAATTTTCTGCCAGCGTTCAGCAGTTTCGACGTTTGTGATTTGGAAAGACAAGTCATCGAGCCGGACCCGCCCCTTCTGCTTTTCGGCGTTGTGGCACTTTGTGCAATGATTCTCCAACAGAGCGCGGTGCTCCGCCGGCATGGCTACTGTAGATGCATCCTGAGAAGAGACTGCTCCCGCAGCGACTGCTCCCGCAGCAAAAACAGCTGTGAGGAGGGCGAGCGGTGCCGGAAAAATACGATGAATCATAATACAATGCTGCGGCATGTCTTCCGCCCGGGATCACCGGGAAAAGATTACCCATGAATCTCTATTACTTGAGCGGGGAACACTTTCCCGCGCCGTGCCGGCACCGCAAGCGGCGAATATCGGCTTTGCGCTTTGCGATCCGGTGTCGATTTTTCTCAACTGACTCGCATAAACGTAGTGGCGGGTTACCCTGAATTCTGCGTTCTATGATTCGTCTTTCTTCAATCGCCCTTCTCGCAGGCTTCGCCATGTGTCTTGCCAACGGTAGCGAGAATCATATTGATCTGGTTACCCCGGCAATGACGGAGGATGAGCCCGGCCCCGGTAAACGCGTCCGACAGGTCGCTCCGGAGTACGAAGGCACTGCGGTCTACCATGCCCTCTACCTGCCCGTCGACTGGACTCCGGAGAAAACGTTTCCTGTCATTGTTGAATACACCGGCAATCGGTGGCCACCCGGTAAGTCGACCGGTGAGGTGAAAGACGCGAATCTCGGCTACGGAATGAGCGGGGGAAAAGGATTTATCTGGGTCTCAATGCCTTACGTTGCGGAAGGGGGAAAAGAGAATGCTCTCAACTGGTGGGGCGATCGGGATGCGACGGTCGCCTATTGCAAAACGAACCTTCCCCGTATCTGTGAGGAATTTGGCGGCGATCCGAAGCAGGTGTTTCTCTGTGGCTTTTCGCGGGGAGCTATCGCGGCGGGATACATCGGGATGGCCGACGACGGGATTGCAAAGCTCTGGAAAGGAATTTTTACGCACGATCACTTCGACGGTCAGAAGAAGTGGGGCTACCCGAACAGCGACCGGGAGTCGGCATTGAAACGGTTGACGCGACTCAATGGCAGACCGGTTCTGGTGTGTGGGAACAGCGCGGACTATTTGAAGGAGCATGCCGATCTCGCCGACTTCACTTTTCTCAACGTTCCGGTGCGGGAAATTTTCACGATACCGGAGGGACCGGTGGTTCATGCCCACACGGATCTGTGGATGCACAAACCGAGTTCGTATCGGAAGAAGGCGAGAGCGTGGTTGGCTCGGGTTTTGGCGGAGTAGGCAGTCTCGGCAAAACATTTCTGCTGCAGGCACTCACCATCAGGCCAAAGGTTCCTTGCTAACCTTTTTCCGTTTTGCGACATTTGCCGGAGAACGATCGTGTCTTCCTGAAATGAAATCCCTTTTATCAATCCTTTTTCTAACATTCTCCGCCGTCTCTGTCTCGTATACCGCCGAGCCGCTCACCTACGAGGGAACCTCCGGTCCCGGTCTCGGGAAGCACATTGTCTTTATCGCAAATGACCACGAATACCGGTCCGAGGAAACCTGTCCGGCGCTGGCCCGGATCCTGGCAAAACGCCACGGTTTCAAGTGCACGGTGCTTTTCGGGATTGATGAAAATGGATTCATTCAGGCCGGAAGCGCTCCGATTCCGGGCTTGGAGGTTTTGAAAGATGCGGATCTCCTGGTGTTTTTTAC
>JAKSBG010000174.1 GCA_022361255.1 Verrucomicrobiales bacterium
CTCATCGACCGGAGTCTCCTGAGCGAACGCCCCACAGAAAAATGAGACGACGAAAACTACGACCAGGGTTTTCATACAAGCAGGCGGAATAATCAGCATTTTACGCCTTAAAATTTCACCCCACCATCTCCCGAATCACACCAGGACTGTCCTGAAAGCTCTCGCCCACAGGCACCTCCAGGCGATCCAGCATGGTGTGCCAGACAGCTGACAGGGGTGTGTCGTCTTTGAGCTTCATGTGCCCCTGATGATCGACGCCCATTGCGCCGCCGCCGAACATCGCGGTCGGCAACCGGTTTTTGGAGTGGCCAATGCCCATGCCGCTGGAATAGCCAAGCAGACAGTGATCGAGCAGAGAACGCCCGTCGGCTTCTTTGACGGCCTTCATCCGTTCGAGGAAGTAGGCCCAGTGGTCCTGGTAAATGGTGTCGACCGCAGCGAGCTCTTCGAGATTCTTCGGATCGTTACCGTGGTGGCTCAATTCGTGATAGCCCTTGCTGACGCCAAACTCGGGGAAAACACCTCCGGAACTTTCCTGGCGCACCACGTAGGTAATCACCCGAGTTGAGTCGGTCTGGAAAGCGAGCGTGATGAGGTCATACATCAGCTTGGCGTATTTGTCGTAGACGAATTGACCGCCAGGCAGGTGAATGGAGTAGGAATCGGCATAGCGGTCCGCGTATTTGGGATCGATCTCCGGCTTCGGCTTCACACTCCAGTCCTCGTCCCGCTCGAGCTGTTTCTCGACTTCACGAATGGAGTTGAAATATTCGTCGAGTTTTTCCTTATCCGTTTTTCCCACCTTTTTCTCAAGACGATGCGCATCGTCTAACACAACATCCAAAATACTACCGCGACGCCGGAAACCCCGCTCCCGTGTCTCACGCTCTTCGGGACCGTCAACTTTGAAGAGTCGATTGAAAACGACATGAGGATCGTTTTCCGATGCAAGAGGAACCCCATTGCGATTCCACGAGAGCGTCCGCAGGTTCGCGCCGAATCCCGTTCCGCGCTGGATGCACAATTGCAGAGACGGAAATCGCGTATCGCGCCCAATCGCCTCCGCCGCCACCTGATCACAAGATATCGTATTCTGGATGGCCCCGCCTTTCTTTGCCTCCACCCCAGTAAGGAAAGTGTAGTCCCCATGATGTCCCCCTCCGTGCTCAAGACAAGTTCCGGAGAAAACGGTCAGGTCTCCGCGAAATTTCTCGAGCGGTTTTAAAATCCTCGGGAAAGTGAAATTCTTGCCCTCGTCCGTCGGCTCGAACTGCCGCATGTTCATTCCCGTCCCGAAATAAAACCAGGCACCGCGCCGGGGAATCGCGCTTCCCGCAGCCGCCGTCGATGAGAAGGCCGACTTCGGAAGCATCGCCTCCAGAAAGGGCAGAGAAAGAGAGGCACCGACGCCTTGCAAGGCTGCCCGTCGGGAAAGAGGTTTTTGGGTAAGGATGTTCATTTTGGAGAAGCAGGTTGGAGGGAGGAACCGCGGATGAACGCTGATTCATACGGATAGAATTTCAGGAAGATTTAGATTCCCAGCATCCGTGTCTATCTGTGTTCATCCCTGGTTTAATCATTATTTTCGCACAAAAGTCTCGGATTCGACAACCCCCTGAATAAGGCTACGAATCGTGTGATCGTTTGATTTCATTCTCTCGACCAAATTGTCAATCAGTCCACGATCTGTCCCTTCGATGCCGCGCCCCAATGAGTAGACGAGCATCTTCTCGGACAGGCCGCGTAGAAAGCGGTCGCTTTGCGCAACGAGTCCATCGCGGAACTCGCCGATATCAGCAAAGGGCCGCCCGTTTGGCAGCGTTCCGCTCGCATCGATGACTGCATCGTCCGGCCACCAGCCGCGCTCGCCGTCCTGTTTCGTCCGCCATTTTCCGACGACGTTGAAATTTTCGAGGCCAAGCCCGTAGGGATCGATCCGCGCATGGCAGGCCCGGCAGCTTTCAATCTCGCGATGCTTATCGAGTCGCTGTCGGACCGTCAGGTTCTCCCCCTGCACATTCGGCTCGACTTCACCGGCGTTCGGCGGCGGCGGCGGGGCCGGATCGTTGAAAAGCACATCGAGTACATATTTTCCGCGCTCAACCGGTTTGGTTCGGTTGCCGTCACTCCCCCATTTGTGAACCGCCGCCATCGTGATGAGTCCTCCGCGCTTCGATCCTTCCGGAAGACTGACCCGTTGAAACTCGTTCCCGCTCACTCCGGGAATCTCATACCATCGGGCCAGGGTCTCGTTCGCCATCGTCCAGTCCGCGTCGAGAAATTCGAGTGCGCTCAGATCCTTTTTCAGAATTTCTTCGAAAAAGGCGAGCGGTTCGCGGTTCATCGCATCGTTTAGACCGGTGTTCTCCACCGCATAAAAATCGCGGTAAAGCTGCCGGTCGATCGAGAAACGGTCGTATTCATTCGCCTTCAGCCACTGCGTTGCAAAACCGTCGACGAGGGCAGACGATTTTTCGTCAGAAAGCATTCTCTCGACCTGGGCGAGGCGGACAGATGGATCAGACAGCCGGCCTTCTTCAGCAAGCTGGAACAGTTCGGCATCGGGAAGCGAACTCCACAGGAAGTAACTCAGGCGGGTCGCGATTTCGTAGTCATCGAGCGGGCGCAATTCGTTCTCCGCTTCAGCACTGCCTTCGAAGAGAAGAAGAAAACTCGGCGAGCAAAGTGTCGCAATCAGCCCGGCTTTGACCGCGTCGGGAAAAGATTCTCCCGCCTTCATTTCGCCATCCACCACTCCGACGATGCGTTCCACCTCGGCTTCACTGACGGGACGGCGAAACGCCTGCGGAAGCAGCTCCGAGAAGATCTTTCCCGCTTTTTCTACGGCAGCTTTTCCACTCAGCTCCTCCTCTGCTGATGAAAACAAAGCCTCCGTACTTCGCGGCGGCCATTGCTCGTAAAGCGGCCCTTCCAGTTCGATCCAGTCGAAAAACAATCGCGGATATTCGCTCGTATCCAGACTGTCCGGTTCAGGGCGAGCCTGCCCGATCATGCCTTCGGCAAAATTCCGTGCGCGGATCCGCCCGCCTTCCGTCCCGCGCCCATCCTTGATCGCTTCGTCGGCCCGCTTACGCGCATTGGTATGAAAATAGTTCACATGCTGGAACGACTCCGGATTCTCAAACTTCACCTGGATCTCGTCGCTGCCCGGCACGTCAAACGGACGCGTCACTTCGATGATCTGCGGGTTATCGAGAGTCCCCGTAACCTTGCCCGACCAGATATCCCCGTCACCACTCCGCGTCACCGTGATATAGAGAGGCTCACCTCTCGCGCCCGGATCCGCTCCCACCCTCAGGCGCATCGTATAGGTGCCGCGAATCGGAATCAGTTTGTCATTCCAGGGGTGACGCAACATTTCATCCGAACGCATTCCTGAATTCATCGTGATGATTCCATCCTCCGTCACGATCGTGTCCCGCCCCTCTTTGATGTATTCAATTCCCCCGGTAGTGTCTTCGTATTCCATCCGGTTGATTCGCGTCGGCACGGGCGGAGGTCCGGTCACGACTGCCTTGTCGGCGACGATAGCGGCCACGTCGAAATACTGCGTCATCAGCGACGGATCGAGAAGGAGCGCTTTGCTCACTTTGTCGAATCCATCCAGCGCCCCGTCGGGAGGCAACAAATCCAGCGGGCCTTCTCCGGGGAGAAAATCGACATGCAGGAGGTCACGAACCGTGTTGGCATATTCCGTGCGATTGAGTCGGCGTATCATGACCCGCCCTCCTGTGCTTCGGGCCACTTTCTCCGCGTTAGCGATTTCTGCAGCAATCCACCCAGCGACGGCTGAAATCTCCTCAATCGTCGGCACCGGTTCATCCTCGGGCGGCATCTCGCCGAGGTTGATGTTGTCCATCACTTCAATCCAATGCCCCAGCGCGCCGGTGTCAGCAAAATCGACCGCGAGATCGTCCAGGCGAAGATCCCCCTTCTGCTTGTCCGGTCCATGACAGGAATAACAATGCTTCTCCATGAACGGCACCACCGCTGACTCGTAGGTCGAACGGTCCGCAACAAGGGCGTCCTCCGCCTCAATCGAAGAAGCACCTATCAAAACAACACAAAATAAAAATCGGCTCTTCATTTCTCACCTCCTTCTGACACAGCTGAATTTTCCGGCCTGTCCCATTCCACGCTGTAGGGTATGACTCCCGTTTTCGGCATGAGCTTTTTCAAATCTTCCATTCCCGCTTCTGTGATGCCCGTATCGTGACGGGGAAGCCAAAGCTCGGTCAGCCACGTCGCCGGAGCAATTGCCATCAACCCCTCGTTCGTCAGAGCCGGAGGCGGCTGCCAGCCCCGTTCGACAAGCCGCAGTTTCCGCAAACTTTTCGACCGGGCGAACTGCTCGAAGACCACGTTGGTCAGCGCAGGTGACCGCAATCTCAAATCATTCAATTCAGGCAGTCGGGAAACCGGCCCGAGTCCTGTCCCTGTCATCGTCGGCACACCGATGTCGAGACGTTGCAACCGATTGATGCGGCCAAGATGCTTCACTCCTTCGTCGGTGGCAGAGGAAGTTTCGATGTAGAGACTCTCCAGAGAAAACAACTTCGCAAGCGAAGCGAAGCCCGCGTCGGTCAAATTCGGAGATCCGATCCGCAAATTCTCCAGTCGCGGGATCGACGAAAAAGCCGAAACGGCCTCATCCCCGGCGCTGGTTCCCTGCAGGTTCAGTGTTCGCAAATTGCCCAGTCCTCCAATTGCCGCAAACCCCTCCGCCGGGATCCCGGAACAGCCGTGAAGATTCAACTCCCGCAAAACAGGGTTGGATGCGTTACCCAACAGGGTCAGGTCACTGACCAAACCCTGTTGGTTCAATTCGAGTTTCGCCAGCCCGGGAAACTTCGCAATCGTCCCGGCATGTGCATTGGTGAGGGTCCCGCCGGTTTCTCCGCGAGCGGTTAGTGACAGGACGCTAAGGGGACAGGAAATAAATTTCGGCAAACAGCTCCCGTCGGCGTCGACTTCAAAAAGCTCCAGTCTCTCCAGTCCCCGGTTGGACGCGAGAAAGGAAACACCGGCATCGGTAATTCCTCCGCCGGCGCCGTAGCAGCAGAAACCCTTCAGCGTTGTCATGGATTTCAGTTTTTCGAGATCCTTGTCAGTCAACGAGGTCGACCGGGAAAACTCCAACTCCTCCAACTGAGGCAACTCTGCCAGCCTTCCGAGGTCCGCCGCAGACAAATCCCACGAACCGGAGAAATTGACGGACCGAAGTGACTTCGCCGCAACGATGTGACCAAGACTCCCGGAAGAAAGGGCAGTCGACTGTTTCGGAATAAGAATCAATCTTTCCAACTCCGGCAGGCTCGCGATTTCCCCGAGGATTTGCGACGGAAAGGCTTCGCCTTCGACTCGCAATTCCAGGTCCAGCCCCTGCGTCGATCGAAACACACCGCCCGCGTCCGTGATCGCTTTTCGGGCCGCCTCCTCTTTTTCGAGAGCGCGCTTTGCTTCGTCGGAAGCATTTTCACCCGCTTCTTTCACCACGCGAAAACCGATGTAGCTCGCCGCGTCAGGCTCGTCCCAACCCACCCGGTTGGCAGACCGGCAGATCACCGGGCCGTTGTACCAGCTGCCGCCCCGAATCGTGCGAAAGCGGTTCGTATCGGTCTGCGGCTCGCTTTCATTGACCGGATCAACCGCTATGAGTCTCGGTTCGCCCCGGTCGGGCCAGTCGAATCTTTTGTAGAAGGTATCGAGCCAGAGATCCTGACACCATTCCCAAACGTTACCGTGCATATCGTGGAGGCCGAAAGCGTTCTCCTCATAGCTGCCAACCGGAGCCGTGAACACATTGCCATCCTCCGGCTCTTTGGTGAAATCGATGAGCCACTGGCGCTCAACGCTGTGCCTGCGGTGTTTTTCCAGCTCGACATTGCCGACATTCGCATGCTGATGGACCAGTCCGAGCGGGTGATCCCCGAACGAGAACCACGTTTCCGTTCCCGCACGACAGGCAAACTCCCACTCCGCTTCCGTCGGCAGACGATAGCGAACGCCCTCTTTCTTGCTCAGCCATTCGATGAAGGCTTTCGCATCGAGCCAGCTCACTCCGACAACCGGATGTTCATCAGTTTGAGGAAAGCCCGGATTTTTCCAGGAGAACTCCGGTTTTCGCTCAAAGTCGTGGCTTTGATAGAGGGGCTTGTCTTCCGGAGTTGGAGACCAGCCTACCATCGCGGGATCGCCTTTCTCCGCAGTCGTGACATAGCCGGTCGCCTCGACAAACTTCTTCCACTGCCCCACCGTCACCTCCGTCGTCGCAATCCAGAACGGTTTCGTGATCCAGGTAATATGCTTCGGGTATTCGGGATTGCCGAAGAATTGCGTATTCGCCGACAGGGGAAAGGCCCGTTCAATTGCCCGCTCCCCGCCATCCGTCCCACGCAGATAACGCCCCCCTTCGAGCAGCCGAAGCTCCATGCCGAGCGAATTGGGCTTTGCTTCGTCGGCGAAAGAGATAGCGGCAAAAGAAAATGGCAGAAGGAGGATAGTCCGGAGGAATGACATCGGCAGAATCTTCGCCCAATGTCAGGTTCTTTTTCAACCCGAAACGCTCCTCAATTCCTTCCCTGCCTCTGCGTCTTTGCGCCCCTGCATGAGCATTTCTGAGGACGCCCACCGCAGCTACTTCCAGCAGCAACACACCCGTCCCCAATCGAATTGCACCGGACCACTGTTAGTGTCCCGCCACATCACGTCCGGACGTAGCCCGAATTTTATCCAGTTTTTTCTTCATCTTTTCGATGCGCTCCGGCTCACTCTCCCACAAGCTTTTCTTCTCCTGCAAATCCTCGGCAAGATGATACAGCTGCCCCTCCGGCGTCTTCGGCTTACCGGGGAGTTCCTGATACCGTCGCGGGCGCGTGAATCCTCCGGAACCACGCCCTTCGATGAGCTTCCATTCTCCGTCCCGCAAGGCGAACATTCCGCTCAATGCGTGATGAACGGAAAAGGACCGTGCCTTTTCCGATTTCCCTTCCAGCACATTCCAAAAAGAAAGGCTGTCCATCCCCGACGTTCCCTTTGTCTGGTCCGCCCCTACGATCTCAGCAATGGTCGCATACATATCGGTCAGCTCGACCAGCGCATCGCTGACACGCCCTCCTTCGATCCCGCCCGGCCAACTCACGATGAAGGGAACGCGATGCCCGCCCTCGTAGGCATCCGCTTTTGTTCCGCGCCAGTCCGCGTTACTCTGGTGCCCGAAGTCTTTCACATACTGCCCCCGCGGAGTGATCGGAGCTTTCCCGCCGTCATCGTCGGCCCGGAAATCCCACCAGTGCCAGAGCCCTCCGTTGTCGCTCGTAAAAAGAATCAAGGTATCCTCCCATTCTCCATTTTCCCGCAGGGAATCCATGACGCGGCCTACGACCTGATCGGTTTCCCAGGTGAAATCGCCGTAGTCTCCCGCTTCGCTTTTCCCTTTTGCCTCGGACGCCGGGGAAACGGGCAGGTGCGGCGAGTTCAACGGCATGTAGAGAAAGAAAGGCTTGTCCGCTTTGCTGAAAGTTTCGACCACATCTACCGCTTCATCACCAAAGCGGCCCAGCACTTCATGAATGTCGAATCCGGGAGATTTCACTCCGGAAACCCCGTTGAGGAAAAGAGTTCCCTGGATTTCTTCGTGACGCTCCGTTGGCAGCGTTTCAGCGCGGCGATCGCGAAGGTAGAGATACGGTGCCATGTCCAGTGACGCCGATATACCAAAGTAGCGGTCAAAGCCCACATCGTTGGGCCCACCCGTGATGTCGCGCTCGTAGTCCACATCGTCACCCGGACGGAAGCGCTGGGGGCCACGCTCTCCAATCGGATTTCCCTCCTTGTCATGCCACTGCATGCCGAGATGCCACTTCCCGACGCAGGCGGTGGAGTATCCGGCGTCCTGCAACATCGTCGCGAGCGTGGACTCATCCGCGCCAATCAATGGTGGACCAAATCCATCGAGCACCCCTTTTTCCAGCCAGGTCCTCCAGCAATAGCGACCGGTCAAAAGAGTGTAACGCGTCGGCGTACAAACCGAGCTGGGCGTGTGCGCATCGGTGAAGCGAACTCCGGAGGCTGCGAGCGCGTCGAGGTTGGGTGTCGGAATTTTGGAATCCGGCTGGTAACACTGCGGATCACCCCAGCCCATATCGTCGGCAAGGATAATGACAATGTTAGGAGTGTCAGCCGAAGCAGAGAAACAGAGGGAGGCGGAACACCCGCCAACCACTAACAAAGATGCAATCAGATTTTTCATTTCAAAAATTCAATAACTCCGTCAATCGCTGACCGGTCCATCGGTCATCAGGTAGGCGACAAGATTCTTCACGGCATCTTCGCCAAGAGCCTGGAACAGCCCCTCCGGCATCAGGGATACGGGAAGCGTTTCCCGCTTTTTCACTTCGGCTGCATTCAGCACGGACTCTCCTGCCGCCGACTGAACGGTGATCGCTTTCTCTGTTTCGCCGGCGATCACACCGGAGACGACTCTGCCGTCTGCAAGAGTGAATACCGTCATGCGATAGTCCGCCGGAATCACATCGCTCGGATTGATGGTGCTCTCCAACAGATAGTCAATATTGTGGCGGTCACTGCCGGTCAAGTCGGGTCCAATTTGACCTCCCTCACCGTAGAGTCGATGACAGGCACCACAGGCCTGAGCGAAGGCGATCTTTCCCTTCTTCGGGTCCGCCGCCGAGATCGCGTCCGAGGTGAGCAGCGCCTTCCATTTCTCCACTTCCTTCTTTTTCTCTTCGGGCGTTTCGCGAATCTCACCCCAGACTTTTGTGAGGCGCTCTTCCAGCGCAGCATCCCCGAGATTCACAATCTGGCGGGCCTGAGACGGGGAAATCGCATCGGCCGGAATCTGACCGTTTTCCACAGCCTTCAGCAAATCACCGGCGTAGCTCGCCCGGGCGACGAGAGTGTCAATGGCTGTTGCACGAAAGGCAGGGCGCCGTTTCCAGAAGTTGATAGCCCGCTGCGCCACTCCCGGAGCATCGTAGAGAGCAAGACCACGAACCGCGTCTTCCAGGAGAATCTTGTCTGTCGTCCATTCTTTCAAAAGCGCGAGCAACTCATCATCCGGCTGCCGCAACAAACTCGCGAGAGCGGCCTTGCGCGCCGGTGCATCGGCTTCCTGGTCTTTCGCAATCGCAATCAAATCTTCGCGAGCGCGACCGTCGCCGAACAACACCGCGAGGCTCTGCACTCGCTCGATCAAATCCTTGTCGCCGGTTCGCCCGATCAGCTCGGAAAAGTCCTTCCAGAATTGAGGCTCCTCCGCTTCGACCCAACCTTGCAACCCTTCCGACAGACCTTCGAGGACCGGCTTCGCCACCTCGATGCGGCACTGTGTCGTTCCGCGAAGCATGCGACTGACAGGCCCGGACCAGCGGTCCAGTTCCGAGGCGAGCCGTCGCGCCACCAGCCTTGTAACCGTAGGCTGGCGGGAGCTCAGCGCAATCTCCACACCGAGATCCGGATTCGATGCGACAACCGGTTCAATTCCATACCAGATCAAAAGAGGTTGCTGACGGTCACCGGCGTCCTCTTCCAAAGCGGCCAACCGTTTCGCGAGAGGCGCCCGGTCTTCGATGGGTAGACGCTGCAGTGCCGCAGCAAGCTCCAATCGAACAAGCGGGGGCGCACCTTTACTGGCTTCGTTCGCGAGGAGGACTGCCGTCTCCTTTTCCTCACCGAAATCTTCGCTCAACCATCTTACCGCCATTGCCGCTTTCTCCTCCTCACCTGAATCGAGTAGCTTTGTCAGGGCACTTTTGTTGTATCCACCACTGCCCCGGTTTGTGAGCCATTCAGGGCGGGACGGAGTAGGCATCCCGGCATCGTCTCCATCGTACACGATTCTGTAGATTCGTCCGCTCGTTCGGTGGATCGCATCATTGTCGTGACACTCCCCCGTGTCGGACCAGTCGTTCACCCAGACCTGCCCATCCGGTCCCGTAATCAGATCGAGCCCACGAAACCACGGGTCCTCAATCATCAGGAAATCCTTTTCGTGCGTAGCGACATAGCCAACCCCTTCCCGCTTCAACTTCTCCCGATTGACCCGCCGTCCGTGCAGGTTGCAGGTGAAAAGATCACCCCGGTATTCCTGAGGCCAGACTCCTCCCTCGTAGATCAGGCACCCCATGTGGGCATGCCCTCCCCCGAGCGCCGAAGTGGAGCTGGTGACCCCTTCGCGGATGTCGTTCCATTTTTCCGCCCCCGTATCCCAGTGGTAGTGATCGGCGGTATGTTGAATTTCCTCATACACATACGGATTCAAATGAGCACCAAACATCCGTTTGTAGTAGGCACCGGGTATGGCGTGCCAGAGGTGACCGATCACCGTGTTCGTATAAAACATCTGACCGTTTCGATCCCAATCGAGCCCCCAGGGATTGGTTCCCCCGTTGCAGACGACCTCGAACTCGTGCGTTTCCGGATGGAACCGCCAGATCGAACAGTTCAACGCGGTCCGCTTCGCCTCCGGCGTTCCCGGTTTGCCGGGAAGAGAAGTTGCAGTGATTCCGTGCCGCCCATAGAGCCAACCATCCGGCCCCCATTTCAATCCGTTCACAATATTGTGTCCGATGTTCTCGGCATCGAATCCGTCCAGCATCACGACCGGTTCGCCGTCCGGGACAAGGTCATTGTTTTTATCGGGAATAAAAAGCAGCTGCGGAGCGCAGGTCACCCAGACGCCACCATGCCCCGGTATCGCACTGGTGAGGCGAGTCCCGCCTTCCCAGAACACGGTGCGTTTGTCCATCTTCCCGTCGCCGTCTGCATCTTCGAGAACGAGGACCCGGTCGCGCAACTCCAGATCCCAGCGCAGCGGACGCTCCGCAAAGGTGTAGCATTCCGCCACCCAGAGGCGTCCCGCATCGTCAAAGGCAATCGAGATGGGCTGCTGCACATCCGGCTCCGCCGCAAAAACCTCAAGCCGAAAGCCGTCGGGCAGCTTCGCGGTCCGGGCGACTTCCTCTGCGCTCATGGGAGGAGCCTCCGCCTTCTCCGTGTTGTAAGGTTCGGGAAAGTCGGCCGAGAAAGCAACCGTAGTAAAGGTCAGGAAAAAGACGCAGAAAAGCGTTCGCCAAATCATGCCGGAATCCTCACAGTGATCCCCGCTCATCGTCAATGTCGGATTCCTGCCGGGTCGCGCTACTGAACACTGCTGTGAAACAAATTGCTCCCCACTCTCTCGCGAATTCGGCCGGAGTATTTCCCGGTTCCGCTACAGAGATTCACAATGTATCCGCGTTTGCAAAAAACGTGACCCGTGCCGTGTTTCCGCTTACTTGGTTCTTCCGCCTGGTTCGATGAGGATTTTATCGATTGTTTCACCGGCCGGAGGTGCAGGGAGTTTTTCCGGCTCTTTGTTGATGGGCATCCCGGCAGGGTCCATCAGTTGGGCTTTAATGAAGACGGTTCGAGAGGTGTCATCGTCGATTTTTTCTGACCAGGCCACGATTTGTCCGTCCCAAATGGTAACACCAGCTGACGGTTTTGGCTTTTCCCCTTTTTCATAGAGTGCTTCGCCGTGGCGAGGCAGATACAGTTCCAGATCAATTGTGAATCCGTCCGCTCCAACCACAGGGATAATGCCCCAGCGTTTTTCACCAACTTGAATGATTGCCGATTGATTTGACCGGGTCATAACAGATGGAGCAGATTGCAAGTCCACTCCCTTCTTTTTATTGAGTGCCCGAATCATGACCTGAAACTGTGGGTCGGTAAACACACCGGAAATTCCGTTCGAACGCTCACGCTTTTTTTGAGACGGTGTCTTTTCAATCGAGGGAGGTCTTGAGAATTCTTCGAGAAAAGACTCCTTTGTGTCGGTGACAATACCTTTTACAGACGGCGTTTCCGCTGGAGCCGTTGGATTTTCCGGCCCCAAAAGCCAATCAAATCCCAATTTGTCCGCAGCATCTCCCGACACGGTAACTTCCTTCAGTGTGATATATATCTGTTTATCGACAATCCCGTTGACGTGGTCAACCAGCGTTTCGACAAGTTTCATCTGATCTTCTGAGTTCCTGACGGTGAGTTGAGATGTGGCTTGATTATAAACGACAGAGCCACCATCGGGGAAGGTAATGCCATGCTTCTCGAAGGCTTTCTTACCAATCACAGGCGAAAGAACCGGGTCGATTTTCTCCAGCCTGTCAAAGAAATCCGGGCGGACAGTGTAAACATTCGTGTACAGTCCGTTTGGAGGAGATTGTTTTTCAGTCTCCGCCAACGCGGCAAACGAAGTAAACGCGGCGGCTAGAACCAGGAATTGTCTCATAACAACAGATAGGAATCGCATATTTGTCATCCACTATACAAGAAAATTTACCCGGTGACTTAAGCCCGCCAGGACTTCGGGAAACAGGTAATCCGCGAAAAAGTGCAAAGAGAGCAGCAAGCATCTCCAGCACAGAAAGTCGCACGGCGAGATCATCACGATGCGAAACAAGATCCGACAAACTATCTGTGCTCCATTTCATCCGTATCAGGAAAAATCGTTCAAGACAGTACGACCGCTTTCACGGTAGTCTTTCCACTCCCGAATCAGGTATTCTTATCAGCATGGCACGCATCTTATTTGTTCTTTCTCTTGGCCTGTTCCTCACTGGCCTTTCCGCGTGGAGTTCTGATGATGAGAAGAAAAAGCCCAACATTCTCTTCATCGCAATCGACGATCTACGCCCGGAGCTGGGCTGTTATGGAGTCGAAGGGGTTCACTCCCCTCATATCGATCGCCTTGCCGCTCAGGGAGTGCGTTTCGATTCCGCCCACTGTCAGCTCGCCGTCTGCAATCCGTCCCGCGTCAGTCTGCTCACAGGCCTGCGCCCTGACTCAACCCGAGTCTGGACCCTCGATGTACGTTTTCGCAATACGATCCCCGAGGCGGTCACCCTGCCACAGCATTTCAAGAATCACGGATACCAGGCTCTCGGGTTCGGGAAGATCTTTCACAACCCCTGGCCGGACAACATCTCCTGGAGCGAACCTCACAGCTGGCCGCAAAAGTCCCAACTCTGGTCACCGCAAGCACGCAAGGAACTCGTGGCCTTCAAAAAGAAGCTGAAAGAAAAAGGCACTCCGCAGAAGAAAATCGACCGTCTCCGAGCAACCGCCGCGGAAGCTGTCGACATTCCCGATCAGGACCATATTGACGGCGCCATCGCCCGACAGGCTTTGCAAGCGATACGTCGACTGGCCAAGCAGGATGAACCGTTTTTTCTCGCCGCCGGATTTGTCCGTCCCCACTTGCCCTTCGTTGTTCCGAAAAAATACTGGGATCTCTACGATCGCGACAAAATCACCCTGGCCGACGAAACCTCCGTCCCCGAAAACTCACCGCCCTACGCGATGAACACGATGTATGAGTTGCGGGACTATTTTGATTACCTCGGCACACCCGATCCGAAGAGCGGGAGCCTGACAGAAACCCAACAACGAGAACTCAAACACGGCTATCTCGCCTCCGTCAGTCTCATCGATGCACAGGTCGGGCTGCTTTTGAAAGAGTTGGAAAAACTCAAACTCGCCGATAACACGATTGTTGTCGTCTGGAGCGATCACGGCTTCAAACTCGGAGAGCACAACAGTTGGTGCAAACAAACCAACTACGAGATCGACACCCGCGTTCCTCTCATCATTTTTGATCCGCGCAGAGAAGGAAACGGATCCAGCAACGACTCACCAGTTGAACTGCTCGATCTCTACCCCACCCTCTGCGACCTCGCTGGCCTGCCCATCCGCAAAGAACTCGAAGGAGTCAGCCTGAAACCCATTCTCGATGATCCCAAGTCATCGGTGAAGCCCGCCGCCATCAGCCAGTTCCTGCGACGTCAGAACAAGCGCGAACTCATGGGCTACGCCTATCGAAACAAGGAATGGCGTTATGTGGAATGGATTGATCGGAGCACCGGCAAAACCGTTGACCGGGAACTCTACGACCATCGAACGAATTCGAGTGAACGCCTCAATGTCGCCGGGAACGCGGAAAATAAATCCACTACCAGGAAGCTCGGAAAAGATCTGCGAGCCGCTCTTCCGCTACCGCTGGGAAAGGCGCAGAGCACAACTTCTGATCTCCCCAACATCGTCGTCATCATGGGCGACGACTGGTCGTGGCCACACGCTTCGATACTCGGGGACAAGACCGTCCGCACTCCCACCTTTGACCGCATTGCCCGGGAAGGCGTCCTATTCGAAAATGCATTCACTCCGGCACCTTCCTGCACGCCCGCGCGTCATTCTGCTTCCACCGGCCAATACCACTGGCGGCTGGGAGAAGGAGTCGATCTCGGAGGATCGATCGAAAAAGGAATTCCCACCTATCCTGACCGCGTCGCGGAAATTGGATTCCTCACCGGCTTTTCACGGAAAGGAACCGGACCTAGCAAACATACCTACCGAGGAAATGACCCCTTCGGCACTCGCTTCCAACACTTCAAGGAATTCATGGGTGCGCGGAAAAACGGGCAACCGTTCTCCTATTGGTATGGTGCCGGGGAACCGCATCGGCCCTACGACTGGCAAGCCAGCCTCGACAGCGATTTTGACCTCAGCAAAATTGAGATTCCGCCCTACCTCCCTGACAATGCCACCACGCGAACCGATCTCGGCGATTACTACCTCAAAATCGAAAAGCTCGATCAGTACGCAGGTGAGATCATCGCCGGGCTGGAGAAATCCGGCGAACTGGAAAACACCATCGTCGTCATGACAAGCGACAACGGCATGCCCTTCCCACGCACCAAGGCAACCCTTTACGATTCCGGAATCCGCGTTCCGCTCGCGATTCGCTGGGGGAAAAAGATTCCCGGAGGACGTCGTCTCGAAGACTTCGTGAGCCTCACCGATCTCGCCCCCACTTTTCTCGAAGCGACCGGCCTTGAAGTTCCCGATGCCATGACCGGCAAATCACTTTTGCCCATTCTCCTCTCCAAAAAGGCCGGGCAAGTTGATCCCGCTCGCAACCACATCCTCGCCGGGATGGAACAACATGTTTACCCCAATCCTTCTCGCGCGATACGCACAAAAGACTGGCTTTACATTCGCAACTTTTCTCCCGAGTCATGGCCTGACGGAAAGGTCGCCGGAGAAGAAGCGACTTTCGATTTCAAGGAGACCCCCTGGCCCACTGTTCCAGGTGCTTTCTCTCACAACATCGATCCCGGCCCGACCAAGCAATGGATGCGACACAATAATTCACCGCAGAATGAGATGTCTTTCGGAAAACGCCCTGCCGAGGAACTGTATCGGCTCAGCGACGACCCTCACCAGGTCACCAACCTGCTAGCTGGTCGCACCACACCGAAAGAAATCGCAGAGATCAGAGGCAAGCTTTCCGAGCAGCTTTCCGACAAATTGAGAGCCTCACGAGATCCACGATTCACCGAGCCCGGTCACGCAACGTTCTCGGTACGGGGATGGACCATTCACCTCCATGACGAATTGTGGGCCCATTCCGGGGACGCGACCAGGCGGATGCTCGAGATTCTCGATGGCCAGTTGCAACGCGTCATCAATGTCGTTCCGAAGTCGGCATTACCTCAACTCCGCAACATTCCGATCTGGATCAATCCTCCCTACACTGGGAAGCGCGGCACCGCTGAATACCATCCCGGCAAAGGCTGGCTCGTCGAGAACGGGAGAAATCCGAAAATGACGAAGGCAATCGAAATCACAAACGTGAATCGATTCCCCTTCGAAAATCGTCGCATGCCCTACGTTCTCCTCCACGAGCTCGCCCATGGCTATCACGATCGAATCCTGCCTCAAGGGTATGGAAACGCAGAGGTAAAAGCGGCGTTTGAAAAAGCCCGGGATTCCGGCATCTACGATGAAGTCGATCGCTTCAACGGAGAAAAAATCGTGAAAGACAAAGCCTACGCTCTTTCCAACCCCATGGAATATTTCGCCGAATCAACCGAAGCCTACTTCGGGAAAAATGATTTCTTTCCCTTCAACCGAAAGGAATTGAAAGAAAGCGACCCGCACATGCACGACCTCATCGAAAAACTCTGGAACGTTCCCACTACTAACCAATGAACATCACCCGCATCTCTGTTTATCAAGTCGACCTCCCCCTGAAAGAAGGTTCCTACCACTGGTCGGGAGGAAAAAGCGTTTCCGTATTCGACAGCACCGTGGTCCGTATCGATACGAATGATGGCTACACCGGCTGGGGCGAAGTGTGTCCGTTAGGGCCATTCTACCTCCCCGCCTTTGGTCAGGGAGCACGAGCCGGCATCTACGAAATCGGCCCGCACCTGATCGGAGCGCCGGCGACTGAAATCGCACGCATCAACCGTCGCATGGACGTCGCGTTGAAAGGCCACCCCTACGTAAAATCCGCAATCGACATGGCCTGCTGGGACATTCTCGGTAAAGCCGCCGGAATGCCTGTCTGCGAATTGCTCGGAGGCCGATTTGGAGAAAGCGTTCAGCTCTACCGGGCAATTTCCCAGGAATCTCCCGAAGAGATGGCAGCTAAAGTGTCCGGTTATCGGGACGAAGGCTACCGACGCTTTCAACTCAAAGTCGGCTGCCACGACGTCGACCTCGACATCGCGAGAATCCACGCGGTCGCCGCCGAGCTGGAACGCGGCGACATTCTCGTAGCCGACGCCAACACAGGCTGGCTCAAGCACGAAGCTTTGCGGGTTTGTCAGGGTGTCCGTGACGTCGACGTCTACATCGAGCAACCTTGCGCGACCTACGACGAATGCCGCGCCGTCCGTGCGCGTTGGGATGGCCCATTCGTTCTCGACGAAAATATCGACGGACTCGATCCACTCCTTCGCGGACATGCCGAGCAGGCCATGGACGTGGTAAACATCAAGATCAGCAAATTCGGTGGCCTGACAAAGGCACGACAAGCACGAGACCTTTGTGTGGAAATGGGAATTGCGATGACACTGGAAGACAGTTGGGGCGGAGACATCATCACCGCAGCAATTGCCCATCTTTCTCACAGCACGCCTGAGGAACTGCGTTTCACCGCAACGGACTTCAACAGCTACGTGACTGTGAGCAACGCAACCGGAGCCCCGCAGCGGGAGAATGGAACCATGAAAGCACCGACTGAACCCGGACTCGGAATATCGCCCCGCACGGAGGTATTGGGCGAAGCCTTGTTTGAGATCGAATAGACAAGGTTTGCCTTTCCCGCAATCGACGAGCCCTGCATACTCATTGACATGAGATTATTGCCCTTCGTCATTTTGCTTTCGCTCTTTGGTATATCCCAAAGCGAAAGCTCTGACTTGTTCGATCATGCCGCGATATGCGACATGGAATCTCTTGAAGTAGAAGTATTGCAGGAATGGAGCGCGTCGAAAAAGGATCCCGGGATTCGTCAGAAGCTGATCGAAGTAACCGTATGCGAATGGTGGCCGGGGCAAAAAGTTCGGCTTCCCGTGAGTTTCCATGTTCCGGCAGACGGAAAACCTTGTCGCCATGTCGTCGTAGCAAATCAGCCACTGACGAACCGGGTTCCCAACCCCACGGCTGAACTCACTCGATTGCTGAAAGAAGACAGCGTTGGCATCGTTCTCATCGGCATGGGGACGATCGATGCGATGGAGCCGAAAGGCACCTTGCACAACGGAATGCGTGAGCATCTTTTGAAGACAAAAAATCCTCGCTACACGCCAGCATGGATCTGGGGAATGAGCCAAATGCGTGCCCTCACTTCTGCCCTGACGGAACCAGAATACTTCCAACCCCAAAAGGTGCTCACCACCGGCGGCTCAAAGCGAGGGGTTGCTGCTGCCGTAGCGGGAATACACGACGAGCGCTTCAGCGCTATCCTTCCTGTTGTCGCACCACCAATGGAAACCCCGGCGCGCCGAGTTACGTCATCGGGACAGAGCCTGAGCAGCTTGCGATAACAGACAAGGCCTTCCTGAGCACACTGAGCGAGGAGCACGCGACGGCCTTTCGCGAGCGATCACAACGACGTGCCAACAACCGTGTCACGCTTGATCAAGCTCAAGCAGCCGGATGGAGTGACGAGGACATCGAAATGATCACCGACCTAGTCTGGGATGCTTCACGCCTGACAAAACACCTTGAATCACTGAGCGAACGCGATCTCACTATTTTCTACAATGTAGGAACAAATGACAGCGTGTCGCCCGCGCTTCGCAAATTGGGGAAAAAGCTCCCGGACTTACCCATTTGCATCATTCCAGGTGGTCAACACGGCGGACCTGCGAACGCGGGATTCACGACCCGAACCCCGCTGCTTCCAGAGATAAAGGAGAATCTGGTGTCATTCGCAAAGGCTCACTTCCAGGAAGCTCGATCACTGCCTGAAATGCCTGCAATCAGTGCACAAAGAGTAGCCTCCCAACTGAATGTTATTGTCACCTTCCCAGATGGAACTGAACCGGAAAAGAATGAACTCTGGTGGTGCAGCAATCGAAACAGGCCCTACACGCTTCCCTATGAGTTTGATGAGTGGAAATCGATTCCACTGGAGCAAGACGAAAGGGGCGTGTTTCTAGCCACCATTCCGTTGGAAAAAACAGACAAGCGAATCGACTTTCTCTCGCTCCACACGCATACCGAAAACCATCTCCCCCTCACTTTTTCAAGCCGCTATCAATCACTGAAAATACAGCTATGAAATCCCGATTCACTACTTACTGCTTCCTTGCTCTATTTGCAGCCACCGCCGTCGGCGCAAAAGCTCCCCCCTCCCACAGCGACATCGCATACGGAACGGACGACAAGGCCCAGGCCCTCGACGTCTACCTCGCAAAGTCTGAGGAGCCGACTCCTGTCGTCATATTCTTTCACGGCGGCGGATGGAGGGCTGGATCGAAGCAGGCCGTCCCTCCCTACCTTCGGAAAGCTGTCGACGAGGGATGGGCTTCCGTCGTCTCTGTGGAGTACCGCTTCACCGATGTCGCCACACATCCCGCGCAGGTCAATGATTGCGCCCGCGCCATTCAATTCGTCCGGTCGAAAGCGGAAGAGTGGAACATCGATCCGGAGCGACTCGCCGTTACGGGAGGCTCCGCCGGAGCGCATCTCGCTC
>JAKSBG010000404.1 GCA_022361255.1 Verrucomicrobiales bacterium
CGCCGGAGCATGATTAAACTGATCCGTATGCATTGATTTTACGATGGCAATGTCATCGGCAATTGAAACGAGGTGAGGGAGCCTGTCGGAAATTTCAGCTCCTGATTGGCCATGTTTCGCAAAAGGAAACCTTGGTGCGAGAACGGCGGCGTCGGGCTGGATAAATGCGTAGCGTTGCCCGGCGATGACTGAAGGAGGAATCGGCTTTCCATCCAACTCCCGGAGTTTGGGTTTGTTATCAAACAGCTCCAACTGACTCGGAGCACCGGCCATAAAGAGAAAGATGACCCGCTTTGCCTTCGGACTGAAGTGGGTATCGCGGGGCGCAAGAGGATTGTTGGGGGAAGCCTTGAGCAGTCCCGAAAAACCTCCCGCCATCGCCGAAGCGAGGCCGATACGGCCAAGGCCGACTCCGCAATCTTCGAAAAGTTGTCTTCTTGTCAGGGTCTTGAGAAAATTATTCATGTCTAGCTTCGTGTCACTGACTCGCTGAGGTTGAAAAGAACCCGGATCACCATTTTCCAGGCGGCAACCTCATCGGAATTGGCTTGTTCTTTTTCCCGGAGGATTTCCTCCGATTTCAATTCTCCCGCAGCAAAGCGGGCCTGTTGCTTTTGAAAATAGGTTACAAAATCTGCGCGCTCCCTGTCATCCGGATCCCGGGTCAGGATTCTGCGAAACAAGTCGTCTACCATTTGTCCCGGGGAATCAGGTCCGCTGTTTACCATCTCTCTGGCAAGCGCTTCAGATGCCTCGGAAAACATGGGGTCATTCAGCAGAGTGAGTGCCTGAAGCGGCGTATTGCTCCGGTCTCGCCGGGGCAGGCAACTCTCACCGGTCGGCCCGTCAAAAGTCAGATAAGCTGCGAACGGAGCAGTTCGCTTGGCGAAGGTGTAGAGGCTCCTGCGGTATCGGTCCTCCCCTTCCGAAACTTTCCACGCGGTTTTTCCGTAGGCCATTTCCGTAACGCTGCCCGGTTGGGGCGGATACACTCCGGGGCCTCCCACCTTCGGGGAAAGAAGCCCGGAAGCCTGCAGAACCGAGTCGCGAAGCATTTCTCCGGTAAGTCGGAAGCGCGGACCTCGGGCGAGAAAGCGATTCTCCGGATCCCGTTCCCTCGCCGATGAGTCCATTCTGCTGTCGCGCCGATAAGCCTCGCTGGTTACGATGAGACGGTGCAGGTTTTTCATCGACCATCCTGATTCGACAAACTCAACAGCCAGCCAGTCGAGAAGCTCAGGATGTGTCGGGATCTCCGACTGATAGCCGAAATCGCCTGACGTTTTGAGAATTCCCGTTCCGAAAAAGGCTCTCCAGGCCCGATTCACCGCAACCCGGGCTACAAGCGGATTCCGGTCGCTCACGAGCCATTTCGCGAAAGAAAGGCGGTTCGCCGGTTCCTTTTCCGGGATCGGATCAAAAACCGCCGGAACCGCCGGCTCCACTTCCTCCTTTGCGCTGAGGTACTCCCCACGATGATGTCGATGCGTTTTTCGCGGGTTTGCTTCGGGACGTTCCTGAAACACCAGTGTCGTAGGATAGGCCGGCTTTCCCGCTTCCAGAGCGGCAATTTCTTTCTGGAGATCTTTGAAGTCCTCCCCCTTGCGAAGGTATGCCTTTCTCATTTCCGAGGCGTCGGCAATTTTCGGATTCGGTATTTCGGAATTGTCCGCTTTTATCTCCCCCCGGTCCGTTGTCACGGAAATGCGAAACCGTCCCAGCGCCGCGACGAAGTGCCGCTCAAAGAGCAAATCCACTTCGAGACGGCCGCCCGTGCTAACCGGTTCCGAGAAACAGATGACCAGCTCGTTCCGCTTTCCTTCCTGAGTCGATGTCGACCATCCCGTCGAACCATCGCCGTCATAAATGTTCATTCCCACTGCCTTCCCGGAACCGACCGAGATCTTACCAAAACTGACCGACGCATCCCGAAACGCGACCGGCTCCCCCCCGATTCTGGCCTCCACTTCACTCAGGAAAAAATCGCCTTTTCTCCCCTCGTAGTAGGCAGCACCCGGACCGTTGGCAGGCAGGCGCTCGTCGGGAATGGCTTCGATTCGGATTGCCGTGACCGGCTTTCCCCCGGTATCGGGTAAATCAAAACCAAGCTCGAACAAATCACGTTTCGTGAAATCCCCGCTCGCGTAGATGGAAAAATCATCCTGCTTTTGCAAAAACGGCAGATTTGATTTCATCGTCTTTGCTTCCAGCGGAATCCAGTTCACGATTTCCCGATGTTGTTTGGCGAGCCACACGCTGAACTTTTCCTCGTCAATGTTCGCGAGAGCAGCCGCTTCCTTCTCTGCAATCTGTTGATCGATCTTCTCGCGCCGTTTCGTCAATTCCTCTACCGGCACTGGAATCTCCAATTCATCCGCGTTGTTGAGCAAAGCCATCATCGCGAAATAGTCGGTGTGGGTGATCGGATCAAATTTGTGCGTGTGGCATTGCGCACAACCCGTCGTAAGTCCGAGCCAGACTGAACCCGTCGTGGCGACCCGGTCAACCATGGCATGATATCGAAACTCGAGAGGGTCGATACCGCCCTCCTCGTTCAGCATCGTGTTGCGATGAAATCCTGTCGCAACGAGTTGATCCGTTGTCGGATTCGGCAGCATGTCACCGGCAAGTTGCTCAATGGTGAATCTGTCGTAGGGCATGTCGGCGTTCAACGCTTTCACGACCCAGTCACGGTAGGGCCAGATCGAACGGGGGCGGTCTTTCTCATACCCATTCGTGTCCGCGTATCTCGCGAGATCGAGCCAGTCCCGCGCCCAGCGCTCCCCGTAGAGTGGCGAACTCAGAAAACGCTCTACGAAGTCCTTCCACGTCGCCTCCGGATCGGTCTGCCAGGAGCTGAGAAACAGTTCCCGCTCTTTCGTTGTGGGTGGCACGCCGCGTAAATCGAATGAGAGGCGGCGAAGCAATGTCGCCGGAGCAGCCTGTTCTGTTTTCTCCCATTCCCGGGAAGCAATGCGGGCATCGAGAAAGCGATCCACCGGATGCTTCGCTTCCCCCTTCGGCACCTCCGGCCGCACCGGTTTCTGAAAGGACCAGTGTTGCTCGTATTTCGCGCCCTGCTCGATCCAGCGCCGGAAAAGATCGGCTTCTTCCGGCGTCAAAACCGGCTTGTTTCCCGAAGGCGGCGGCATCACCTCATCCGGGTCGCTGGAAGTGATCCGGGCGAGCAGCTCGCTCTGTTCCGGATTGTCCGGATCGATGGCGCGGTAACCGCCCAGATCTCTCGTCGCAAACTCCCGCGTGTGAAGCCCGAGGTCCGCTTCGCGCGTTTGGTCATCAAATCCGTGACAGGCAAAGCAGCGATCACTGAGCAGTGGACGAATGTCGCGGGCAAAGTCTACCGGATCATCGGCGGAAGCAAAATGACTCACGCTGCAAACCGCTGCGATCAGAAGGAATATCGCGTCGCGAAGAAAAGACATCTGTCTGCACATACCCAAACCATACGACAGATGCCCCTTCCCGTCGCCAACTCGACCGATACGTCATGGTGTTACCCCCACCCCTTACCGGGTAAACGGAAATTCACCCCAGACTGTCCAGCAGCCCTTTTCTCATCGCCGCCACCGGTGCTTCGGAGTCAAACCAGAATTCAAAGGCGAGAACGCCTTGCCAGAGGAGCATACTCAAACCGTTCGCGGCTTTTGCTCCCGCCGCCTCTGCGTCGGCGATGAGTCGGGTTCTCGCCGGTGCGTAAACCATGTCGTAGACGAGATGATGTGGTTCGATCAGGCTCGCAGGCACGACTTCCGGATCTGTTCGTTTCATCCCAACCGAGGTCGCATTGATGATCAGGTCGACATTTTCCATCTCCCGCTCCATCGCATCCGCCTCCCGGGGAATCGCGGCTAGACGGTCTGCGGGACCCTCAAGTTTGTCCGGGTCGATCAAAAGTTCACGAAGCTCCTCCGCCAGCGATTCTGCCTTTTCCACGGTTCGATTCACGAGAATGAGGCGTTCACAGTGATCCATCGCACACTGGACCGCGGCAGCTTTCCCGGCGCCTCCCCCTGCGCCCACAATCATGATCCGCAGATCAGACAAGTCCATGGAGAACTCCTCCCGGATCGCCTTTTTCAGTCCGGGCGCATCCGTGTTGTGCCCGAGCAACTGGTCCCCATCCACCGCGACCGTATTGACCGCTCCGATGCGACGGGCCACCTCCGTCATTTCGTCGACCGCATCGAAGACGCCACCTTTGTGAGGAATCGTCACATTGGTCCCGATGAATTGGTTCTCTTTCAGCAAATCGAGAGCGTCGGAGAGTTCATCAGGCTGGATGTGAAGCCTGACATATTCACAATCGATCCCCGCCGCCTCCAGCGCCGGGTTGTGCATTTGCGGAGAACGCGAATGCTTTACCGGATCTCCAAAAACCGAAAGCCGGGCAGGACGATCGAGGTCCCCGGTCACCCCGGACCAGTTCTTGAGATCGTCGAAAGTGTATACGTCACGCGCTTCAGCCATCGGGAACTATGGCATGCACGGAGCGTCGTGCAAACGATGGCGCAAGTCCTGCACTGCCAACCGGATCGTCGAAAACTCCGGGACTTCGGCGAGGTAGCACGAAGCCAATTACGCCGCAGCGAAATCTGCCATCGTCTGCGCGATGATGGCAACGCTAACGGCTCCTGCATCGGGCTTGCCGAGAGATTTCTCGCCCAAGGTTTTGGCACGCCCCATCGTTGCGATCATGTCTTCGCTGGCATCACGACCGGCGGCAGCGGCTTCCGCAATCGCAGCAAGCGCTTCGGAAACCGGCTTGTCAGCCACTTCGGCTCCCTTTTCTGCTGCAGGCATGAGAGCATCAACCATCGTCTTGTCACCGGGCTTGGCGCCTCCGCGACTCATAACGTTGTCAGTTCCTTCTTTAAAGAATGTGGCGGCCTCTGCACCGCCAAACGTTTCCGAATCTTTGATCGCTTTGCCTCCGGCACGAAAGAGCGTTCCGAAAACAGCGCCTGACGCGCCGCCCATGCTGGACATCATTGCCATGCCAACGGACATGAACACTTTGCCGACATTGGGGAACTCCTCTCCTTCAATCGCTTCGAGAACGGCGTTCATTCCGCGCTCCATCCCGACGCCGTGATCACCGTCACCCAACGCACGGTCAGCATCGGTAAGGATCGGCTCGGCTTCGATGATTTTTTTCGCAACCGCAACCATCATGTCGCGGGTTTCGTCGATGGAAAGAGTGTCTTTGGCCATGATATTTCAGGTAGAGGAAAGGTTTTAGAGGGTTAGGTCAGTGACTCAACCCTGTTTGGTCCGGTATTCAACCCTCTTGAATCGCCTGATTCGTGTCTGATCCGGCACGGTTTCACCCGCCGTAGCGCCCCTCCATTTTGCTGTAGCAGACAGACTGGCAGGGCATATCCCAGGCCTGCTTGAGTTCATCATCCATGCGGGTGAGCGAGAAAGAAATTCCGGCCATTTCCTGACAGGTCACCAACGGCCCGACGATCACGTCGTAAATATTGAGCCCTTTGGAATTGAGAACGTCTTTCGCTTTTCGAAGTGCGATGAGGAGCTCCATCATTGTGGTGGCTCCGAGCGAGTTGACGAAAAGAAGCACGTCATCGCCCTCCTTGAGAGCTTCGACTTCGTCGTCCTTTTCGAAATCCTCAAACACCAGTTCGAGCATCTGCGGAGTGAGCTCATCGGCTGTGGTCATGGGGATTTCGGCAACACCGGGTTCACCGTGAATTCCCATACCGAGGCCGATCTTGTCCTCTTCCAGTTCGAAGGTCGGCTTGCCGGTCGCAGGAATCGCGCCCGGTGCCATCGAGACCCCTACCGAGCGGGTTTGCAGAACCGCCTTCTTCGCAAAAGCCTCCAGATCTTCCAGCGACTCGGCTGTCTGCGAGGCAGCACCCACAAGTTTCACGATAGGAACGAGGCCGGCGATCCCGCGGCGCTTTTCCTTTTCCGTAGGGGGAGCGGAACATACGTCGTCCCAGATCATGACGGTGCGGACTTCGATGTCTTCGTCATCGGAAAGCTCCGCGCCAAGATCGAAATTGAGAACGTCCCCGGCATAGTTTCCGTACAGGTAGAGAACACCTTTTCCTTTGTCGACCGCTTCGGTTGCTTCGAATACGATGTTGGGAGGAGGTGCCGCAAAGATATCACCGCAGGCAGCTCCGTCCGCGAGGTTGCGTCCGACGAGGCCGTGGTAAATCGGCTCGTGCCCGCTACCTCCACCGATGAGAAGAGCGACCTTCCCGTCGGGGATGTCGGTTTTCACAATCGAGCGGGTTCCGACGTGCTTGCATTCGCCGTTGTAGGCATCGACGAGACCTTCGACGAGTTCGTCGGCCACTTTGAGAGGATCATTGATGAGTTTTTTCATCGGGATTTTTTGAAATAAGACTGCCATCTTCTCTCAAAGTTTCCCCGTAAAGACAAACGCAAAATCGCGCCTCCGCGATTTTGCGAGACACATTTAGCGGAATTGGATACAGTGCCCCCCGATGAAGACTGCCATTCACCTCACCATCCTGCTTTTGCTTGGCCTTTTTCTATCCTGTAAGGTGGCTGCACAGGACGCAAAAGTGCTTGATGCGAACCTCGATCCGCTCGTTACGCTACCCGGAGCCTACGGTCTCAAACCGGACGATTTGGAGAAGCTTTTCGAAAAGGGTGGGTGGAGTCGCAACCCCTATTTCGAGTGGCTGACGAAAGACAAATCGCGCGCCATTTTCAAGAAAAAG
>JAKSBG010000409.1 GCA_022361255.1 Verrucomicrobiales bacterium
GATGCTGCGGACCACGTTCTTGCGAACGCGGCTACATGCACTCTCCGTATCCGCCGCTGCAAAGCGGTGGAGCGGTGGCGGGTCGCGGAGCGACGGGTGGAGCCGGGTGCCGATGCTACGGGCCACGTTCTTGCGAACGCCGCTACATGCACTCCTGTAGCCGCCGCTGCAAAGCGGTGGTGGGGTGGCAGGTCGCGGAGCGACGGGCGGAGCCGGATGCCGATGCTGCAGGCCACGTTCTTGCGAACGCGGCTACATGCACTCCTGTAGCCGCCGCTGCAAAGCGGTGGGGCGGTGGCAGGTCGCGAAGCGACGGGGGATCCGGGTGCCGATGCTGCGGGCCACGTTCTTGCGAACGCGGCTACTGTCGCCGCCGTTTTACTCCGCGGAGGAATTCGGGATAGTCTTCCGGAAATTCCCAGAACACGTCTTCGCCGGAGCGGGTCAGTCCTCTCGCCTGCGCGGGGAAGCCTTTCATGACCATTCCGATGTCGGTGCTGACCCAGGGGTCGCGGTGGAAATAACTGTGCCCGGAGCCGCCTCCGTAAATGGCTTCGGCGACGGAGACATCGATCATTTCAATCTCGCGGACGCCGGCGAGGACGCGGGTTTCCCAATCCTCCAGTTCCCCGATGGAGCGTCCGAGGCGCCGGTCCTTGAAGATCATGGAGGAGAAATTCAGCGCTTTGTCATTCGGTGAGGCATAGACCGAAACTCCGCCCGCGATCTCGTAGAAGCGGTCGTAGACGGCGTTGAAGAACACGACGAGATCCATATCCGGCGCGGCGAGAATGACGCGGTGGATGCCGTATTTTTTCTGCAGCTCGGCGGAGGACCGGTCGGATTCGGCGAGACGAAGCTCGTGCAGAGCGTTGACGACGATCGGGTTTCCGGCGCTGTGGGCAATGATGTCGATCTGCTTCGCCCCGGTCAGGCTGGCGAGGTGTGCGATGAGACCGCGAAAGAGGCGCGTGCTCTGGCTGGCGCGGTTTTTGTCTTCGGAATAGGCGAGCAGTTTTCCGGCAGACGGCCATTCGAAACTGAGGACCGCTCCTTTTCTCCCCATGTAGTGAAAGAATTCTGCGGCGAGTTCCGTGTTCGTCACGAGATGGGTGTTGTATCCGTGCACATAGATCACGATGTGCCGGTCGGGGTCCTGATCAAGCTGCCGGCGCAGGGCGGTGAGCCAGGGGTGGTTGACCCGCCCTACGGGAAGGTCGTCCGGTGTGATGACCGAGGGGTCCAACTGAGTCATGGGCTGCTCCAGCTTCACCTCTTTCAGGGTGAAATGTGTTTTCTTCCGCTTCACGTCGGTGACGGTTTCCCAGTAGATCTGCTCGCTCGAAAGCCCCTCCCCGACTCCGACTTTCGCGATGGCGAGATGCGGATTTCGCTGGTGGCTTCGCTCCGTCCCGAAGGGGTCGATCGCGCCCGGCAACGGGTTTTCCTCGATCGATCGACTGCTGACGATAAAAACGGGAATGTCGTCTCCGAGATGAGTCCGGTCGATGCCGTCGACGGGCTGCGACACCCCTTCGACCACTCCGGTGGGGGTGGGAATCATCGTGGTCGTCCCCGGTTTCGGGGCGGCACAACTGACGAGAAAAGTGGTCGCTAGAAAAATAGCGGGAAGAGAAAGGGACTGCATGCCGGTGTGTTTCGTGTGGCAGTCACCTTTCGGCAGGATTGGGGCAGAAAACAAGGGCGTATCTCGTGCCCTTTCCGACTACTTCTGCACGCCCAGTTCCTTTTCCCACCACTTGAGAAAATCCTTGTCGGATATGTCGGCAGGCAGGCCGTATTTTTTCAGGCGCTTCTCATAGGCTTCCCGCTTCTCCACCATCACGGCATCGAGATCGACGGTGAGACTTTCGTCAACAGCTCCGAGGTCGTTGCTTTCCTCAATCCACTGCTCCACTTCGCCCCGCAGTGCGGCGAGGGTTTCCGCGTATTCCGGATCGGAGGCGAGGTTTTTCATCTCGTGAGGATCCGTCCGGAGATCGTAGAGCTCTTCCTCCGGTTTTGTTTCCGCCATGAAGGGCGAAGTCCATTTTCCTTCCGCGTGCAGAACCCGCATCAGGGTGTCGACCGGGTAACCACCGCGCTTGTATCCACTGTGCTGCATGTAGGGGATTTCGGGATGGAAATTCCGGATGTATTTGAAATCACGGGTCCGCACCGAGCGGATCCGGTCGGGAGCATCCCCGCAGCGGTCGCGTGCCGCGAAAAGAAATTCGTGTCCGGCAAAAGCGGGATCGAAGAGGTTTTCCCCCACCAGATTTTCGGGAGCCTCCACTCCGGCAGCGGCGAGCGTGGTGGGCATCATGTCGATGAGAGAAACGAGCCGGTCATCGGCCGCACCGGCTTCGACTTTCCCCGGCCAGCGGGCGATGAGGGGAACGTGCAGGCCGCCATCGTAGAGCCACTGCTTTCCGCGCACATGAGGCCGCCCGTGATCGCCGAAGAACAGCACGAGCGTGTTTTCCGCGAGCCCTTCCTCATCGAGCCGGTCGAGAACCATGCCGACTTTTTCATCGAGAACTTCGATGCTGGCGAGGTAGTTCGCCCAGTCCTTCGTCGTCACAGGATGCTCCGGGTAGCAGGCCGGGATGGAGGCGTTGGGATATTCCTTTTCAGTGGAAACGAAGGTCCGGTGGGGCTCCTTGATCTGGACCTGGGCGAAGAAGGGTTGCCCTTCCGCGCGCAGGCTCCAGTCGTTCCCGTCAAAAAAGGTGCGCGGGTCGTAGATCCAGTTGAGATGAGACTTGGCGAGTCGCCGCTCCGGCTCCTTTGAACCGCGTCCATTGCTCACGAACCAACCGGCTTTCTGCATTTCATCCGTCACCGTCGTCGCGAAATCCGGCAGCGGCTTTTTGTCCCGCGTGTCGTGGTGATGCCCGCCCACGGTGGTTTGGTAGAGACCGGTTTGAAAAGCGGTTCGCGATGCCGAACAAACCGGGGCGGTCGAGAAGGCATGCGTGAAACGGGTCCCCTCTTTGGCGAGACGGTCGAGGTTTGGTGTCGCAATGTCAGGGTAACCGTAGCACCCCAGCTCGGGGCCGAGGTCGTCGGAAATGATCCAGACCACGTTGGGCCTTTCATTTGCGACGAGGATGAGGGGAAGAAAAAGGGTCAGAAAGAAGGTCGGGAGTTTCATCAGTTCGGGTGGAATCACTCAACAGGGTATCGTCGGCAATGCAACCCTGTCAGATCGGTGACTCAACCCTGTTCAGTTGCATCGGAGCAGGGATCGTGAGATCGTTTCCGATGCGCCCCCTGATCGCCTTTTTCACTTTCCTGTTTCTCCTTTCCCCCGCCGCTGCGGACGAAACCCGCCCCAACATTCTCTGGATCTACGTCGATGACATGAGCGACTGGATGGGCTGCTACGGGGACGACACCGTCGCCACGCCCCACATCGATTCTCTCGCGGAGGAGGGAATTCTTTTCGAGAACGCCCACATGCCCTCGCCGGTTTGTTCGAGCACACGGTCGGCCCTGATCACCGGCACGATGCAGACAACGCACGGTCTGCACCGCCATCGCACGATGGTGAAAAAACCGCTCCCGGAAGGGGTCGTCGCGATCCCCTCGCTTTTTCTGAAGGCGGGTTACACGACCTTCAATGAAGAGAAGGAAGACTACAATTTCACCTACAACCGGGAAGACCTCTACTCGGCCGACTTTGAGAGACCGAAGATGCGCGGGCATCTCGTCGGGAACGATGTTTCGTTTCTGGAGCAGCTACAGGGAAAGCCTTTCTTCGGTCAGATCCAGCTCAAAGGCGGAAAGATCGGTGGGGAGTCGGGTTCGAAATATCCGGCCGAAAGCCGCATCGACGAAGCCGACGTGCGCGTCCCTGCACACTACCCTGACACACCCGTCATTCGCAACGCGATTGCCCGCCACTACGAGCAGGTCGCCCAAACCGACGAGCAGGTCGGGGCGATCCTTGCCGGCCTGAAAGAATACGGTCTCTGGGAGAATACGATCGTTTTCTTCTTTACCGACCACGGTTCGCCCCTTCCCCGATCGAAGCAGTTTCTCTACGAGGAGGGAACGAAGGTGCCGCTGATCGTTCGGTTTCCGGAATCGATGGACGCTCCGGCGGACCCGGGAACTGTCCGGAAAGACCTGGTAAACGGGATCGATATTTCCGCGACGACGCTGGCTCTTGCCGGGCTGAAAATCCCGGAGTCGGTGGAAGGGAAGAATGTTTTTGCAGAAGGATACCGGGAGCAGACTCACCTCATCACCGCCCGCGATCGTTGCGGCATCGCGGTGGACCGGATTCGCTCGGTGCGCACGGAGCGGTTTCGCTACCTTCGCAATTCCCTGAACGACCGGGCTCTTTATCAGTCGCAGTACCGGGACAAATTCGCCACCCTTGTCGAGCTGCGAAAACAGCACGCAGCAGGCGAACTGTCGCCGCTCCAGGCATCCTACCATGAGGCCGGGCAGCGCCCCGAAGAAGAGCTCTACGATTTGCAGAATGACCCCGACCAGGTCACCAACCTCGCATCCGACCCGGCCTTCGCCGACGAGCTGAAGCGACATCGCAAACTCCTCGAAGCATGGATCGCGGAAACCGGCGATCAGGGGCAGGCCCCCGAAAACGAAGAGGAGCTCCGCCTCGTCTACGAGGGAGCCAAAGGAAAGGTCGAATCGCCCGAGTATGACTTTTTGAAAACCGGGGAGAAGTAGGTGGGATCGCATAGTAGCCGCGCTCGCAAGAGCGTGGGTGGGGCGCACTGCCGACTCTCCGCTGACCACCGTCTTGCGACGGCGGCTACGGTGCTTCCGGATGGTGCGACGCGGAATGTAGCCGCGCTCGCAAGAGTGTGGGCGGGTCGGGCTGCCGATTCTCCGCTGACCACCGTCTTGCGACGGCGGCTACGATGCCTACGGAGTCTCATCGACGTGTGACGCGAATGTAGCCGCGCTCGCAAGAGCGTGGGCGGGTCGCGCTGCCGATTCTCCGCCGACCACCGTCTTGCGACGGCGGCTACGGACTACCGGACGGTCATTGACGTGTGACGCAAATGTAGCCGCGCTCGCAAGAGCGTGGGCAACCTCCACCTGCTGAAAAAACACACATCCCCGCTTGCCACTTTTTTGCAAAAGCGGCTACTCTCGCGTCATGGAAAACGGGCATCTTCCACGACTCGATGAAGGTGCCTACCGCGGATACGCGATCGTTCACTGGAACTTCTCGATCAAAGACCGCCAGACGGGATGGCTCGACGCGGAGTTCCACTTTCATTTCCGGGAGGTATTGCTGCATTCACTTGGTCGTCAGGGCGCTCTATGCGCCGGCTACTGCCTGATGCCGGACCATGCCCACCTTCTCCTGCTCGGAGTGGATGAGAAATGCGACCAGCGGGAGGCGATCCGGTTTCTGCGCAAGCACACGCAGTCAGATCTGCGGAGACGGAATTGCGAATGGCAGAAGCAGCCCTACGACAACGTGCTTCGGGAAAAAGACCGGCAGCGGTTCTCCTTCGAAAAAATCGCCGGCTATATTCGGGAGAATCCGGTGCGGGCCGGACTGGTTTCGAATTGGGTCGACTGGTCGTATACTGGATCGATGCTTCCCGGATATCCTGAAGTGAACTTTCGGGATGCGGATTACTGGGATGCGTTCTGGCGGATTTATTATTCGAAGGTGGAAGGGGCGAAGTAGCCGCGCTCGCAAGAGCGTGGGTGGGGCGCACTGCCGATCCTCCGCTGACCACCGTCTTGCGACGGCGGCTACGATGCCTCCGGAGTCTCATCGACGTGTGACGCGAATGTAGCCGCCGCGGGCGGGGCGCATTGCCGATTCTCTGCCGACCACCGTCTTGCGACGGCGGCTACGGTGCTTCCGGATGGTCATCGACGTGCAGCGCGGGGAGGTTCCGCGATTCTGCATTTGCAGGGAATCCGCAGGCGGCTTCTCTTTCTCCCATGAACCGGGCGATTTTCTTTTCCTTTCTCATCTTTCTCTTTCCGGCAAGCCTTCGTGCCGAGCGACCCAATGTCATCGTCGTGCTCACCGATGATCTCGGGTTCTCGGATTTGGGGTGCTACGGCGGGGAAATTGAAACGCCGACGCTCGACCGGCTCGCGGCAGGCGGCCTTCGTTTCAGCCAGTTCTACAATACGGCGAAGTGTCATTCCTCACGAGTCAGCCTGCTTTCGGGCCGCTGGTGCAAACAGGCGGGCGATATCGACCTGAACCGCGCCGTCACCATCCCGGAGGTGCTCGAGCCGAACGGTTACTTCACAGCCATGACCGGCAAGTGGCATCTCAGCAAAAACCCGCGCGATTTCGGATTCAAGCGCTACTGGGGCCACCTCTCCGGCGCCTGCAATTTCTTTACCGGGGACCAGACCTTCCGCCTCGACCGGGATCCCTGGACCGTTCCCGAATCAGATTTCTACACCACAGTGGCAAACGTCGACTTTGCTCTCGAGTTCCTCGGTGAAGCGAGAAAGGCAGAGGAGCCGTATTTTCTCTACGTCGCGTTCAACGCCCCGCATGCTCCGCTCCAGCCGCTGAAAGAGGACTACGAAAAATATGAGGGACGCTACGATGCCGGGTGGGACGAAGTCCGGGCGGCCCGTCTCGAAAAGCAGAAAGAGCTGGGCCTCTTCGGAACAAATGTAACCGCCGGCCCGCGCCCCGAAAGCATTCCCGCCTGGAAAGATCTTTCTCCGGAAATGCAGAACTGGGAATCCCGGCGCATGACGGCACTCGCCGGCATGATCGATCGCGTCGATCAGGAAATGGGGCGACTGGTCGCCGATCTGGAAGCAAACGGGGAGCTCGACAATACCCTGATCGTTTTTCTGTCCGACAACGGCGCCTGCCCCTACGACCGGAGATCAACCGGAATCAGCGAGCCCCCTTATCTGCCGACAACGAGCTGGAGCGACAGCACCGGCTGGGCCTGGGCGAGGAATTCCCCTTTCCGCTACTACAAACAAAATCAGTTCGAAGGAGGCATCACGACTCCAGCGATTTTCCACTGGCCTGCCGGATTGCAAACCGACGCGGGATCGATCACTCATGAACCGGCCCACCTCGTCGATCTTCTCCCCACCATTGCAGAAGCTACCGGATCGGCAGTCCCGTCGGAGTTCCCCGACCGCGAGCTCAGCCCTCTCGCAGGGACCTCGCTGGTTCCGGTCTTCGAAGGGAAATCGCTCGCGGACCGTCCGCCGATTCATCTTCTCTTCGCAACGGATCGGGGTTTCAGGGACGGAAAATGGAAACTGGTCAGCTTCCGGTCGGGTCCGTGGGAACTCTACGACATGGAGTCCGATCGAACCGAACGGCACAACCTGGCAGCGAAATACCCGGAGCGGGTCAAAACGATGGCGACCGAATGGACGCGAATTGCCCGCGAGCAGCTTCGCGATCCGGCGCCTCCGGTAGCGGACGAAGCGAAGCCCCATGTTCACCCCGAGTGGACGATCTTTGACTCCCCGGAAGCGAGCAGTAACCGCCGGTCCAAAAAAGGTCAGGCAGGAGGGGGAAGAAAAGCGAATCAGATCCGGGCCCGCAGAGGGACCACCATCGAGAGATCCGACGGCATACTCCGTCTTTCTCTGAGCGGGGACGACCCGGGCCTGGCAATCGACCGTATCGCAATGGCGCAGGGGGCGAACCCTCCCTTCACGCTGACATTTTCGCTCAAAAGTCGGGCGGGAGGATCCGGGGATGTCTTTTTCACGACTGATCCGAAGACGAGTTTGCCGAAGGGCACGCAGATTCCTTTCAAGCCGGAACATTCGGATGAGTGGGAAACGTTTTCGATCGAAATCCCGGCGGATCGAAAGATCACCGCCCTGCGCCTCGATCCCGCGACCGATGCCGGAACGGTCGATCTGAAGGACCTGAAACTGATCGGTAAAAACGGGAATGTGGTGGTGAAATGGGAGTGAAACCGTAGCTGCGATACCTGTAGCCGCGCTCGCGTGGGCGGGTCGCGCTGCCGTTCCTCCGCCGGCCACCGTCTTGCGACGGCGGCTACGGTGCTCCGGATGGTCATCGACGGGTGACGCGGGAATGTAGCCGCGCTCGCAAGAGCGTGGGCAAATCGCGCTGCCGTTCTTTCGCTGACCACCGTCTTGCGACGGCGGCTACGGGGTTGCGGGCATCTATCGGGATATGACGTGCAAAGGTAGCCGCGCTCGCAAGAGCGTGGGCGAGTCGACTGCCGATCTTCTGCCGACCACCGTCTTGCGACGGCGGCTACGGTGCTCCGGGCGTCTACCTGGATACGACGCGGAATGTAGCCGCGCTCGCAAGAGCGTGGGCGAGTCGACTGCCGTTCTTTCGCCGACCACCGTCTTGCGACGGCGGCTAAGGGGTGGCGAGCGACGCTACGGGAATCACTGCCAGTTCGGCGCTGTTGTGATTCGCCTTTCTGCCACCGTTGTTGGAGTAACCCACGTACAGTTTCCCCTCGTGCTCGACGGCATAGGGATAGGACAGGGCGAGATAGTCAGCTGACTCACCGGGATGTTCCGGGTTCCGCGAACGGCGGATCACGAACACCTGCGAAAAGGCATTTTCTCCCGGCTTCGAAACGGCAATCGTGAGCGGCGTGCGTTTTCCGCCGTTCCCTCCTGCGGTCGTACACACGAGGTAGCGCTGCCCTGTGCTGAGTACGCCGGCAGCCGGTTTCGAGGTCGCCATGGGAAGGTTGGAAACTTCGGTAGCGCTCCAGGTCTGCCCGTAGTCTTCGCTCACAGATACGAGGGCCTGTGCGCCGCCTCCGTATCGGGCGATGTTGTAGACAGTGGAGCCGTCGACAAAAAGAGAAGACTCACCCCACATCCGCTGGATCTCCGGATCGACGGGAAGGGATACCATTTTCCACTTTGTAAAATCATCCCCGTCGCTGATAGCGACCGCTGCGGGAAACACTTTGTCGGAGGAATACAATCCGAACGAGCCACCGGGCATGATCCAGTTTCCGTCCTCCATGCGGACCGGCTGGTTCATCGCCCAGAAACCATCCCCGACCACAGTGCCGTGGTGCACCCATTTACCCCTCTCTTCATCGAGGGTGTAGGCCCGCGTGTGAATATTTTTCATTCTTCCGTAGTAGGCTCCCTGAAAGGCCCACAGCTTGCCTTTGTGGGATAGAAACACTCCGTGACTGACGGCCAGATTTTCCTCTTCCCCGGCATCAATGACCTGCAAAGGTCCCCAGGTTTTCCCTCCGTCCGGACTGACACGATACTGCGCCTCCTCGGTGACCGTGTTTTCGGCTCCCTTGTTGTGACCGATCGAGGCATAGAGCTTCCCCTTGTGCCAGGCCAGACCGACGCCGTGGAGAAAGGTGTATCCGTCGCGCGGCTTGTCCCATTTTTTGATGACATGAAACGCAACATCCCCGAGCTGAGGAAGGTCATCCGCTGCCGGGACTTCCGCATCTCCCGTCCATAGGGCAAATCGCTTCGGAGGTTCCGGAATCGGAAGAGTGGCTGTGTTAGGCTGATACAGGGCTGCGACCTTCTCTTCCTCGAGCGGTCGATCAAAATATTGCACTTCGTCGAGTGCCCCGAAGAACATCTGACGGTGATTTCCGCCGTCGTTAATACCACCCAATGTAATCGGTGCTTCCGTTGCGGGAACAGGGTGAGCCAACTCAATGTCGCCCGCTTTTTCCCCGTTCACCCAGAGCTGTGCGTTTCCCGGTTCGAACCGGACAGCAACCTGGTGCCAGTGCCCCGGCTCCGGCCTTTTTTCCGCTGCTGCAGTCTTCCACCCTTTCTGCCGGACGTAGAGGCGGAAAACTCCGTCGCTGTCGATCATGAGGCTCCACTCGCGGCGGTCGAGCGAATACTGATTTTTGCCCGCCAGGATCTGCTGTCCCCCGTTTCCGGTGTTGTAGGGATTCACCCAGAACACAAGCGTGAAACCCGGATCACCCGCAGCAAGACCCCGGGAATCGTTGAGAGAAAGCAGCGACCGGCCAACCAGCGAAAGCGCCTTTCCCTTCACTCCCGGAACCGGATCAGCTTTCCCAATCAGGGATACTCCCTCCGGCGAAATCGATTCGAGAGGAAACGTTTTCGGTTCAGCAATCGCACTTCCGCAGAACAAAGCGAAAGAGACGGCAAGAAGCGGAACAAATCGGATCATGGTGATTGAGTTACTGTTAGTCTTTCTCTGGCGTTGCGGCATCCATCGCACAGCGAAAACCGGTGTGGTTGGAAGGTGATTCGCTGTCGGTAGGCTGGCGTGCTCCGGGCTGGTAGCCTTTGCACCAGACATCGGAGCAGAGGAACGAGCCGCCCTTTGTGACATGGTCGATCACACCGGCGTCCGGCGGGTTTGCCTCCTCCGGCGTTGGCCCGGTTGTATTCGGAGCGGTGGCTGAAGGTAGGCGGTAGGCACTGTCGTGATACAGATCCGCGACAATTTCCCAGACATTGCCCGAAGCATCGTAGAGGCCGTAGTCATTGGGGGGAAAGCTTTTCACCGGTGAAGTTAGAAAGAACCCGTCCGCTTGCGTATTTTCCTGAGGCCACTCTCCCTGCCAAATGTTCGCCATCCAGACGCCGTCCCCTTTCGGGAACAGATCACTGCCCCAGGTGAATGGCTGATGCTCCAATCCGCCGCGCGCGGCTTTCTCCCACTCGGCTTCGGTCGGCAGGCGTTTCCCGGCCCATTTGGCATACGCCGACGCATCTTCGTGAGTCACATTGACAACCGGGTGATCTTCGAGGCCCTCCAGGGTGGTTCCGATTCCGCCCGGGGTCCGCCAGCTCGCACCGGGAACCAGTTTCCACCACTGCGACAGATCATTGGGGTTGTAGAGTTTCCCTTCCGGCACCGCAAAAACAATCGATCCCGCGAGATGCCCCTGTTTCGATGCTTCCCGGATGCGCTCCATCGATGCGAGGATTTCCTCTTTCATTTCCCCTTCTGCCTGACCGGACATTAATTCGAGCCGGGCGAGTGTTCTCTTTGTTTCCTCCTGTAACTCGCGAACCCGTTCCTCCGGAAGCGGGCGTTCGGCAAAAGTGACATAGCCGGTGGCATCGACAAACTCTTGAAACTGCCGGTTCGTAACTTCCGTCTCATCGATCCAGAAACCATCGACATGAACTTCATGGACCGGAAAGGAAGACTGATGGGAGTACGACTGCCCGTCTTTCTCCGCCATGTCACCTCCCCGCGTGTAGGTCCCTCCCGGGATGAAGACCATGCCTTCCGGAGCGTTTCCGGGCAACTCTGTGGAGACCGTTTCCGGATAGTCTTCCGACTGCTCAGAGCAGGATGCAAAAATCAGCCCGAGAAAGAGAAGCGTGAGATACCGTGCAATCATCAATCGGAAGGTTGGGCTTCATCCATGAACCGCTCACCCGGTTGATCTAGATCACGATCCCCGTCACCTCGCCCTCAAAGACGAGTTTTCCGTCCACGAATCCCTGGGTATCAAACACGGCCATGCGCGAACGCAGAGCTTTGGCTTTTACAATCATTAAGAGATCGTCACCCGGATCAACGCTCCCGCGAAATTTCACCCCGTTGACTCCGGCAAAGCCGAAAAACTTTTTCCCGCCGGTTTCGAACTTCATGTGATACACCACCGAACTGATCTGCGCTGCCATTTCGATCATGAGCACACCGGGCATGATCGGACGACCGGGGATATGGCCGCGTGTCCAGAATTCATCCTGTCGCTGCGATTTGATTCCCACGGCAATCCCCTCTTCGAGATCGAGAGAGATGAGCTTGTCCACCTGCTCGAACTCGTCACGCTGCGCATTCAGCTCGAGGATTTCTTCTTTGGTAACTGCGGTCTGCTCTGTGTCGATCGCTGCAAGATCAAGTAAGGGTTCGGATGCCATGCTTTTTGTCGGGAAAATGTAATCGGCCCCATGTTTCCGGTCCTGCATGAAAATGTCAAACGACTTGCATAGCCTGGTTACAGGAACGCTTGCCTCAGAACGCCCAAACCGGTATCACCGGATATCGCCAACTTTTCCCATTGATGAAAGAAAGACTTCTTCTCTTCACTTGCCTTGCTTTTGTGACCCTCCACCAAACCGTCTCCGGCTGGGGGCAGGACGGGCACCGCATCACCGCTGAAATTGCCGAACGCAACTTGTCTCCGGGAGCGCTGAAACGGGTCCGGGAAATTCTCGGAGAGGTATCCCTGGCCGAAATTTCCACCTGGCCGGACGAAATCCGCTCGGACGGAAGCTGGGATTTTGCAAAACCGTGGCACTACATTTCCATCGATGATGACGAGAGCTGGGACGACTACGAGCGTGTCCCCGAAGAGGAAGGGGACATTCTTTTGATGCTGGAAACGCTCGAGAAAATGCTCCGCAAAAAGGATGCCGACAGTTTCACTCTCTCAGGAGTCGCAGGACGGGCGAAAGCGGGGCTCAAACCGAAGCAGGAAAAAGAGGTCACCCGCCGCGAAGTTCTTGCCTTCTTTGTCCATCTCGTCGCGGATCTTCACCAACCGCTTCACGTGGGACGCCGCGAGGACCAGGGCGGAAATCGAATTCAGGTGGAGTGGTTCGGTGAGGAGGAAACCCTGCACCGGATCTGGGATGAAGACATCATCGAATCCACCAATCTAAGTTACACCGAGTTCGCCACCTTTCTGAATCGACTGTCAGGAGAAGACAAGACCGCCGCCTCAGCGGGATCGTATCTCGACTGGGCAAAGGAATCGAAGAGCATCCGCGACGAAGTCTACGATTTCGGCCCGCAACGCAGCAGCTATTTCCTGAACATTGTCGAGGCTCCGGTCCTCAGCTACGACTACCGGGCAAAAGCCCTGCCTATCGTCCGGGACCGGCTGCAAAAAGGAGGCCTCCGTCTCGCCGCGCTTCTGAATGATATTTTCTCCGAGGGTGACGGATGAATCCGCTGTGCTCGGCGCGGGAAATCCACATGCCTGAACAAAATTTCGGAAAAAAAAACGCAAACTATTCCCCGCAATGGCTATTCCGGAATGAACAAACGATGCACTCCGATGATCGACATGATGAGTTCATGGAACTCTTTCTCGAGCACCAGCCGAGAATCCACGGCTACATCCGCAGTCTGCTTTTTCAAAAAGCGGATGCCGATGACGTGATGCAGGAAACCTCTTCGGTTCTCTGGAGAAAATTTGATGAGTTCGAGCGCGGCACCCATTTTGACCGCTGGGCCATTCGGGTTGCGTTTCATCAGGTAAGAAAATTCCGTCAGAAAAAGGCACGTGAGACCAACAAGCTGATCTTCAGCGAAGAAACGCTCGAAGCTTTGAATGAAGCGGCTCCCGGCATTCTCAATAATACGGAAGACACGGCAGCGGCACTGGAACAGTGCCTCAGAAAACTCGCCCCCAAACAGCGCCAGCTCATCTCCCTTCGATTCGCAGGTGACGCGACAAACCGGGCTGTCGCAAAGCAAATCGGGAAGTCGGAATCAGTCGTCAGTCGCTCATTGACGAAAATCTACGAAGCCCTCATGCGATGCATTTCGCTGCAGCTGAAATTTGACGGGAAAGCAGGATGAACCGAGACCGTGCCATTCTATTTTCGAAAGCGAGAGATGAGAATTTGACTCGCGATGAACTGAGTCAGCTCGAAAGGCTGCTGCAATCCGATCCGGAAGCGCGGCGGGATTACCTTCGCTTCATGCAACTGCATTCCCTGCTCGAAAATCGTCCGGCGGAAGCGGACGAAATGGCGATAGAGGAAGCACTAACCGATTCCAAATTCATTCACCTTCCCCGCAGCGCCGCTCTCACCTCCCTCGCAACCGCAGTGGTTGTCGCCGTCGCCGCAGTTTTCGGATTTCAAAAACTGATTCCGGAAACCTCCCCGCACCGCGACATCGCAACGCTGCTTTATGCAGAGGATTGCCAATGGGGACAGTCCACCAGTCCTGTGGAAGGTCAGCGCCTTTCTCCCGGACCAGTCTGGCTGAAAAACGGAGTAGCGGTCATTCGTTTTGACGGAGGAGCAGAAATCTTTCTCAACGGGGATACCAAAATCCAGCTCGAGAGCGCCGGTCAGGCGAAGCTCGATCACGGCGATATCGTCGTCCGCGCAGAAGAAGGAGCGGAGGGCTTTCTCCTCGGGACTCCGTCCGGCGAGTTCATTGATCTGGGAACCGAATTCGCCGTCCGGACCGGAACCGGTGGAGATACCGAACTGCACGTTCACGAAGGAGCCGTCGCAGTCGGCTCGAATGTCTTCAAGGCAGGAGAAGCCATTCTTTTCAACAAATCCAAAGAGGTCGTGAACGAAAACGTCGAGCGCAAAGCACCGCGCTTTGACGAAATGGTACAGCGCTCCAAACCGAGGGAACGACGCGACCTTATGATCGCCTACGAGGGTTTCTTCCTGAATGAGGGCCGATATCAACCCGGGGAAATCCAGGGGGGGAAAGGCTGGGCCGGGCCTTGGCGTCTCCGGACTCCCGGGGAGTACGGACACCACGGACCCGACACAACGAAAGACATGCAAATCGCGTACGCCCGAATGGAAATGACCTGGCCCATCCGGGGAGGAAAACAGGGAATGCTGGAGCTGCCCGCAGGAAGAAATATCCGGACAAGGCAGTTGGCGAAATCGATCGACCTTTCCGGGGACGGAATCACCTATGTCAGTTTTCTCGCTGCCGATCAGCGGGATGGAACTGCGGATGGCAAACACAGCTTCCGGGTCAGCTTGCGTCCGTCAGAGAATTACTTCGGCGAAACACTCAGCATCGGGTGGGCAAAAAACGGAGTGCCGCGGGTGATGACATCCAGCGGTCAGTTGCGGCGGTCCATTCGGAAAATTCCTGCAAACGAAACCGTTTTCTGCATCGCAAAGATTACCTCCCGCGCCCGCGGTGGAGATGAGATTTTCTTCCGCTTCTATCGTAAGGAGGACTCCCTCGATATTTTTGAACCCGCCGACTGGGATATTGAACTCCGCGATTTTGACTACTCAGCCAGTCTTGATCTTCTCCTTCTGACCTCGCACGGCGATTCCGCCACCCTCGTGGACGAAATCAGAATCGGCCCAAGCTGGCGATCCGTCACTCCCCTTGACGAGGCGAACCGGTAACCGAAAGCCCGTCTCCCGCGTCCTCCATGAAACATCTCCCTTTTTCACTACCCTCCCTGTCCGCACTTTTCACCCTGCTGACGACCGGGGTGTTTGCGGCACCGCCCGCTGCCGTCACGAGTTTTCTCGATACCCACTGCTACGAATGCCACGACGACCTCACCACGGAAGGTGATCTCAATCTTCTCAATCTGGATTTTGATATGAGCGATCCCGGGGCGTTACGCCAGTGGATCGATGTTCTCGACCGGGTCAAAGCCGGCGAAATGCCACCTGAAAAACAACCGCGTCCCGACAGGAAAGAAACCGGCGAGTTTCTGAGCCTTCTCGAAAAACCTCTCGCAAAAGCGGACGAAGCCCTCATCGCTGAACGGGGACGCGCGCGGCCCCGCCGCCTCAATCGCTCGGAATACGAAACCGCGCTGGAAGACCTGTTCGGCATGCCTTTTCACGTGAAGGAGAATCTTCCCGAAGATGCGAAAAGCCACGGATTCGATACTGTCGGCGACGCGCTGAATGTTTCCTCCGTGCAGATCCAATCCTACCTCGACGTTCTCGATGGAGCCCTCGACCGGGCCACCACATTGTATCCGGAACCAGAGAGAAGAACCCACCGCCTCACCTACCGCGAGAGTGGCAACATCATGCAGGTCTATCGCAAGGGCGGCCCTTTTCACATTCAGAAAGACGGCGTTGCGTTCTTCGCGACGGAGAAATTCTCTCATCACAACGCTGTCCTCGAAATGTGGACCGCTCCGCACACCGCCCGCTACAAAGTGAAAGTCTCCGCCTACGCCCTGCGCGCCGATGAACCAGTCGTTCTCTCTCTCCGCGCCGGCGGCACCGGTCATGCGGAGTCGAATCACGTTCCTCATACTTTTCTGGAACACTTCTCCGTTTCTGAAGGCGAACCGGAAATTTTCGAGTGGGAAGGATGGCTGGAGAGGGGGCACTACTTCCACGTGTACCCCACCTCTCTCCCCGCCATGCGATTCGCGGGAAAAAACGAAGAGCAGCGGCAACATGAATACAAAGGTCCCGCAGTAGTCGTGCAATGGGTCGAAGTGGACGGACCCATGTTTGACGAATGGCCGCCAGCCTCTCACCGGACACTCTGGGGCACCACCAAAACAGAACCTGCCACCGGTGTCGAACCGAACAAAGACCCCATCGAACATCTCGACCACCCACCGGCAAAAACCGCCAAGCCCCGTTTGACCCGGAACAAAAAACCGGACCGGGGAACCGGGAACCGCTTTGTTTACGACCCGGATCAGGGCGTGGGCGGCGAGCCGATTCATCGTGCTGCTGCCATTCCCAAACCCCTCAGATCGACGCTTCGACTGGTTCCTACCGATCCCGCAAAGAAAGCCCGCGAGTTATTGATGAGCTTTGCAGAGAAAGCGTTCCGACGCCCGGTTCAGGAAGAGGAAATCGCTCCCTTCCACAGTCTTGTAGATCGCTGGATGCAGGAAGGTAGCGACTTTGAATCGGCTATGCGGGTCGCCTACAAGGCCATCCTGACGTCTCCGGATTTCCTCTACCACAGAGGGACGCTTCCCGATGAATCCTCAGAACTCGACGACTACGCTCTCGCGGAACGACTTTCTTTCTTTCTCTGGAACGGACTGCCTGACAAAACACTACTCACCCTCGCTGAAGAAGGTTCGCTTTCTCAAGCGGAGACCCGCAGCAGGCAGGTGGATCGCATGCTCAATGATCCCCGCTCCGACCGTTTCCTCGAAACTTTCCTCGGCTCCTGGCTCGATCTCGATCTGATCGATTTCACCGTACCCGACGAGAAGCTTTATCCGGAGCACGACAAACTCCTGCAGTGGTCCATGGTCGAAGAAACGACCTCCTTTGTTCGCAAGCTGATCGATGAGAACCTCCCTGCCGCAAACCTGATCGACTCCGATTTCGCTATGGTAAACTGGCGGCTCGCAAAACACTACGGGCTGCCTCCGGTGGAGGGGATGGCAGTCCGTGCCGTAGCGCTTCCTGATGACTCCCCACGTGGCGGAATCATGACTCAGGGCAGCGTTCTCAAAGTAACCGCAAACGGAACAACCACTTCTCCGGTCGTGCGAGGGGTCTGGCTCCTGGAACGGATCATGGGAGTACACCCCGAACCTCCGCCCCCCGGAGTTCCCGCAATCGAACCGGACATTCGAGGAGCCGTCAGCATCCGGGACCAGCTCGAAAAACATCGCAACATTGCGAGTTGCTACAACTGTCACGCCAAAATCGACCCTCCTGGAGTCGCCCTCGAAAGTTTCGACGTCATCGGCGGTTGGCGCGATCACTATCGCGCACTCAACGAAGACCTGATCGACCTCAAGCCGCGCTACAGCCCGTTCCAACCCGTGCCGATTCGCTACGTAAAAGGACAACCTGTCGACGCTTCCTACGACCTCATCGACGGCCGGCATTTCGATGACATCAACGGCTTCAAACAACTGCTGCTTTCCCATGAAAGGCAAATCGCCCGCGGGGTTGTCGAAAAACTCGTCATCTATTCCACAGGCGCCGAAATTTCTTTCTCCGACCGGTCAGAAATTGAGACCATTCTCGATCGCGCGGAAGCAGGCAGGTTCGGGTTTCGGACCTTGATTAGCGAAGTTGTCGCCAGTGAACTCTTCTCCCGAAAATAATTTCTCCATGAAACAATCTCTCTCCCGTCGACGTTTTCTCCGTGGTAGCGGCGTCACTCTCGCCCTTCCACTCTTCACTTCACTCGCACCCGGAAGAGCCTTCTCCTCTTCTGCCGGAACCGCTCCAAATTTCCGTCCCGACGGGATTCCCCGCCGGATGATTTGTATTTGCAATAATCTCGGTCTCCACCGCCCGTTTTATGAGCCGACCCAATCCGGCAGAGACTACGAGGCCAGCCGCTATCTGAAACTGATCGACCGCTTCCGCGACGACTACACCGTCTTCTCGGGCGTCTCCCTCCCCTCAGTCGATGGAGGTCACATCGCGGAGAAGAGTTTCCTGACAGGAGCACCTCATCCCGGCAGCGGCAGTTTCAAAAACAGCATATCACTCGACCAGTTCGCGGCTGACTACATCGGCAACGAGACCCGCTACCCCTTCCTCGCTCTGACGGGAAAAGGAAACAACACCTTGTCGTGGACCCGTTCCGGCGTGCCCATTCCCGCCGAGTCACGTCCTTCGAAAGTTTTCGCCAAACTGTTCCTCGCCGGCAGCAATGAGGAAGTGGAAGCGCAGATCACAAAACTGCGACAGGGGCAGAGCATCATGGATACCGTTCTTGCAGGGACGAAATCAATCGAGAGAAAGCTCAACTACGCCGACAAACAGAAATTCGATGAATACCTGACCTCCCTTCGGGAAGTTGAGCAACAGATGGTGCGGCAACAGGAGTGGGAGCGCACTCCGAAACCGCGTGTGAAAGCGAAGCCCCCAAAGGACATCCAGGGAAACGCCGACGTGACCGGCAAAGCGCGCATTCTTTTCGACCTCGCCCATCTCGCGATCGAAACCGACTCCACCCGTCTCATCACGATTCTGATGCAGGGCGACTTTATCGTTCCCCCGATCGATGGTGTTACCGAAGGCTACCACACCGTTTCCCATCACGGACAGAACGAGCGAAAAGTGGAACAACTTGCCCTGATCGAGGAAGAACACGTCCGGGAGTTCGGAAAACTCCTGACAAAGCTCAAAAATACAAAAGAAGACGGAGCTCCGCTGCTCGACCGAACCATGGTGCTCTACGGCTCCAACCTTGGAAACGCCAGCAGCCACGACAACCGGAACATGCCTATGATTCTTGCCGGAGGCGGGTTCAAACACGGCCGGCACATCGGATTCGACCAGACCGGGAACTATCCCGTTTCCAACCTTTATGTCAGCATGTTGCAGCGTCTCGGTATCGAGGCGGATCGATTCTCCAGCGGAACGAGCACAATGACCGGTCTGGAAATGGCCTGATGAAGTTTCCCCGGTGGCATCAAACAGGGTCGCGTCGAGGCCCCAACCCTGTTAAGTCAGGTATCCTACCCTGTTTACCAGTTTCTCTCCCCTCTCTTCCTGAAGAATAAAGAGGAGCTGATCGTCAGGGCACCATCTACGTGTGAAACTTCATGAACCGCCGCTCTTTCCTCACCGTTTCAGCCGCATCTCTTGCCGCTCCCGCCATTCCGACCACAGCAGCTTCCCGGCCTGAGAAACGGCCCGGATTGAGCATCGCCTCATATGGCATCATCTGGAGAAAACGGAGCGGGGAACGGGCCGGTTGGAAGAACGCCCTCGACGTTCTGGAGCATTGTCAGGAAATCGGCGCAGGCTGCCTTCAGATTGGGGTCCGCGGGTGGGAAATTGATTTCGCTCGTAAGGTTCGCGACAAACGGGAGACAATCGGGGTGATCCTGGAAGGACAGGTCAGCCTGCCAAAAAAGGAAAGCGACATCGACCGGTTTGAGAAAGACCTCCTCGCGGCAA
>JAKSBG010000084.1 GCA_022361255.1 Verrucomicrobiales bacterium
AAAATTCCACCGGTGCTCTCAGCGGGGATATGGATATTCTCGTTGGTGGAGATCTTACCGTGGTTGGCGGCAGCGACGCGACCGCATACGGATTGCTCGGTCACGGAGGACACAACAGCACAAGCGGGGGCAGTAGAGTGGGTGCTCTCGACATTGGAGTGCAGGGAACCACTACCCTCACTGATGCGGCGGCACTCGCCACACTCGGTCACGTAACCAGCACGGCGGGGGCCGTTTCTGCCAGCAGCTTTCATCTCACCACCGGTATGCTGGACACCGCAGCCAACGCGGCGGGAGTTACCGGGCTGATTGAGAGAATGGCTCCCGGCGGCGAATTCGAAATCGCTGTCACCAATGGTGATCTCACCGTTGACGGTGCAGGTGCCTTCTTTCAATCCAACGCGGCTGTCGATCTGGCTGCAACCGGAGGAGTATCCTTCGAAGCTGCCGTTCTCAATGGCGGGGGCGGAGACGTAAACGCAGTGGCCGGTTGGGACGGCTCGACCGGACTCGTTTCCACGATCGACTTCAACAGTTGCGAACCAATTACCGAACTCAGAATCGACATTGCCGATATCGAAGCCGACTCCGATGCTTTTGGGAACAACGATGAAGAAGTTGTTGTTGGCGATGGCAATCAAACGGCTCCGATCGCAGTCGGCTCCGCCGGAGGAGAGACCAATGTTCTCGGGTATGGTGTCAATCTTACCGGATCTGACTTCACTGCAGGTGGGCTCGCTCAGATTGGTTTCAACGAAGAACTTTTCCGTGCCGAAACTGGAAACGACGGCGTAGGCTCCAGCGGCGACATCAATATCCTCGCTAAAGAGGGTGGACTCACCCTTACCGGCGGTTCCCAGAGCAATGCCTCTGCTCACGTCGGGCATGGCGGAAACGGCACCATTGCCCCACTGGGTGGAGATATCTCAGTTGACCTGACGCACGGAGATGAGGACGGCGACCTTGCCCTTACCGGTGGTTCCGGTTCCGGCGCCAACTCTTTTGCGAAACTCGGGCACGGCGGCAACAACTCCATCGGTGCCAAGAGTGGGGATATCGACGTGACGGCCGGAGAGGTAAACCTTCGCGGAGGCGTTGCGAACTTCACGAGCGCTTCCATTGGTCACGGTGGCGGCGGCGGTGTGGGTGATCTGTCCGGTGCGATCGACGTGGAGGCAACCGACGAGGGTGTCGTCATGCGGGCCGGAGACGGAGCATCTTCCGGAGTACAAATTGGACATGGAGGAGTGAATTACAACGGTAGTGCCACCGCTCAGCCCGTAACAGTAGACTCTGCTGGAGTTGTGACCATGGTCGGAGGGAGCGGGGTGAACAGCGCCACCCAGATCGGGCATGGCGGTGTGAATGCGACGGCTACCGAATTGAGCGGCAATGTCGATGTGACCGCAGCAGGCGATATTTACCTGCTGGGTGGAACGGAGGTGAATGCATCAACTCAGATCGGACATGGTGGAAATTCTGCTGACGGTGACTTCGGAGGAGATGTGACTGTCGATTCCGGAAGCAATATCACGTTGGCCTCGAATGGAACGACCGGTGCCTCGGCGAAGATCGGGCACGGTGACGACCTGAGTTCACCGGCTCTTTCCGGAACCGGTGAAAGGGAAGGCGATATCGAGGTTTCCGCCGGCGCCGATATCACGATGACCGACGCGATGATCGGGCACGTCAATTCCGCTACCAATGCAACAGCGACAGGTGGTTCCACTCAGATCGGAGCAGCGAGAACAGATCCTACCGATCCTACAGCCGGAAGCGTCATTGCTGATGCGGACAGCGAGTTTCAGGGAGAGGACGAACTTCGGTTCTATGTTCCGCGTCGAGCCAACAATCAGGTAGCAGCCGGCGCTCTTCTCAACGGAGTATCCTTCGTTGGCGCAGAGACTGACCCGAGTGAGACGCAGAGAATTGACGAATTCACCATCAACATTCTCGGTGACCGCATCCTCTTCCCGAACGAGCACGCAAATGCTTTCGGAACAGGACCGGCTCCGCAGAACGCAGGAAACTTCGCTTTCTACTACGACACGATTCTTCTCGAAGATTTGCCGCCGCTGCCACCGGTTCAGCCGGAGCCACCGCTTCCGCCTGTGCCGCTGACGGACAGTCTTTTCAGTCTACTTTTCCCGGATGACCGGACCACAGACGACTGGCGTCGCGAGCAGGAGGAGGAGTTCTCCGGATTCAATCCCTGGGGAGTCTACTACGAAGGCTTCGACCAGTATGGACTCTACGGGGAGAGTATCTTCTCCACTGGATCCGGAAACACGCTCGAGCTGGAATAAGGATACCGGAACAGGTGAAAGGGCAAGGTTGCCCCGCGCGTATGGGGCAAAAAGGGGCGGCGGCGCACTTTTGCACCAAGCTTTGGAGAAACCCTGTTGAGTGGAGGATTCAACCCTGTTGGGTGTTGCAGGCAACAGGGTTGGACAGCTCACAGACAGGGCAGTTATCGTTCCGGAAACCAAACAGGGGACCGGACCCGCAAATCATGTGGTTGTCTTTCTTGAGTCTCGAGCGGCTATGGGCGAAAGCCGGTGGCCGGTTCTGCATCGGCGGGGGCGCCATCCCTCCGTCTGTTGAGAAGAGGCCGATCCTGCATGCCTGCCCGGACTTTTCCCCCTTCTCTGGGTATTTCCGAAAAAGAGTTTTCTCAATCCTAAGAATTCGAATCGAAATCCATGCTTGCGGACCTTCGATACCTGCTGCTAAGATGGTCGGCTTAGGTGAATTTCCCCATCCCGGAACACGTGTGTAACGACCAGACATCTCCCGCATTACCGATGCGAGCGAAGGCGCTTTGTGCTTCTTCGTTTCTTTTCGTGTTGCTCAGTCATTCGTTCGTAAAGGGGGATGGCAATGAGGTGGAAGGTGGCGTCGCCGGATATGCTGCTCTGGAAGTTCAGAAACGGCAACACCAGGTAAAGTCTGCGCAGACTTTGTTCACGGCCGGATCGCATGCCTTCGCCGACAAGTCCTACGGTGAGGCGATGGATAACTACAAGGCGGCCTTTGTCACTCTTCCCCCCGTTCCCGCAGTAGAGGAACAGCGTCGCGTTTTCTTCAAGCGATACCAACTTGCGACCCTCCGCTTTGCTGAGCTGAAGGTGGCGGAGGCTCGTTGGCAGGAGGCGATCGATACGCTTACTGACGTGATGAACACGGCCAAAGTAAACGAGGTTCCGCTGACAATGGTCGACCCGCAGATTCGCAAAATGCTGGGCGAGCTGAAGTCCCGCGATGATCGCTACAACATGGCGAACTCACCGCGCCATCTTCGTGATATGGAGGGGGTGCAGGCGAAACTGGTTTTGGGTAAAGGTTACCTGGAGTTGGGTGATTATGACCGCGCCGAGCGAAGTTATCACGCTGCGTTGGAGATCGACCCCTACAACAACGCAGCCCGTCGCGGACTCGAGAATGTGGAGCGCCACCGGTTGGACTACTTTGATCAGGCGAGACAGCATGCCCGGTCAAAAATGCTCCGGGAGGTTGCTGCCGGATGGGAGTCTCCCGTTGAGAAAATTGACACAGGAACAGCTACGATCGATCTTCCGGATGAAGTCACAAGCGCCGGAAGTCCAGCAATCGAAGAAAAGCTGAGTCGCATCATCATCCCTCGTATTGAGTTTAATAATGCAAGGCTCGTGGATGTTCTGGGTTTTTTGTCGCAGAAGTCTCAGGAACTGGATACCTTCGAGAGTGACCCTGCCCGACGCGGAGTCAACATTGTGATTGATTCCAGTGGGTCTTTGCAAGGACGGGATATGTCACAGTCCCTCCTGACGGTTCGGCTGGCCAGTATCCCGCTGGCGGATGCCTTGAAATATGTGACTCAGCAGGTCGACATGAAGTACCGTGTGGAGAATTTCGCGGTGAAAGTGATTCCTGAGTCGGTAAATCCGGATGCCGGCTTAATCGCCCGTTCTTTTAACGTTCCTCCCGGGTTTATCTCATCGACACCAGGCGGAGGCGGTGCCGCAGCTAATGATGACCCTTTTGCCAACGATGATGCACTGACTCCCAACACAACCATCCAGGTGAAGCGAATTTCTGCGAGAGAATTCCTGGAGCAAAATGGAATCAATTTTCCTGACGGAGCGACTGCGAAGTTTATTGCTTCGACCAGTACGCTGGTTGTGCGGAATACCGCAGAGGAACTGATCAATGTCGAAAACCTGGTGAGGTCATCTATTGAGGGGGGATCAAAAATGGTTCAAATCGGGATCAAGATGATTTCGGTGGAAGATCGACTCCTTCGGCAGGCTGGCCTCGATTTTCTTTTAGGTGCCGCAAACATCGGGAATACTCCCAGAGCGTTCTTTTCCGGTGGAACCAATGGAAACTCCAATACTCCGGTTCTCCCGCAGGATTACGGTTTCAATAATCCTCAGACGGGCCTTCCCGTTGGGTTAAACCCGGTGACAGCCGGATTGAGAATGGGAGATTTAGCCTCGACTCAAACAATCGACGATATTTTGAATCGTGAGAACCCGGGAGCAGGGTCCGCGAGGGCTCCGGGTATTTTTTCGCTTGCGGGTGTTTTTACTGATCCCCAGTTTCAGATGATGGTGCGTTTGCTGAGCCAGCAGAAAGGTGCCGATGTCATGCAGTCGAGCAGTGTTTTGGTGAAGCCCGGACAGATCGCCAAGATTGAGCAGGTAAGGGAATTTATTTATCCGACGGAGTATGACCCTCCTGAAATTCCCAATGAACTGGGCTTCATTCCAACGGGGGGGAATACCAGACTCATCGTGGATGTTACCGAATTCCCCGCTGTCCCGGCTACGCCCACTGCTTTTGAAATGCGCCGCCTGGGGAATGTTTTCGAAGTTGAACCTACTGTTTCGGGTGACAACAAGACTATCAATCTCAATGTGCTCGCGGATTTCAGCGAATTTGCCGGATTCATTAACTACGGCGTCCCGATTCGAAACGCCGTGTTGCGATTGAATGACGGGTCTCCTTCGACTGTTACCGAAAACAGGATTCTGATGCCTGTATTTGACTCTATCAAAGAGACAACCAATGTGACGATTTGGGATGGAAACACGATCGCAATTGGCGGGTACATCAGTGAAACGATGACCTCCGCCGAAGACAAAATCCCGTATGCGGGAGATTTGCCTGTTATCGGGAAAGCTTTTCGTTCCAAAGTGAAGGATGCGACGAAGCGCGCCCTGATCATTTTCGTATCGGCAGAGCTCGTCGATCCGGGTGGGAGTCCGATCAATGCGCCTCCCATGGACGAGGAACCGGAATTGTTCACCCGTCAGGATGTTCCGGTCCGGAACACACAACCGGTTGGGCCTCCTCCGGGCATGGTTTATCCGGCGAAGTAAACCTCCCGATTGGGAGAAATTTGATGGAAACGCAGCCGTATCTTGAGGTTCGTTGAGCGGATGTCTACTGCAGTGAAAACGTGTGACATTTCCTTTGCATTTTGGTCAGGTGATTGATTTAATCCCGTTTTCCATCCTTTCTGAATTCGATTCTATTTTATGAGCGTATCCGCGACTTCGGGTGACCCCGAAACAAGCGAAAGCCCCTCCGTTTCCGGAGAGGGGATCACAGAACTACAGGACGCAGTAATTCGCTTCGCGGGGAACTCCCAGGACGGGATTCAAACGATCGGTGGATTTCTGGCGCGTCTTGCCGGCCGAAGTGCGAGGGAGGTCATGACCTACATGACTATTCCGTCCACGATCTCCGGCGGGCCTTCCATCTTCCAGGTTCATCTCGGGTCCGGAGAGGTCCTTTCAGCCGGTGATGAATCCGATTTTCTTTTCGCGTTCTATCAGCACAGCTACGACAACCATATCGATTCGTTGAAAGATGGCGGAATCTGCATCTATGATTCCGATCACGTCGAGGAACTGAAAGAGGAGCGGGGCATTATCCACGTTGCGGTCCCTATGACCAGCACGGCGGTCGAGGCGATTGGTGGTAGTGCCAGGGACCGTGGCAAAAACATCTTTGCGCTCGGTCTTGTCACCCAGCTGTTTTCTCTCAATCGGGAAAAACTGACGACTCTGATCGAGAAACAGTTTGGAAGAAAAGGGGAGGACGTTCTCCGGAATGCGATGCTGGCTTTCGACGCCGGTTACGCTTACCCCATCGGTGATGTCATCGGTTTGGGATTTGATCTCAAGGAGGGAAGTGAAAAAGGTGCCGACAAGATTACGACAGATGGTAATACGGCGATGACGATGGGCCTTCTCGCCGGTGGCGTTCGTTTCGGTGCCGGATATCCGATTACTCCCTGGTCGACTATCATGGAGCAACTCCGCAGTGAGTTGCCGAAATACGGAGGAATTTTTGTTCAGGCCGAAGATGAGCTTGCTGCGGTTTCCATGGCTCTTGGATTCGCTTACTCCGGGCACACTTCGGTAACAGGCAGCTCCGGCCCGGGATTGTCTTTGAAAATGGAGGCACTCAGCTACGCAACGATGGCTGAGCTGCCGCTGGTCGTAATTAACGTGCAGCGTGGTGGTCCCAGTACCGGTCTTCCAACGAGCGTTGAGCAAAGTGACCTGATGCAGGGAATCTACGGCAGCCACGGTGATTCGCCGCGGGTGGTTCTTGCTCCGAAGAACGTGGAGGATTGTTTCTACATTGCGGTGGAAGCCTGCCGGATAGCCCGCGAATACAGTTGCCCGGTGATTGTTCTCACCGATCAGGCTCTTGCAACGAGAATTGAAGCGTTCTCCGAGCCGGATCTTCCCGCGCTCGTCCACGAACCGGTCCTCGACCAGGATGCCCGAAGTGAGGATTTCAAGCCCTATCCTCTTGATGGCAGAACCAAGCATGCGCCTCCGGGAACGAGCATGGAAGGCGGCACGTATCCGGTGGTGACCGGACTCGAACATGATGAGTGGGGGCACCCGAGCGGAAATCCGGAGATGCATGCGAAGATGAACGCAAAGCGCCGCGAGAAGCTCAAGGATCTCGCCAACAGTCTTTCCCTTCCGGATGTCTACGGCGATGAGGCAGGGGAAGTCCTGATCGTCGGGTGGGGGTCCACCTGGGGGCCGATCCGTGAGTCTGTTAATCGCATGCGCGAGGGAGGTAGAAAGGTCGGCACGATCCATTTGCGCCATCTCAATCCGCTGCCGAACGGATTTGAAAGCATCTTTGCCAACTACGACCATGTTGTCGTCGTTGAAATGAACGACGAAGGTTTCTACGGCCTCGGGCAGCTCGCGACACTTCTGCGTGCCCGCTATTGTGATTCGAAAATTGTGTCTGTCTGCAAGACGGACGGTCTTACTTACAAGGTTCGCGAGATCATCGAGCGAGTCGACGCCATTGTTTCCTAATTTCCTAATTTTTTCCCATGTCAGCTCCAGCCGAACCCAAAAAACTGACGAAGAAAGACCTCACTGCGGACCACCCGACCTGGTGTCCCGGTTGCGGAGACTTCGCCGTTCTTGCTGCGTTTTTCAAAGTTCTTGAGAAACTGCAGTTTCCTCATGAGAAAATCTGCACCATTGCCGGTATCGGATGTTCCTCCCGTTTTCCGTACTTTGTGAACGGACACGGGGTGCATTTCATTCACGGTCGTGCGCTGCCTCTTGCGACAGGGGTGAGCCTCTCCCGTCCGGACCTGCACGTGTTCGCTTTTGGCGGAGATGGCGACGGATATTCGATCGGGGGAAATCACCTCGATCATGCGGCACGGAAAAATGTCAACCTCACCTACGTGGTGATGGACAACTTTGTCTACGGGCTGACGAAAAAGCAGACTTCCCCGACGAGTCCGAAAGGTTTCAAATCCAAGACGGACCCAACCGGTGCGATTGATCAGCCGATCAATCCGATGAAGAAACTTGTCTATGGCGGAGCCTCTTTCGTTGCGAGAACTCACGCAACGCAGGTGAAACACATGATGCAGGTATTCGAGCGTGCCATTCTTCATCCCGGATTCAGTGTCGTCGAGGTTCTTTCCGAGTGTGTGGTTTTCTATCCCGGCATTTTCGATGACGGAAATCCGCGGAAAGGCGGTGAATTCGACATCATCGAGGAAAAGGTGGGAGACGGTTCCCCGGAAGACGAAGATCGCCACGACGTCACCGACGGCAATGCCGCTTACGAGTTGGCATCTCTTCAATACCCCGGAAAATTTGGTGTCTTTTATCAGGATCGCCGCCCGACAAAGAACGAACTTGAGCAGGAGTGGATCGACGCGACAAAGGAAAAAGTGGGAGATGCTTCGACCACTGACCTCCTTTCCGCCCGCTTCGCATCCATGAAATAACCGGCTCTCTCTGCTGAGCGGAGAAAGGCGGAAAGTTCTGCATTGTCAGGTATGGGGCTTTCCTGTATCCCGAAAGGATGATGAGTCCTTTCCTGCTCCTTTTCGTCGGAATGGCGATCGTGGTGCTGAGCATTCTGGTGCTCCGCTGGCACCCGTTTGTTTCGCTGATTGTCGCGGCATTGACTGTGGCAGCATTGACTCCCGAGGAGCTCCTGGTGGGAGCACAGTTGTCCGGCGAGGCCGCGGAATGGTATGCAGAGAATGCGCAGGAGACGCGCGACGAAAACTTTGCCCGCTTGGCTGTAGCTTCCGAAATCCTGGAGGCAGAGCAGAAAGCTGGAATGTGGTTTGTCTCACGGGTTACGGGAGCGTTTGGAAAGGCCTGTGGAGGAATCGCTCTGATCATCGCAATGGCGGCGATCATCGGAAAGTGCCTTCTGGATTCGGGCGGCGCTCGACGAATCGTGGATGCGCTGCTGCGACGGCTCGGCCTTCGTGGAACCCCCTTCGCATTTGCTCTCAGCTCATTTACGCTCGGAATTCCGGTCTTCTTTGACACGGTGTTTTATCTTCTTTTTCCGCTCGGAAAAGCTTTGCGCCGGAAGACAGGAAAGGACTACCTGCTCTATATTCTTACGATTGTCGCCGGCGCGACGATGGCTCACTCCCTGGTGCCGCCGACGCCCGGTCCGCTCACTGTCGCCGGTTTTTTCGGGGATAAAGTCTCGATTGGCAGCATGATGCTGGGAGGTCTGATCGTGGGCCTTTTCACCGTTTCAGCCGGGATTGCCTACGCATACTGGGCCAATCGACGCTGGGAAATTCCACTTCGGGGAGAGGACGCTGAGGCGGAAGTTTTAGAGGAGCTTGAGACTGACAAATTGCCTTCGCTCTGGTTCTCGCTTCTGCCGATCCTTCTCCCTGTCGTTCTCATTGCCGGGCAGACCATCAATCAGGCGCTCGGCGGCGATTCTGCTGTACTGAAGTTTCTGGGGGATAAGAATATTGCCCTGATCCTGTCAGCGGGAGCTGCGATCCTGTTACTGATCACCTCGCCATTTCGAAAGACGAAACAGCACATTCGTGAGGCAGTCCAGGAGGCGCTTGCCAGTGGTGGCGTCATCATTCTCGTGACTGCAGCAGGAAGTGGATTCGGTGCTGTGTTGAAAGACACGGGAATAGCCGGTGAGATCGGAAAGCTCTTCGACGGCGGAGGGACTTTGGTCTTGATCCCGGTAGCCTACCTGGTAACCGCTCTCGTCCGAACCGCCCAGGGGTCGGCAACTGTCGCCATGATAACTGCCGGTGGGATCATTGCCCCGCTGGCTACGGGAACAGATCTGGGATACTCGGCCCTGTATCTCGCACTGGCAATCGGGTGCGGATCCAAGCCCATTTCATGGGCAAACGACAGTGGCTTCTGGGTCATTGGAAGAATGTCGGGAATGACTCCACTGGAGACGTTCAAGACGGTCAGCGTCATGATGATTTTGATGTCGCTTGTCGGGCTGGCTGTCGTCCTGCTCGGAGCAACCGTGTTTCCTCTGGTCTAGCCGAGAGGGAAGAGGCTCTGAATCACTGCAATCTCTTGTGCGAGATTCGTCGGGAATAGGGAGCTATGTTGCCAATTTTCACAAAGTTTTTAAACTTTTCGCTAAACTTCTCTCAAAATGCAGAAAAGTTTAAAAAATGATTTGCAGATGTTAAAATATCTGGCAAACTAAACTACCTCGCAACGAGGACTATCCGCTTTTCATGACTTCTCCGATCCTACCTCAACAACGCAGCGCTCAGCAGTGGATGGGGGTATGCAGATGCTCTGTCAGCGAAAGCAAAAGAATTTTCCCAACACAAACAGACCTTACCGTGAAGCAGGCGATTGGCAGGATCGACCGCGAGTGGCAGCTCGAAACTTCACGGGAATGAATTTGGGAGAGAATGGTGATCGAAGTAACTTGTTTCATCGTCGATTACCGTTCCTCCCGAGTTGAGGGGTAGCCGCAGTCCGGATTATTGGCAGGTGTCCGGGCTGCGGCTCGTTTGTGTACAGGGGGAAACCCCGCTCATGGTTCGGACATCTTAGAGATCAATGTGACAAAGCTGTCGCTTGGATGCCAGTTGAACCGATGGATACTCAGCCATCGAATCTCGACAAAGAGGTCATCGGTTGGGATCCGGAGACCAGGAGATTTGAGTCGGAGTTCCCATCGAACCTAATTCGTTTCTGCCATGAGAATCACCTTCGTAACGGATACTTATTCGCCACAAGCCAATGGAGTGGCCACTACTCTGGAGCGTCTCGTCAAAGGCCTGCGCGAACGCGAGCATGAGGTGGATGTGATTCGTCCGGCAGTTCTTGCCTGCGACGAGGACGGGCTCAAAGTTCCTTCCGTCGGACTGCCCGGGTACAAAGATGTGCGCTTCGGATTCCCGATGAAACTGGTACTGCAGGCGAGGTGGTTCAAAAAGCGCCCTGACGTGATTTACGTTGCCACCGAGACCCCACTCGGAGCTTCTGCCATCTCGGCAGCGCGCGCGCTGGGAATACCGGCTGCTTCCGGATTCCATACGAATTTTCAGCAGTACATGGCTCACTACCAGTTGCCGCTTCTGGAAAAGGCGACAATGAAATATCTGCGTCACGTGCACAACCGTTCTTCGTGCACTTTTGTTCCCTCCCGTGATGTGATAGCAGAACTCGAGCATCGGGGCTTCGAAAATCTGGAGCTCCTTCCGAAAGGGGTGGATACCAAACTGTTTTCCCCGAAAAAGCGATCCCACTTGCTGCGCCGGGAATGGGGAGCCGGGGAGAGCAGTGTCGTGGGACTGTATGTCGGGCGAATCGCAGCCGAGAAAAATCTGCCACTGATTTTGAAGACCTTCCTTGAGATTCAAAAGCTGATTCCCGATTTCAGAGGCGTGTTTGTCGGAGACGGACCGAAGTTGGAGGAACTGAAGGCAAATTATCCCCAGTTTATTTACGCCGGTGTGAAGAGAGGGGAAGAACTCGCGGAGCACTATGCTTCGGCTGATGTTTTCGTTTTTCCGAGCACAACGGAGACATTCGGAAATGTGACGATGGAGGCGCTGGCAAGCGGTCTCGCGGTGGTTGCCTATGACTACGCGGCAGCGCGGCAACATATCAGAAACGGGGAGAACGGATTTGCCGTTCCTTTCGACAGTGAGGAGGCGTTTCTCGAGACAGCTATTGAAGCGGCAAAATCGGATGTTTCCGAGCTGAGAAAGAACGCTCGAAGCTCCGCCCGTAAAGTCAGGTGGAAGAAAGTGGTGAAGCGGTTCGAGAAGCAACTGTCTAAGCTTACCACAGAGGATTCGGGAGAAATTTTGAACACGAACGACACGGAACAGACTCGATCTCTATCTGAAGTTTCATGAAGAAAAACGAATACGAATCCATTTTTCTCTCCGATATTCATCTCGGTACGAGGGACAGCAAGGCGACTGAAGTGATTCAGTTTCTAAAAGCGACGCGCTGCAAAAAGCTGATTCTGAACGGCGACATCGTCGACGGATGGGCTCTGAAAGGTGGAGGGAAATGGCTTCCGGATCACACCAAGTTTGTGCGGACTGTCCTGAAAAAAATGGAGAAACAGGGAACTGAGGTGATCTATCTGCGGGGGAATCACGATGATATCCTCGAACGTTTTCTTCCGATCAATTTCGGTAATCTTCGCATCGTCGACGAATACCTTCACGCGACTCCCCAGGGGAATTATCTCGTCGTGCATGGCGACGGATTTGACTCGGTCACCACGAGCCACAAATGGATTGCTGTTCTCGGGGCGAAAGCATACGAGCTCCTCCTCGGGGTCAACCGGCTCTACAACAAGTGGAGGAGTTTTCGGGGGAAGGAGTATTTCTCCCTGAGTAAGAAAATTAAAGGGCGGGTTAAATCAGCGGTTTCGTTCGTAGATCGCTACGAAGACCAACTCAAAGAACTGGCTTTGGTGCGGGACTGCTGTGGAATCATTTGCGGCCACATCCACACCCCGGCTGACAAGCTTCTGGACGATGAGGTCCATTATCTGAACTCCGGTGACTGGGTCGAGTCTTTGACCGCCATCGTGGAGACGGAGCCGGGTGAATTTCAACTGATCAGCCACAGCGAGTTTATGGCGCGCAGGGAGAGCAGCGAGGCTCTTCTGGAGCATGAAGCTGACTTTACAGAAGAAGAACATGAGCCGAAAACAAATCCGAACGCAGAACTTGCTGCCTGATGCAGTAGCAAGCTCGATGGGGAAAAACCTTGCTGCGGCACGGCTTACCCATTACGTAAACACTAATGAACGAACAAACTCCTCACATGCTTGCTAACTTTGAGACCGCTTTGAAAGAAGCTCGCGAAAATGTGTTTCGCATGGCGAGCATTGCCGAGCAGAATCTGGAGAGCGCCGTGCGCGGTCTCTTGACACGCAATGCAGAACTCTGCAACGAAGCGATTGTCGAAGACGACGAAGTCAACAATCTCGAAAAGACGGTCGACGCCGAATCATTTGAGATACTGATGCGTTTCAACCCCGTAGCAACCGACCTGCGGGAAGTGATCGCCGGGATGAAAGTAGCCAACAATCTCGAGCGGATCTCTGACGAGGCGCAAAGCATTGGCCGCCGTGCCCGGAAAATCCTGAAGCATCCGGAGATTGCCGAAACCGCGATGATCGAACCGTTGTATGAAACGGCACTCAGTCTTTTCCGTGACGGGATGAAATCTTACACGGAAGGCGATAACGACCTGGCATTGTCTCTTTACGATCGTGATCGTGAGCTTGATAAAGCACACAACGATCTGATCAAGGAGCTGACGAAACAGATTGATAACGAGGAAGTTCGGGTAAAATCTTTTCTTCATCTCATTTTCATTGTCCGCAGTCTCGAGCGCGTCGGTGATCACGCCGTGAACATTGCCGAGGATGGGATTTTCCTGGAGAGCGCAACCGATATCAGGCATCTGGGGCCGGAGAAAGCGGCAGAGGAAATTGAAGCCAGCTGATCAATTTCCGGGCGATACGGACCCTGTTTTCTTAAGAAAGCCCCGCTTTCCTCCACGTTGAGGAAACGGGGCTTTTTCCTGTTGGGGGAATGGGGGGAGAGGTTCTTTCAAACCTCTTCCGAAAAAAACGCTCCGGGGGACCGGCCTTTTCATTGAAGCTGTGAGAAGGGAAGGGCTCCAAAAACTGGGACAGGTCCCAAAGCAAACAGGGTTGAGTGAAGCACCCAACCCTGTTGCAAAAGAAATGAAATTGTCCGGGCGAATTAACGCTTCGAGAACTGGAAACGCTTCCGCGCTTTCGGCTGACCTGCCTTTTTGCGCTCCTTCTTACGGGAGTCACGGGTCAGGAGGTCTTCTTCGCGAAGAGTGTCGCGAAGTTCCTCATTGGTTTTGAGCAGGGCGCGTGCAATGCCGAGCTGAATAGCGCCGATCTGTCCAGTTACACCGCCGCCCTTTGTGTTGATTGCGACATCAAACTGCTTCATCGCGTTTGCGACTTGAAAGGGATGCAGCACCTGATTCTGCAGGGAGAGAGTGCCGAAGTACTCGTCGAAGGGGCGCTTGTTGATGACGATTGATCCGCTGCCAGGGGTAAGAGTGACCCGTGCGGTGGAAGTCTTGCGGCGTCCGGTGGCTGAGAAAGTTTCGCTCATTTCTAAAAGGGGGGGGGCTCGTGATTAGAGTTCGTAGGTCTCGACCTGCTGTGCTTCGTGAGGATGCTCCGAACCATTGTAGATTTTGAGCTTCTTGAAAATCTGGCGACCAAGGCGGTTGTGGGGAATCATCCCGCGGACAGCGCGTTCGACAATCAGTTCGGGGCGGCGCTCGCGGAGCTTTTCAACCGTTTCACGCTTCTGGCCACCGACGTAACCGGAGTAGGAAGTGTAAAGTTTCTGCTGCTCTTTGTTACCGGTCAGGCGAACCTTGTCGGCGTTGATGACAACGACGAAGTCGCCACAGTCAACGTGAGGAGTAAAAAGCGGCTTGTCTTTGCCACGAAGGAGGTTTGCAGCCGCAACGGCAAGATCACCGAGAACCTGATTCTCAGCATCAATTACATACCATTTGCGGTCGATTTCTTCGGCTTTTGCAGAAAATGTCTTCATTTCCCAGGTGGGGTTGTTCCCTTTTCTCAGCGACTGATTCGGAAGGAGGCGCTGTGCGAAAAGAGCCTAAATGCCGTCCGGAGCTGGTAGGGAGCGGGAATCTAGGTGGTTTGAATGGTTTGTCAAGCGTTCGGACGGACGAAAAATAAGGGATTTCCGGGGGCATTACTTTATCAACGGGAGTTTTGCCTCTAATTCGTTTCTCTGGGCGGTTTCGAGTGCGGTGCTATCTAAGAAACATCCGGGGTGACACGTCTTATCTGTAACCTCTCAATTATTTGAATCATGCGCCGTTTCCTCCTGCCTTTCGCGGCCGCAGTTGTGCTTGCCAACTTTTCCGGTCAGCCAGCAGCTGTAGCGTCACCATCCTCGGATTCAACTGAAACCGCTGAGCGGGAATTCTCAGGGAAGATGCAGCTTCCCTCATGGGAAGATACCGAATTTCGCGAGAATTTTGATGTTCGGATCTGGCCCGATGAAATTATTCGCTGGCTCGAGCAGGAAAATATCAAAGA